>DASVWT010000304.1:0-9411 GCA_036393055.1 Steroidobacteraceae bacterium
CCTCACCGCCCGCCACATCTGGTAATCGAGGTAGCCGAACTTCGAATAGGGATTGTCGTAGAGGCCCATCTGATCGCACAGGGTCTCCGTGTAGAGCGCCCAGCCCTCGCCGAAGGAGCTGTAGTAATCGAAGCGGCGGAAATCCGGCAGATTCGTCAGCTCCATCTCGATCGGGATCTGCAGCTGGTGCCCGGGCCGGGCCTCATGGCAGGTGAGCACCTGGATCTCGTACTTCGGCCGGCTCTGCGGCTTGTAAAGATTGACGGCCATGTAGCCCGCGACGCTGCCATCCCCGGCCGGGGGCACCGAATACGCAGGGTAGGTGTCGGGCGCGAGCGAGGCGGGGATGGGACGGATGCCGTACGGAACGCGCGGCAGGATCCAGACCGGAAACTCCGTCACGAGCAGCGGGTCCACACGCTTGGCGGCATTGCGGTAGGCCTCCAGCAGCCGCTTCGGATCCTTGAAGTAGAACCGGGGGTTGGTGCGCAGGTAGTGCACGAAGTCCTTGTAACTGCCCTTGAAACCCACCTGCTCGAACACCTGCTCCATTTGCGCGTGGATCTGCGCGACCTTGCGCAGCCCCATGGCGTGAATCTGCGCCGGCGCCAGGTCAGTGGTGGTGTATTCCCGCACCTGGAACGCGTAGTAAGCCTTGCCGTTGGGCAAAGCCTCCGCCGCAATGCTGCTGCGGCAGTGCGGCAGGTACTCGTGATCGAAGTACTGCTGGAATTCCCGGTATGCCGGCGTGACGTCTCCGGCGATCGCCGCCTTGGCCGCGGCGCGCAGCTGTGCCTGCTCGCCTGCGGGAATGATGTCCGGCATCTGCTGGAAGGGCTCGTACATCGGACTCTGCGCCGGGTCGGTCACCACGTAAGCGGCGATCTGATGCGGCACCCGCTTCATCACCACCTGCGGCTCCGTCATGCCGTCCGCGACGCCCTGCTTCAGCAGCGCGATCGTCTGCTCCATGTAGGGCCTGAAAGTCTGCAGGCGATGCAGGAAGTTGCGGTAGTCGGCCTCGTTCTGGAAGCGCAGCGTGTGCGTGAGGGTCTGCAAGGTCTGGATGCCGTCGAGCTCATTGACGGGCATCAGGTAACCTTTGAGCCCATAACCCTCCACACGCATCCGATAGCGATATTCGAACAGGTCGTAGCTGATCCGGTCCTCCCCGGTGAGAGCGCCGCGGTCGATGGCCGCGAGGTCTTTCAGCGTCTGGATGTCTTCCTGGTGCTCGTGCGCAAGTGTGGCGAGGCTCACGTCGGGCCAGAAGGCGTCATATCGGTGGAAGCCGTCCGCGGACGCCTCGAGGGGATCCTCGCGCATCTCTCTCAGCCATTCGGCCTTCATCAGCTCGTGCAGGGCGGCAGCCGCCGGGCTCGGGGGTATCGCGGCGGGAGCGCCGCCGTCGGTAACGGCCGGCACCGCGGCACGGCCGAGCGCGCTCGCGGTGAGAAGGACGGCAATCAAAGGCAGGGCTCGTGCGACTCGGAGCATGGCCGAACTCCATCGATCTGCCGCGGCTCGCGGCACCCAGCCGCTGAAGCTACCACGAAGCGCCGTCGGCGCAGGCTTCCTCCGTCGCCTGCCCCTCTCGGCTGGCCGCGGCTTACGCCCGCGTCTTCTCGGGCAAGGCGACGCTGAGCTCGAGAACCTCGTGGCCCTCTTCCTGCCCGAGATTGATCTGGACCGCGTCCGGATCGACGTTGACGTACTTGTGGATCACCTGGAGGATCTCGCGCCGCAACAGCGGCAGGTAATCCGGGCTGCCGCGCGCGCTGCGCTCCTGCGCAACGATGATGCGCAGCCTCTCCTTGGCGACACTGGCCGAGGAGGGCGTGCGGCGAAATAGAGCGAGCAGCCCCACCTCAACCTCCGAACATACGGGCGAAGAAGCCTCTCTTGGGCTCCTCCAGGAATCGCAACGGCAGATCCTCGCCGAGGAGGCGCCCCACCGCATCGTCGTAGGCCAGCGACGCGTCGCTCTCGTCGTTGAGAATCACCGGGACGCCGGCATTCGACGCCGCCAGCACATCCGGGGATTCCGGCACCACACCTATCACGTCGAGTCCCAGTATCTCTTTCACGTCATCCACACTCATCATCTCTCCGCTCGCGACCCGCCTTGGGTTGTATCGCGTCAGCAGAAGATGTTCCTTCACACCACCGTTGCCTTGCTCCGCGCGCTGCGTCTTGCTCGAAAGCAATCCCAGGATGCGGTCGGAGTCGCGGACCGATGAGACCTCGGGATTGACGACCACCACTGCACGGTCGGCGTAATACATCGCGAGGTGCGCGCCCTTTTCGATACCGGCCGGGGAATCGCAGAGGATGTAATCGAAGCCCTCGGCGATCAGCTCATCGAGAACGCGCCTGACGCCCTCAGCAGTGAGCGCATCCTTGTCGCGCGTCTGCGAAGCAGCGAGCACATGCAGGGTCGCCAGGCGTTTGTCCTTGATGAGGGCCTGCTTCAGCGTGCAATCGCCCTGGATGACGTTGACGAAGTCGTATACGACCCGGCGCTCGCAGCCCATGATGAGGTCGAGATTGCGCAGCCCTATGTCGAAGTCGATCACCGCCACGCGCTTGCCGCGGCGGGCGAGGCCGCATGCCACACTGGCCGAGGTGGTCGTCTTGCCGACGCCGCCCTTGCCCGAAGTCACCACAATGATCTCAGTCAAATCGATCTCCGAATTGATGTTGGGTATTCACCCACCCAAGGGCGCGAAACGCAAGTCGTCGCCATCCAGCCACGCCTGCACCGGCTTGCCCGCCAGCTCCGGGGGCAAGGTCTCGAATACCCGGAATACTCCCGCGACGGAAACCAGCTCGGCGCGGAATTCCTGGCAGAACACCCGCGCAGTGGTGTCCCCGCGCGCCCCGGCGACGGCACGCCCGCGCAATGAGCCGTAGACGTGCACGCATCCGTCGGCGATCACTTCGGCACCGGCACCGACCGTCGCCGTGACCACCAGATCGCGGCTGCGGGCGTACAGGCGCTGCCCTGAGCGGACCGGCTGATGTTGCATCAATGCGGGAATACCGGACTCGGCGCGCTCCGCCGGCTGCACGATCGGCGCTGCCGTCTGGGCTTGCGGGCGGAAGGGCGCGAGAACGGGCAGCTCCAGCGCCGCCGAGAGCGACTCCACCGCCGCGGACTCGCCGACCAGCCCCACTGGCAGCATGCCCGCCCGGCGCACGGCATCCATTACCGCACGCATTTCCTCGACCTGCGGCTTCCTGCCGAGCACGGTCAGGTCCAGGCACACTCCGGTGCGCTTGAAGAAGAGCGGCGCGCTGGCGACACGACCGGTCAGCTCATCGAGAATCGCACCCGGATCGGTCGAGCGGATACGCACCTGGATCAGGCCGACCTGCCCGAAACGAACATCGATGGCCGGCGCCGGTGCGGCGGCCGCTTCCACTGGCTTCGTCATCATTGGGTATTGATGATCCATCAGAACGCTTGGCTTCATCTGTACTGCGCCCTCATCCGGCAAAGCGGCACGTTCGACAGCCCCGTGGCTCCACGTCGTACGGGTAACTGGGGGCGCGTGCAGCGCGCCGTCGTGCCGTGCAGGATGGACGCGCAGTGTACCGGCTTAATTTCGCCGCCGCACGCCTCTGACAGCCTGCGCTTCAAGGGGGTTCTCCGGCCAGTGGTGCTTCGGGTATCGGCCCCGAAGATCCTTGCGCACTTGCGCATACGCGCCGCGCCAGAAGCTCGCCAGATCGCGCGTCACCTGCACGGGCCTTTGCGCCGGCGAGAGCAGCTTGAAGGTGATGGGTACCCGGCCGCCTCCTATCCGCGGCGTGGCTTCGAGGCCGAACACCTCCTGCAGGCGTACCGAGACCGCGGGCGCGCTCTCATCGAGGTAGTCGATGCGCACCCGCGAGCCGCTCGGCACCGCCAGATGGGCCGGGGCCAGGGCATCGAGCTCCCGGCGCTCATCCCAACTCAACCGTGCCAGCAGCGCATCGAGCAGCGGAATGCGCGCGAGATGCTCGCGGCGCGTGATTCCGTCGAGCCATGGCGCGAGCCACTCATCGAGTGACGCTGCGAGCGCCGCGTCCGAGAGGTCCGGCCACGTGAGTTCACTGCCCAGCTTGCGCACGAATGCCATGCGCGCCTGCAGATCGCGTGCCTCACGGCTCCAGGGAAGCGACTCGATCCCGAGCTGGTGGATGCCCTGCAGCATGGCGACACGCGCCTGCGCGCGCGGCACCTCGGGTAGAGCACTCTCCTCCAGCACGAGTCCATCCAGCCGCAGCACACGCCGCGCGAGAACCGCTTCTTCCCGCGCGTTCCACTCGACCGAGTCGGCACGCTCGAGGCGTGAGGCCATCAGCTCCTCGAGATCGCCGCGATCGAGCGGCGCGGCCAGCCGGATGCGGGCATCCCGCTCGCGGTCATCGAGGTCCACCGCGACGATGAGCTCCTGGCGCGCGAGGCTCTGCGGCTCGGCGAAATGCGCGCCGCGGCCATTGGTCAGCGTGAATCGCCCCTGCGCGCCGGCACGCTGCCGCCCGATGCGGTCCGGAAACGCCAGCGCGAGCAGACCTCCGACGGAGCCGCCGCTTCGCAAGCTGCTCGCCCCCGGGCTAATCGCTGCCGCACCCCTCACCGCGCCGCCCCGCGCACGGGAATCCGCCGCTACGCCGAGATGCCGCAGCAGCTCCCGCGCGCTGCGTCGGGCTCTCTGCAATGCCCCACGATCGATGCCGCCCGATTCACCCTCGCCCCGCAACGCCTCGATGCGCCCGCGGATGTCCGCGTCCCGGGCTCCCTCGGACCCTCGCAGCAGATCCCGCTCCGACAGCAGTGCCGTCAGGTCCGCGGCCAGCGGCAGGGACTCTGTCTCTCTCGCCCGCAGCAGCATGTGCGCGAGCCGCGGATGCACGCCGAGGCGCACCATCTCGCGGCCGTGAGCCGTGATCCGTCCGCCGCCATCCAGCGCGCCGAGGCGCCCGAGCAGGTCGCGCGCGCTCGCCAGCATTGCCGGTGGGGGCGGATCGAGCCATCTGAGCGCAGCCGCATCGCGCACTCCCCAGCTCGCGAGCTCCAGGGCAAGCGGTGTCAGGTCGGCCTCGACGATCTCCGCCGGACTGAAGGGCGCGAGACTCCGTTGCGCACCTTCGCTCCAGGCGCGATAGCACACGCCAGGCTCCACACGCCCGGCTCTGCCCTGTCTCTGCTCCGCCGAAGCGCGCGAGATACGCTCGGTCTCGAGACGGCTCATGCCGGTTGCCGGATCGAAGCGCAGTCGGCGCACGAGCCCTGAGTCCACGACTACTCGCACCCCCGGAATGGTCAGGCTGGTCTCGGCGATGTTGGTTGCGAGGACGACGCGGCGGGATCCCGCCCGGGCAGGCATAAGCGCCGATTCCTGCTCCTCGCTCGAGAGCTCCCCATAAAGCGGCAGGATCAGCACCCGCCCCGCCGTACCGGAAGCCGCCGGCACCGATTCCTCGAGCAGGGCACGCACGCGACGGATCTCCCGTGCGCCCGGAAGAAAGACCAGGATGTCTCCCTGCTCCTCCTCCAATGCCCACCGCACGATTTTCACCGTGAGCGCTTCCGGGCCATCGTGCATCCCGCGTCCCCTCGCCGCATCCGGCAGCGGCGGGGCGCCTTGCCCGGCGTAGCGCGTCTTCACCGGGAAGGACCTGCCGTGAGCGCTCACCACGGGCGCATCGCCCAGCAGCCGCGACACGGCTGCGCCTTCGAGCGTTGCCGACATGACGAGGATTCTCAGGTCCGGAGTCAGGTTCTCGCGCGCGTCCAGCGCGAGAGCGAGCCCGAGATCCGCGTTGAGGCTCCTCTCGTGATACTCGTCGAACAAGACCGCCGCGACGCCTTCGAGCGCCGGGTCGGTTTGCAGCATCCGTGTCAACACTCCTTCGGTCACGACTTCGATGCGCGTATCCCTCGATACCCGAGTATCGAGGCGCATGCGATACCCGACGGTGCCTCCGACCGCCTCTCGCAACGTCTGAGCCATCCGCAGCGCCACCGCCCGGGCGGCCAGCCGCCGCGGCTCCAGCATCAGAATGCGCTTGCCCGCCGCCCAGGGCTCCTCGAGCAGCACCAGCGGAACGACCGTGCTCTTGCCCGCTCCCGGCGGCGCCGTGAGCACCGCAGAGGAATGCCCCCGAAGCGCCCGCCGTAGCTCCGGAAGCGAGGCATCTATAGGCAGTCCCGAATGTTCCAAAGAGCGCATCACCAACTTGGCCAGACGCCGATCGCCAGGACTGCGATCCGCGAGCCTAAACGGGTTCGCACCGGTTCATGACCGCCAAATGCCGTAAACGAATGCTACCCAGCCCGCAATCAATGCCAATCCTCCTATCGGCGTCACCGCTCCGATCACTCTCGGCGCGCCGAGCGTCAATGCATAGAGGCTGCCGGAAAAGAGCACGATCCCGGCGATGATGAGGAGCGCCGCCGCGCGCAGTGCGCCAACATCGAGCGTGCGCAGCGCGAGGCCGACCCCAAGCAAACCCAACGCGTGATAGAACTGGTAGCGCACCGCCGTGTCGTACACGTCCAGCCGCTGCGCCGCCCAGTGGGTCTTCAGTGTGTGGGCCCCCAACGCACCGGCGATCGTGGCCAATGCCAGCAGCACACCCGCGGCACTGAGCACCCGTCGCGCGGCAAGACCCGTCATCGGTGGCGGCTAGGGGCCCGTGGGACCGGTTCGCTCCGGCCCCAGCGCGCCCATCAATGGGCGGATGAGATCCAGGGGCAAGGGGAAGATGATGAGCGAGGACTTGTCGTGCGATATGTCGGCCAGCGTCTGCAGGTATCGCAGCTGCAGGGAGCTCGGCTCCTGCGACAGCGCCACCGCCGCCTCGACCAGCGTCTGCGCCGCCTGCTTCTCGCCCTCGGCGTTGATCACCTTCGCGCGGCGGTTGCGCTCGGCCTCCGCCTGTCTCGCCATGGCGCGGATCATGGTCTCATCGAGATCGACGTCCTTGAGCTCCACGTTGGCGACCTTGATGCCCCAGGCCTCGGTCGCCTGATCGAGAATCCGCTGGATGTCGGAGTTCAGCTTGTCCCGCTGCGAGAGCAGATCATCCATCTCATGCTGACCCAGCACCGAGCGCAGCGTCGTCTGCGCCACCTGGCTCGTAGCCTCCCAGGCATTCGCTACCTGGATGATCGCCCGGCCGGCGTCGACGACGCGGAAATAGACCACCGCATTCACCTTGACGGATACATTGTCGCGGGTGATGACATCCTGCTTCGGCACGTTGAGGACGATGACCCGCAAATCCACCTTGCTCATCCTCTGGATGATCGGCCAGAGCAGGATGACGCCCGGCCCGCGGATGCCGGTGAAGCGTCCAAGAGTGAACATCACGGCCCGCTCGTACTCATTCATGACTCTGATGGAGCTGAACACCAGCAGGGCGATGATAACTATGATGACTATGGCAGCGTATGACATGAAAGCATCTCCGGGCGAAGCCGATCCCTCACGGCAAGGGCTCGACCCACAATGTTAGACCTTCCACCTTGACGACGCGCGCCACCTGTCCGGCCTTCAGGGGCGCCGCGCTGCAGGCGTTCCACAACTCGCCGCCATAGCGCACGCGGCCGCGCGTGACGAAGTCCTCCGCCGCCTCCACCTCGGCCCCGAGCATCGCCTGAGTGCCGGTCACCACCGGGCTGCGCGCGGCGCGGGTGGCAAGATACACGATCCCGAGGATGACGAGGCCGCCGATCGTCGCAAGCCCCCCGATGAGAGGCAGCGCCACCTGGATGCCCGAAGTCCCCGAGAACAGGATGAGCGAGCCGACGATGAATGCGATGAGACCGCCGATGCCGAGCGAGCCATAGGCCGGGAAGAAGAACTCCGCGGCCATCATGCCGGCGCCGACGAGGAGCAGTGCCAGCCCGGCGAAATTGGTCGGCAGGAGCTGAAAAGCGAAGAGCGCGACGAGCAGCGAGATGACGCCGACCACACCCGGCAACACCCCGCCGGGATGGTACCCCTCGAAGATCAGGCCCCACATGCCTATCAGCAGGAGCCCGTAGGCAATCTCGGGGTTGGTGATGATGCCGAGCAGACGCGTGCGCCAGTCGGGCTTCAGCCACTCGACCTGCAGCCCGCGAGTCTCCAGACGCACCGTCCGGTCGGCGATGCGCGCCTCCCGGCCGTTCAACTGTGTCAGCAGGCTCGCCATGTCGGGCGCGATGAAGTCGATGACGTGCTGCTGCAGTGCCTGATTCGCGGGCAGGCTCGCCGCGCCGCGCACCGCCTGTTCCGCCCAGTCGGCATTGCGGCCGCGAAGCTGCGCGAGGCCGCGGATGTAGGCGATGGAATCATTGAGGACCTTGCGCTGCTCGGCGCTCATGGGCGCCTCCGGCTCCGGAGCGGCTTGGCCGGACTCACCTGGCCGGCCCGATTGGCCGGTCTTGCCGACTTCGCCGCCTTTGACCGGCGTGCCGGAGCTCGCCGGGCTTTGCGCGGGCGGCGCCGGCTCGGAGCCGCCTATCGACACCGGCGTCGCGGCGCCGAGGTTCGTTGCCGGGGCCATCGCAGCGAAGTGACACGCATACAGGATGTAGGTGCCCGCGCTCGCGGCACGCGCACCGGGGGGCGCCACATAGCCCACAACGGGGACGGACGATGCCAAAATGGCGCTGATGATCTCCCGCATGGAGGTCGAGAGCCCGCCGGGCGTGTCGATCTCTACGATGACCAGGGGGCTGCCGCGCTGCTGCGCGAGCTCGAGCCCATGCTCGATGTACTGCGCCGTGGCAGGGCCGATCGCGCCGCGGATCTCGAGGGCGAGCGCCGATGAGCGAGGCTGCGCGGCCGATGCCCGTGCCGCAATGGCGCCGGTGGATGTCCCGGTGACTACGGTTGCAATAGCAACCGTCGCGGCGACGCGCGCAAGAATCGAGGCCATCCTCATCGGCTCAGCACCCCGCCGAACGGGGTCCTCAAAAGGTGGGTTAACCCACGAACGGCTTGATTCTACCCGCCTGAGCCTCAGCGGTCCTCACGAGCGCTGATTTGCGCTCCATCGAGTCAAAGCCGAGCGCCGGGAGCAGCTCAGAGACCCACCAGCGCGCTCAAGCCGCCGATGTCCCTGATCTCATGAGTCGCGTAATGCGGCATCAGCGATGGCTCGTGCCCCCGCGCGACGAACACTCGTGCGCCGTAGTGCAGGTCACGCGCCGGCATATGGTCGTACCGGAAGCTGGAGGAAACGTGCATCATCTCTTCCGGCGCGCAGCCAAGTTGGTCAATCACATATTCGAATGCCCGAAGGCGCGGCTTGTACGCCTGGGCGTCCTCTGCGGTGAACACGTGCGCGAACGGCGCCCCGAGCTTGGCGACGTTATGATGGATCTGGTCATTGGAGGCATTGGACAGAATGACCAGCGGGATTTCGTTG
>DASVWT010000305.1:0-10400 GCA_036393055.1 Steroidobacteraceae bacterium
CGTCGGCGGGCGGACATCTCGGTGTTTCCGGTGGCGTTTCCGTTCATCGCCGGCCCCGGAGCGCTCGCTACCGTGCTCCTGTGGTTCGGGCCGGTGCACATCGCGCATCGGCCGATGACCTTCCTGCTGCTGCTCGCGGCCCTGGCCGCAGTGCTCGCCATCACCCTCGTCATGATGCTGCTCGCCGAGCCGCTCATGCGGCTGATGGGCGTGACGGGCGTGAACGTCACGGGCCGGCTGCTCGGCGTCGTGCTCGGCGCACTGGCGGTGCAGTTCGTGATCGACGGGCTGCGCGCGGCGTTCCTCGTGAAGCCCGGCTGACGCTATTCGCGCCGGAACTCCAGATCCCAGACTTGGTGCCCCAGACGCTCACCCCGACGCTCGAACCGCGTGGGTGATCGCTCTGCCGGCCGCGGTATGAAGCCTGCGTCCGTCGCTACGTTGCGCAGCTGAGGCTCCGCCGAGAGGGTCGACAGCATCTCCGCGGCGTAAGGCTCCCAGTCCGTCGCGAGACGCAGCGCGCCGCCGGACTTCAGACGCTGCGCCAACAAGGCCACGAATGGCGGCTGGAGCAGCCGCCGCTTGTGGTGACGCTTCTTCGGCCAGGGATCCGGGAAGAGGATCAGGATCTCATCCAGGCACTGGCCGCCGAGGTAGCGCTCCAGTATTTCCACGGCGTCGTGGCATACCACCCGCACATTGCCGAGCGCGCGCTCCTCGAGCTGCAACAGCAGCCGCCCGACGCCCGGCCGGTGCACCTCGATGCCGAGGAAATCCTCCGCCGGGCGCGCGGCCGCGAGGGCGAGCAGGTTCTCGCCGTTGCCGAAGCCGATCTCGACGACGCGCCGCGCGCGGCGGCCGAAGAGCTGGTCCAGGTCGATGGGAGCCGTGCCGAGCTCGACGCCGTACCGGGGCCAGAGCTCCTCCAGCGCGCGCACCTGCGCGGTCGTGATACGGCCGCTGCGGGTGACGAAAGAGCGGATCGCGCGAGGGTGGTCGGAGCCGCTCAAGCCGGACGTGAGCCGACCCGCACGGTCGGCAGGCCCTGGGACTTCCACTCCGAGATGCCGCCGGCCATGTGCGCTGCCGGCTGGCCGGCCGCCTTGCGCATCCGTGCCGCCGTCATCGAGCGGCCACCGGCGGCGCAGTGAAAGACCACCTGGCGCTCGCCGTCGGGCGGCAGATGGACCGCATCGAACGTCGAGAGCGGATAGAGCAGCGCGCCGGAGATGCGCTCCGCCGCATACTCCATCGGCTCCCTGACATCGACCAGCAGGACGCGCCCCTGCGCGAGCAGGTCCTGGACTTCAGCGGGGTCGTATTCCGTGACGCCGTCGGGTGTAGTTTGGCTCATGCGCGGATTGTAACGCGCCCGGCATGCTCGCGCTCCGGCGGAACATGCTTCAGGAGGAAGACGATGGGCAGGATGAGGATGGTGAACACCATCAATGCCCAGAAGAGGTCGTCGAACGCCATCATGTCCGCCTGCCGGCGCACCATCCGATAGAGCGCGCCCACCGCCAAGTGCGAGGCCGCGGCCGGGGGCGCGCCCCGCGCCGCGAGCGTGCTCGCCAGCGAGTGGATGCCGTGGACATATGCAGGATTCAGCGGCTGCAGCCTCGTGATTAGCCTTGCCTGGTGAAACTGCTCGCGGCGGGCGAGCAGCGCCTGCACCAGGGAGATGCCGATGCTGCCGCCGAGATTGCGGCCGACGGAGATCATGGCCGATGCCCTGTTGGTCTTGTCGCCGGGCAGGCCGGCATAGGCTGCGCCGATGAGCGGCACGAACAGGAACGGGATCGGCGCCCCCTGCCACATGCGCGCGAACGCGACATTGGCGAACGTCATGGTGGTGGCGAAATGACTCATGTTCCACATCGCCAGCGCCTCGACGGCGAAGGCCGCGCTCATGAGGACGCGGGGTTGCACGTAGCTCGAGAGAATGCCCGCGAGCGGCATGCTCACCAGGGTGACGATCCCGCCGAGCGTCAGCGCGAGTCCCGCCTCCTGGGCCGTTGCTGGGCGGCGCGCTGCTGCGCGGCGGCGCTGCGCGCTGTGGCGACCGCCTCGTCCACGACGTTGCGCGCCACGGCGCGGGGGTTGAGCTGGCGCAGCTTCTGGTAGCGCTCGAGGTCACGCTGAGCGCGGGTCGCGGTGGCCCTGGCGCTTGCGAGGTCGGCGCTCGCCTGGGCGAGGCCGGCCTGCGCCACGGCGACGCTGGCATTCGCCTGGCCGAGGCCGGTCTGCGCCTGCTCCTGACTGGCGAGCGCCTGCTGCAATGCCAGCTGATACCGCGCAGGATCGATCTCTGCCAGCGCCTGGCCGGGCTTGACGAGCTGGTTGTCCTGCACCGGCACCCGGCGCACCTGCCCGGCCACCTGGGGCGAGACAAAGGCGATGTGCGTATCGATGTAGGCGTCGGAGGTGGTCGCGAAGCCGCTCTCGTACCAATACCAGAGCACCCCGAGCACCACCACGACACCCACGACGACGGCGGCCGCAATCAGCACGCCCCGGCGGCGAAACCACGGCCGGCCGGCGGGCCCGTCGGCCGCACTCGGGCTATCGGGCCGCCGGGTGCGGCCGGTGTGCTCGGAAGGGGAATCCACGATGGGGTCGCATCCTACGACGGCTCGCAGCGGAACGCTCGCGCCGCGGCTGCGGTTCCAATCAGCGCTCGACGATCCAGCCGCTGCGGCGCGCCGCCTCCAGAAACGCCCGCACGTCCGCGGCCAGCAACGCGTCTGACGTACCGGCCACGCGGCTGACGATCTCGGTGCGAGTGCAGGTGCCGTTGCACAGAGCGAGAATGGCAGCAGCTGTCGCGTTGAGTCGGACGCGGCCGGAACGAGTAACCAGAACGGGTCCGCCCGCCGTCGGCGGCCCGAGGAGGCGGTGCGCCGGTGCGAGCCGGACCTTCGGCCGCCGCGTTGAGCTCTTTGCCCTCATGTTGTTGCCGCCTCGCGCGCGGGCGGCTCCTGCCGCGGTGCAAGCGGCGGGCCAACTGGAGAGCAGGCTGCGCGTCAGGTGCGCCTGACCGGCGCGATCCCGTGGCGTTTGATCTTGCGGTAGAGGGTGTTGCGGCTGACGCCGAGCTCCTCCGCGACGCGGCTCATGTTGCCGTGAAGCTCCTCGATGGCGCTCAACAGGGCGGCACGCTCCGCCGCCTGCAGCCGGTTGTGCGGCGGGACGGCCGGTCCGCCGGCGGCGTCCGGCTCTGCGCCGGATGCCGGCACGGAGACGTGGAAGCTTGCGGATATGGCGTCCGCGCGCTGATCGTGCGGCGGCTCGTCATCCCGGATCTCCCGCGGCAGGTCCAGCGCGCGCACGACCCCGCCCTCGCAGATCGCGAGCGCCGTCCGGATGACGTTGCGCAGCTCGCGGATATTGCCCGGCCAGGAGTAGGCGAGCAGCCGCTGCAGCGCGTCGCGCTCGATGGCCGCGGGCCGGCCGTTGCCGGTCTCTGCCGCCAGCGCGTGTTGGATCAGACGCTCCTTGTCCGACCGCTCGCGCAGCGCCGGCAACTCCAGCGTGATGCCGTTCAGCCGGTAGTAGAGATCCTCGCGGAATGCGCCGCGCGCGATCATCTCCCGCAGATTGCGGTGCGATGCGGCCAGCACGTGCAGATCGACGGCGACGGCGCCCTCGCTGCCGAGCGGCAGGACCTCGCGCTCCTCGAGGACGCGCAACAGCCGGCTCTGCAGGGCGAGCGGCATGTCGCCGATCTCATCGAGGAAAAGCGTCCCGCCCGAGGACTGCACGATCCTGCCGCGCAGTCCTTCGCGGCGGGCGCCGGTGAACGCGCCGGACTTGTAGCCGAAGAGCTCGCTCTCGATCAGCGTCTCGGGGATGGCGGCGCAATTGACCGCAACGAAGGGGCGGCCGGCGCGCCGGCTGGCAAGATGGATGGCGTGGGCGAACGCTTCCTTGCCGGAGCCCGTCGGCCCCTGGATGAGCACCGACACGTTGGTATCGCAGATCCGATGGGCGCAGCGGATGTTGCGCAGCATCTGCGGATCCTCGCCGGCGAGGTCCTCGAGTGTCAGGGCGAGCGAGCGTTCCGGGGCGGCGGCGCCGGCCTCCCCTGCGGTGAGATCGTCCAGCGAGGGAGCCTGCCAGCCGCGCGTTGCGTTGATCATACGAGCCTCCCAAACATCGTACGGGGAGTGCGTCAGGGATGCCACGCCCCGGGTGACACTGTCACGCTAGGGAAACACGCCCGCGCGCAGACTGCAAGCTCGGCAATGATGCGGATGCGGTGTTTTTCCGGCCTTGCAGCGGGACTGCCCGGGGTCGTGCGCGAGCCGGCGGCGCGGCGTTCCATGAACGTGACAACTCTGTATCGTTCCGTACCGCAAAATGGAACAGGATCCGCCGGCCGAGACCGATGTGTCGCGCGCGCAACACGCGGCTGCCTGCAGCAGTCGCGCTGGCACGCGCATTGCACCCCGCAAGTCTCAAGGAGGGGCTTCCATGAACAACCAACGAACCTGCCTTCTCGCGGCCATTGTGTTGGGGACGATCGCGGCGCCAGCGGCACACGCCATCGACGTGGCCGCCGGCAAATGGACGTTATCTTTTGACGGCAACGTCAACGCACACTACATATACTCCAACTGCGAGTCGCACCCGGCGGTAGTCGGGGGCGGCCTGGCGTGCGTGGCGCCCGACAGCTCTTCCTCGGTGAGCAACGGGTTGCTGCCCGCGGCGCTCACGGTAAGCGGCGCCACCAACCAGAGCGGCTATGATCTCGGGTTCACCTTCGGGCTGTATCCGGGAATCAGCACCAATGACGGCGGCAGCCCCAATCTGCAGTCGGCGGACAACCCGACCTTCGGCCACACGGCCCTGGGCACGGCGGGCCTGGACATCCGGCAGGTGTTCCTCACGGTCGGCAACAGCTCCATGGGCACGATCATGGCCGGGCGCAACATCGGCCTCTTCGGCGCGGATGCGATCCTCAACGATATGACGCTGCTCGGTGTCGGCGCCGGCAACGGCAACTACGCGGCGCCGGCCAACACTTCGCTGGGGTCGATCGGCCTGGGCTACATCTACACCGACTGGCTGTCGCAGATCGATTACACGACGCCCGCCATGGGCGGCGCGAAGGTGACGGTGGGGATCTTCGACCCGCTGAACACCCTGGGGCAGGTGCCGATGAATCACAGCTCGCCGGGCTTTCAGGCGAAGGTCGCCTGGACGGCGGGCCCCGTCTACCTGTCGGCGAGCGGACTGTATCAGAAGCAGCGCATCGCCTGCGCGGACACCGCGAGCATTCCGGCCGCCACGTGCGCGGGAGTGCTGACGGGCAATGTCGAATACAACAGCACCGCGTTCGACCTGGGCGGCAAGTACGACCTCGGCGGGCTCGAGGTGATGGGCTGGTACTACCGGGGCAAGGGCGTGGGCACGACGGGACTCTTCGTGCTCTCCAACGATGCGGCCGGCAATGCGCGCGACTCCGATGGGTTCCTCGCGCAGGCGACGTACAAGCTCGGTGCGACGAAGGTGGGGCTGAACTATGGGCAGAGCAAGCTCGACCGCAACGCCATCGATCCGGTCACTCTGGTGGAGAAGAATGACAAGTGGACGGCGGGGCTGTACCACAATCTCACTGAGAATCTGCTGATCGTTGCGGAGTACAGCCGGCTGGAGTCGGAGAATCAGGCGGGGGCCAAGAACACCAGCTGGAACCTGAATGCTGGTCTCTTCCTGAAGTTCTGAAGTCACAGGACTGCTTCAGCGAGTCCGGCGGGCCGAGTCGCCAAACGCGCTCGGCCCGCCTCTTCTACGGGATACCACTGTCCAGCTTTCGTCTCGCGTATCTACTTTGTGATGCAGAGTACTTGACGCGAGTGAGAGAGCTGCTAAATTCGTGCGGGGACGCGTTGAGGGCGGTTTAGATGCGGTCTGACAATACTGTCGCTTTGGACAGCCATGCGCTCGGGACGCTCAACTACATTCGCGCCTCGATCGATGCGGCTGGGGCGTTTGCGGTGCCCGGGACGGCGGGCGTCGCCATGGGGGCGGTGGGGCTGGTGGCGGCGGGGGTGGCTTCGGTTCCGGCGCTGGCGGCGCACTGGCTGATCATCTGGCTGGTCGCGGCCACGGTGGGTGCTGGGGTCGGAGTGGTGCTGGTCGCACGCCACCGCTCGGGGATCGGGCTGCCGCTTTACCGCGGGCCGGCGCGGCGCTTCGTGCTGTGTCTGTGTCCGGCGCTGCTGGCTGGCGGCGTGCTCACCCTCGTGCTTTGCCAGGTGGGCGAGGCGCGGCTGCTTCCGGGGGTGTGGCTGCTCCTTTATGGGTGCGCGGTGCTTTCCGCGATGCTGATGACGGCACCGGCGATGATGCGGCTGATCGGCGTCATGGGCGGGCTTTTCGTGGTGTGCGGGGCAGTGGCCTTCGAGGTCTCGCCGCGCTGGCACAACCTGATCCTCGGCGGCGGCTTCGGGGTGCTGCACGTGGTGTTTGGATTCCTGATCGGACGGATTGAGGATGTGGAGCGCCAGGCAACATGAAGACGGTCGCGCGCAGGCGTGAGGCGGTGATGCGCTCCCCGGAAACGAGCAAGCCCGTGGCCGTGCCGGTGCCGCGCGGCGGCGCCGAGGACTCGAAGTTCGACCGCCTGGTCTATGAGCGCGTGCGTCTCGGCATCATGAGCGCGCTGGCGGTGAACCCGCAGCTCACCTTCAACGAGCTCAAGGCGCTGTTCGATGTCAGCGACGGCAATCTGAGCGCGCATGCGCGCAAGCTGGAGGAGGCGGGCTACATCGAGTGCTCGAAGTCCTTCGCCGGCCGGCGTCCGAAGTCGGAGTACCGGCTGACCGCCGTGGGGCGGCAGGCGCTCTACCGCTACCTCGAGCACATCGAGGCGGTCATCAAGGCGACGCGGCGATCGTGAGCAACCCGATGACGCTGCACGTCGCAATCATCATGGATGGCAATGGACGCTGGGCGCAACGCCGGGGAATGCCGCGCAGCGCCGGCCATGTCCATGGCGCAAAGGCAGTCAACGGCATCGTCGAGGCGGCCGCACGCGCAGGGATCCGCACGCTGACGCTCTATGCGTTCTCTTCCGACAACTGGGGGCGCCCGAGCCTCGAGGTCGATGCGCTGATGCGCCTGCTGCAGCGGTATCTGACGACCGAGACGCACCAGTGCATCGAGCAAGGCATCCGCATCAATGTCATCGGCCGCCGCGACCGTTTGCGCGCGAGCCTGGTGCGTGCGATCGAGTACAGCGAGCGGCTGACCGCGGGCTGCTCGCACATGAACCTGCGCATCGCGATCGATTATTCCTCGCAGCACAGCATCCTCGAGGCTGCGCGCCGTGCCCCGCGCGAGGGTGGCCTGAGCATCGAGGATTTCGAGCGCCTGCTCGCCGGGGCCGCGCATTCGGTGCCGGACGTCGGGGCGGTTGACCTGCTGATCCGCACCGGCGGCGAGCAGCGGCTGTCGGACTTTCTCCTGTGGGACTGTGCCTACGCGGAGCTGTACTTCACCGATCGGCTCTGGCCGGAATTCGGCGAGGCGGAGCTGGAAGCGGCGCTGGCCGACTATGCCCGCCGGCAGCGGCGCTTCGGCAAGGTGTTGGCGGCGGCAGAGACCGGCTAGTCTGGCTCGCAGCGGCGGCCGGACGCTATACGGCCGCGAAGGCGCGAAACTCCGCCGACCAGGCGGGCGCGCGCTCGAGCGCTTCCGGCACCTCTTCCGGCCGCCCGACGACCTGCCACATGAGCGCATGGCGGTCGTCCATGAAATGCTCCTCGACGGCGCGCGAGAGCGCCTCCAGGAGCGGACGGAAGTATCCGCGGGTGTTGACCAACACGATCGGGCCGAGAAAGAGGCCCAGGCGCTTGAGCGTGATCGCCTCGAGGAGTTCCTCGAGCGTGCCGCAGCCGCCGGGCAGCGCGATGGCTGCCTGCGCGCCGGTGAGCATCAGGTGCTTGCGGGTGCGCATGTCCTCGACGAGCCTGAGCTCCGACAGCCCGGGATGGCCCCACTCCAGATCCGCCATGAAGCGCGGCAGGATGCCGATCACTCGGCCTCCCTTGCCGAGCGCACCGTCGGCGAGAGCGCCCATCGAGCCCTTCGCGCCGCCGCCATAGACTATCGTGATGCCGCGCCCGGCCAGCACCTCGCCCAGACGGAACGCCGCCTCGCGATATTGCGGATGCGACGCGCGGCTGGAGGCGCAGTACACGCACACTGCCCGATCGGGCAGCTGCGGCGGCGCAATCGTATTGCTCGAGCTCGTGGCAGGCATCGGGAATTGATGACAGTCGGGCTCGCCGCTGTCAAGGATGGCCGGCGCGCAGCGGACACCATCCCCGAGCGATTGCCGGGCGGCCGGAAACTCTCGTAGAATCGGCGCCGGCGCGGGTGTAGTTCAATGGTAGAACCTCAGCTTCCCAAGCTGATGACGTGGGTTCGATTCCCATCACCCGCTCCACTCCAGGCAATGTCAGGCAAGCTGCGGCAACGGCGGCGGCGGCAACATCCGATTGCCTGGGCGATTTCAGGTGACCTGAGCCGCAAGACTGGTTCAGTTCGTTGCCCTGCGTTGCCGCTCGTCGACCCAGCATTCGCACGTAGGTTCGCACTTGGCCTGGTCAAAGGGCTCGGACGCGAGTCCAGATCCCGGGTGAGGTGCTGTAACGCCCCAACCTCGCTGACACGATCGAACTTCTGCAGTCGGCCAGAAGCGGCCGTCCGCTAGACGGCCAACCTTCCGAAGACGGACCGAAGAGTCGTGTGCGGCTCGCCGGGTGTTAAGGCGAGCCGCCAGGTCTTGTTTCCATGGAAACTCACGCTGAGGGTCCCAATGCCCGGCTCCGGGGGCCCCGGCCACCGCAGACAGTTTCCATGGAAACAACTTTGAGAACCCCGGCTCCATACCCCCGCGGTCCGGGTCATTGTCGTGCCATCTGGCCTGCCATATTCTCGGCTTATCGCGCCCGTGCCGAGGAATTGGCCCCGTCTCTTTCCGGTTGAATGGTATTGCACGAAGCGGCTAAGTCATAGCGTACATGACGGTTAAATGGTAGTCTTGATCGCGGTTGTGTGGTATTGTTCGTGCCATCAGCATGACCGATTACACGCAGCGGATCGTTGATGATGAGCTCGACGAGCTCCTCCCGGAACTGGCCGCCATCGCGCTCGAAGGGCCCAAAGCAGTGGGCAAGACTGCGACGGCCGAACGCCGCGCCGCCACGGTTCATCGCCTTGATGTGCCCGAGGTCAGGTCCATCGCGGCTGCGGACCCGGCGGTGTTACTCAGTGATCCGCCGCCCGTATTGCTGGATGAGTGGCAGCACGTGCCGGCGATTTGGGACGCCGTGCGCGCCGCTGTCGATCGGGACCCGGCGCCAGGCCGGTTTCTCCTCGCAGGCTCGGCAACGCCCGCAAAACCGCCGAGCCATTCCGGGGCTGGCCGAATAGTGCGAGTCCGCATGCGCCCGCTCAGCCTCTTCGAGCGTGGCTTGGGCGAGCCGACCGTAAGTCTGGCCGCCCTGTTTCGAGGTGCACGGGCGAAAGTAGAGGGTCACACGAGCCTCGGTCTCGCCGACTACGCCCACGAAATCGTCGCTTCCGGCTTCCCCGCCATTCGGCGACTGTCAGGCCGAGCGCTGCGCGCTCAGCTCGACGGTTACCTCGAGCGAATCGTCGACCGGGATTTCCAGGAGCAGGGCTACACGGTCCGCCGGCCACAGGCCCTCCGCCGCTGGATGGCGGCATTCGCGGCGGCCACAGCCACCACCACCTCCCTCGAGAAGATTCGCAATGCCGCTGCAGCGGGGGCTGAGGAAGCTCCGGCGAAAACCACGGTCATTGCCTACCGCGATGTACTGGAGCAGCTGTGGATCCTCGATCAGGTTCCCGGTTGGATGCCTACGAAAAACCACCTGCGGCGCCTCACACAGGCTCCAAAGCACCACTTGGTGGATCCCGCGCTGGCTGCGAGGCTGCTAGGCGCCGATGCAGGGGCCTTGCTCGGCGGCATCGCCGCGGGCGCCAAGCTCGTGACAATCGCGCCGACGGACGCTCGGCCTCGGGACGGCACGCTTCTCGGGCAGTTGTTCGAGGCACTCGTTACTCAGTCCGTGCGCGTCTATGCGCAGGCTGCGGAGGCCCGGGTTTACCACTGTCGTACCTACGATGGCCGGCGCGAGATCGACCTGATCGTCGAAACAGACGACCAGCGCGTGCTCGCGCTTGAGGTAAAGACGAGTGCCGACGTAACGGACGCGGACGTGAACCATCTTCTGTGGCTTCGTGACCAGCTCGGTACGAGCCTGACGGACCTGGCGGTCATCACGACCGGCAAGCACGCGTACCGTCGGCCGGATGGTGTCGCGGTCATTCCTGCAGCGCTCCTCGGTCCCTAGCAACCACAG
>DASVWT010000306.1:0-9806 GCA_036393055.1 Steroidobacteraceae bacterium
GTCACGGTCGGATACCTTTCGTTCTCATCCAGTATGGAAGTCGGCGCGCCCGGCGAAGTCGAACGTCGTCACCAGAATGCGCCGCCGGCCGCTCAAGTCATTGGCCGGCGCAATGCAGAAGCCGTGCGCCACGATGCGATACGAATGCCCGGCGCGCCGATCGGTGGAGATCCGCTTCTGCGTCAATCGGTCCACCGTGCAGTTGCCGTCCCCCTGCGTAGCGAACAGTAGCTTTTCCCCCTCGAAGATCACCGTCAGATTCGTCGGAAGCTCCCGTCCCGGCCGCGCTTCCTTCGCACCGTCGATCCCGAAGACCATCCGCACCCGCCGCGGCCCCGGCCCCACCCGTCCCACGAAGCTCATCCGGATGCCGCTGCCGTCGAAGCGCGGTCCTCCTTCACACGTCAGCGCCGCGCCTCGCAAGTCGACATCGAGCCGGACCGACCCGCGGATATGCGCTCGTAAATAGGCTTTCCCCGATCCCAGACATGGACCCGAAAGCGACACGGAAGGCAGCCCCGCACCGAGCATCCGCTGTTGTGAGCGTACCGGCGCACTGCCAATCGCCAGGGCAGCCCAAAGGGCAACCCCGCCGAGCGCGCCCGCCCTGCGGCAAATCTTCTGCATGCGCACTAGTGTAACGGTACCTGCATAACCGATCACGGCAACGGCGCTCCTCGTGGCGGCAAATGGCTGCCCGGACGCACTCGGGGCCTTCAGCATCCGAGAACGGTATCGATTCCGAAAAGAACGAGATCGAAGCGGCGCGAGATCCTGCTATTGATCCGGCGTAATAGTAGTGGACACGACCAGTGGGCAATGGTGAAGGAGGGGGCCCGGCGGACGTCAAGCAGCTCGGCTCTTCTGTGCGGCTAGCACCATCATCCTATCGGAGCGCTGATATGTGATGGACATACCTGCTGCCGCGAGTTCATCGCGTACCCAGGTAATGGCCAATCGGAGCTTTCTGTATGCGCTCTTGTTCAACCCCCACTGCCCATCGTGGCTACGCACGTAAATCAAGTCATTGACGACGACTGTATCGGGTCCTTCGTACTCGAGGAAACAAGTCATGATTCGGGTCTCGTCACTCCGCACAGGAAGAAAGCGATCCAGTCCGACCAGCTCGTTTGCCGCGAGGTCTCTGTAGGTTATAACAAATAGGCCAGAAGGCTTCAGAATGTTTGCGACCGAGTAAAAGAGCTTCGAAACCTCCTTTCGATGCGAGAGATGTGTGAGCGTATCCCCCATGCAGACGACGAGATCGGCGCTGGCATGGTTGACGAAGGAGCTCAGTTCCCGGATGTCACCACGAATTGCCCTGATAGCGCGAGCTCGAGATCTTTCGATCAAGTCGCCGAGGAGCTTCTCGTTAGAATCGAGCGCGAGGACTTGGTAGCCGAGGTTATTCAGGGCCACTGACTGGAAGCCCGAGCCGCAGCCAAGATCGATGGCAAAGCCATCGGAGAGTGGCCTGACACCGGCCTCTTCAAGGAGCTTCCGCTGTTCCACGGCTTTGGCCTCGAATGGAACGCCAAACATCCAATCATAGTGTTCAGCCAGTAAGCTGTCGTAGTGCTGACTGACGTTGCTGATCATGATGGATCCCTCATCGCGAAACTTGCCACTCTGATTCAGGTCTCCGGAACGCTACGCAGCGGACCGGAATGCTTGTTTCTGAAGTACGCACGCACGCGCGTCGGCGACCTCTGGATGCGGCGGGAGTGGCTCAGCATAGTTCGCTTCAGCTCCCTCACGTCCTTCGGCGGCACGCCGCGCTGGGTTTCAGTGCTCGAAGGCTGCCCTGCGGACGTCCGCCACGAGACATAGCCTCCAGCATCCCGGGAGTTCCCTCCAGACGCTTGAGCATCGTAGAGACGTACGAGCGGGTGTAGCCGGTGATCTGCGCGATCTCGACATGCGTCTTGCCTTGTTCGCGCAGCACCAGCATCTGACGGCGCAACTCCAGACGAACATCCGTGCTCGCGCTTCGGCGATCAGGCTTCTTCGGCATTGCCGCATCATCGCATCACGTCGACAGGATGTCTAGTAGTTACACGCCGGGTTAATAAGTCGGTCCGAGCAGCTGTTTGGACCCCCTATATCGAACGTTGACATTCGAAAAGGGGGGTCTATATCGAATGCGTGCCCACGCCTGCCGAAGTCATCCTGGGCGGCAATCTGGCGCCGAGCACATGCTGTTGTGGCTGCACTGGCGCACTCGTAATCGCCAGGGCGGTCCGAAAGGACCACCCCGCCGAGCACATCACCATTCAATGCGCTTGAGCACGCGTCGGGCTGCACGCTGACTGACGGCGTCCTCTCCTACGTTCTCAATGATCCGGTCCATCTGCTCGGTGGCCTGATCCGGTGCATGGCGGCCCGCGAATTCCCTCAGCGCGCGACAGCATAGCTCGCTACGGGAGGCATTGATCCGCTTCGCCAGCGACTCCGAGTGAGGCCAGACTGCGACATAGGCAGTGTTTCGTACGAAATGCGGTCCATAGGCCGGGTAGCCCCGTGTACGCATCGAGTGGAAAATGCGCTGCGACTGAAGCATTACTATTGCGTAGCTACGCAACTGGCGGTATACGTGTTCTCGTGGGATCAGGCGAAGGGCCGCAGCAACCAGCGCAAGCACGGCGTGAGCTTCGAGACGGCCAAGCTCGTATTCGAAGATGCGCATCATTTGTCGCGTCAGGACCGCGTAGTTCACGGCGAGCAGCGCTGGCAGACCCTCGGGAGAGTGGGCGACGAAGTGTTGCTGGTGGCTCATGCCTGCCACGACACGGATCAGGACGGAGAGTACATCCGCATCATCTCCGCGCGACGCGCGACCAAACTGGAGAGGAAGATTTATGAGGAAGGTGCCGAAATCGGTCCGCAAGGAGCTGGCCCGACTGGCCGCAAAGCCGGAACGTGAGATCGACTTTTCCGATTTGCCGGCATCGACGGGGCGGGATTGGCGCGGCGCGGCGCGCGGCAGGTTTTACCGGCCCGTGAAGCGACAACTGACCGTGCGGATCGACGCCGACGTGATCGAGTGGCTCAAGAGCGAGGGACGAGGCTATCAAAGCCGCCTGAACGCCATTCTGCGAGCAGCAATGCTCGGCAAGTGGCGGCACTCGTAGCAACGTGTACTGGCGGCTCGAAGACCCGTTCTTCGCCGCGTGGCTGAGATCGAGCGCGTCCACCTGAGCCAGGCAAAAACGCGGCCGGTTCGGCATTCCGCCTCAGCCAACGCTCAAGCAGCCCCCGCTGTGCTCGATGCGCGGTACGCATGGGCAGACCCCCGCCCGACCCGCTAGACTGCGCGGTCTCATTCGCTGCAGGAAGCCCGAGACAGGATCGCAATGCGCAATACGCTTCTAGAGATCACCCCCGTCATTCCGGATGCCCTGAAGCGTCTGCCCGAGCTGGCCGGCAACCTGTTCTTCTCCTGGCATCGTCCCATCCGCGCGCTGTTCGAGGACCTCGACCCCGAGCTGTGGAAGCAGACCAGCGGCAATCCCCGGCTGCTGCTGCGCTGCCTCGCGCAGGCGAATCTCGACCATGCCGCCAGGGACGAGGTCTACCTCGCCCGCTACCACTCCGCGCTCGAGGTGCTCGACGCCTACCTCACCGCGCCCGCGCTGCGCAGCGACCAGCCGCTCGTCGCCTACTTCTGCGCGGAGTACGGCTTTCACGAGAGCTTCCCCATCTATTCCGGCGGCCTCGGCGTGCTCGCCGGCGATTACTGCAAGGCCGCCAGCGATGGTCGCGCCAAATTCATCGCCGTCGGACTGCTTTATGAGCAGGGCTACTTCACCCAGACGGTAGACAACGACGGCGTCCAGCACGCGGAATACCGTGAGCATGACCCTCGCGATTTCCCCGTCGAGGCCGCACGCGATGCCAGCGGGGAGTGGATCAAGGTCACCGTGCGTATCGCCGGGCGCGACGTCACAGCACGGCTCTGGAAGGCGCAGGTCGGCCGCGTGCCGGTCTACCTGCTCGACACCAATACGCCGGAAAACGCCCCCAGTGATCGCGACATCACTCATCGCCTCTACGGCGGCGACGAGTCCACGCGCGTCCGGCAGGAGATGATCCTCGGCATCGGCGGCGTCCGTGCTCTGCGCGCCCTCGGGATGAAACCCGCCGTATGGCACCTCAACGAAGGCCACGCGGCATTCCTCATCCTCGACCTGCTGCGCGAGCATCTGGCGCTCGGCCTCCCGTTCGAGGCCGCGCTCGAGGCCGTGGCCTCGCAGTGCGTATTCACCACGCATACGCCCGTCGCCGCCGGTCACGATGCCTTCGGACACGACCTCATCCTCGGGCACTTCGGCGATTTCATCCGCGAGCTCGGCATCCCCGTCGAGCGCTTTCTCGACCTGGCCCGCACCCCCGCGGCGCCCGGCCTTTTCAACATGACACGGCTCGCCCTGAACGGGGCGCGCCACATCAACGGCGTCAGCCGCATCCACGGCGCGGTGTCCTCCCGCCTGTGCGCCGAGCAGTGGCCGGAGATCAGGCCCGAGGAGAACCCGGTCGGCTTCGTCACCAACGGCGTGCACGTACCGACCTTCCTCCACAAGACCTGGATGGACTTCTTCGACACGGAGCTCGGCCACGGCTGGCGTGACCATCTGAGCGATGTGTCGTTCTGGAGCGCGCTCGAGCACGTGCCGCACGAGCGCTTCTGGGCTGCGGCCCAGTCCGTGAAATCCCGCATGCTCGCCAGCGTCCGCGAGCGGCTGCAGCGCGAGTACGCCCGCAAGGGCATGAGCCCCGCGCAGCTTCGCCACGTCACGCGCTATCTCGATCCCCTGCGGCCCGACGTCCTCACGATCGGCTTCGCCCGGCGGTTCGCGACCTACAAGCGCGCAACCCTGCTGCTGCGGGACCGCGCCCGCCTCGCGCGCCTCGTCAACGATCCCGAGCGGCCCGTGATGCTGCTGTTCGCCGGCAAGGCCCACCCGGCGGACGAGCCCGGCAAGCAGGTCCTGCGCGAGATCCGCCAGCTCATGACCTCGCCGGAGTTCGTCGGCCGCATCATCTTCCTCGAGGACTACGACCTGCAGCTCGGGCGCTCGCTCGTCTCCGGCGTCGACGTATGGCTCAACAACCCCATCGCGCCGCTCGAGGCCAGTGGCACCTCCGGCATCAAGGCCGCCATCAACGGACGCCTCAACCTGAGCATCCTCGATGGCTGGTGGGCGGAAGGATGGATGCAGGACAACGGCTGGGGCATCCCGCCCGCCAACGTCCACGACCCGGAGCGCCGCGATGCGCTCGAGGCGGAGCTCATCCTCGATGCGCTCGAGGAAGAGATCATCCCGCTCTACTACGCCGGTGGCCAGAGGCAGGGTCAGGGTCAGGGTCAGAGAGAGGGCGATGCCGACTGCCCCGCCGAGTGGGTCGCCCGTGCCAAGCGCGCCATGATGACCGTCATCCCCCGCTTCAACATGAGCCGGGTGTTCCAGGACTACGCCCGCGGCCTCTATCGGCCCGCCGCGGAGCAGTACCGCCGGCTCGCCGACGGCAATTTCGCCGGCGCCAGAGGCCTTGCGGAGTGGCAGCAGCGCATCCGCCAGGCCTGGAGCCGGGTGAGCCTGCGGGTGGTGGCGGATGCGCCCGCGGATCTGCCCCGCGGAGAGCACCTGCGCCTGCGGGTCGCGGTCAGCCTCAACGGCCTGCAGCCCTCCGACGTGCGCCTCGAGCTGATCGCCCGGCGCCTGCTGCCCGAGGCAGAGCAGGGGCCGCCGCCGCTGTGCTCCTTCGTGCCGCCGGAGCGCAACGGCCTCTGGTGTGCGCCCCTCGGCCCGACCGGGGAGCACGAGGCCGACGGCGCTGCCGTGTTCGCGCTCGATGCGGAGCCGCCGGAATGCGGCCAGTTCGCCACCGAGGTGCGCATGTACCCGCGGCACGACCTGCAGCCGCACCAGTACGCCCTCGGCCTGATGAAGTGGCTTTAGGCCGCGCGCAGGCTAAGATTGGCCGATAACAAGCCCACTCCCTCTCTACTCATGTCGCGACAGCCTGCGCGCGCCTCTTCCGGACGCTACGTGAGCCGCCTGACGGGCGGCACCCTCGCGGTGATCATGGCCGGCGGCCGCGGCGAGCGCCTCAAGGACCTGACCGAGCATCGCTGCAAGCCGGCCACCCCGTTCGGCGGCAAGTTCCGCATCGTCGATTTCGTGCTGTCGAACTGCGTCAACTCCGGCATCCGCCAGATCTCCATCCTCACCCAGTACAAGGCACAGTCGCTGATCGCGCACGTGCAGCGCGGCTGGAGCTACCTGCGCGGGGAGTTCGGCGAGTTCGTCGAGACCATCCCGGCGCAGCAGCAGAAGGGCCCCGTCTGGTACCGCGGCACGGCCGATGCCGTCCACCAGAACATCGAGCTCATCCTCTCCCACAGGCCAAAGCACGTGCTCGTGCTTGCAGGCGACCACATCTACAAGATGGACTATGGTCCCATGATCGCCTACCACGTGGAGAAGGGCGCCGACATCACCGTCGGCGTGGTCGAGGTTCCCGCCAGCGAGTCGCGGCATTTCGGCGTGCTCACCGCGACGGAATGGAACCGCGTCACGCGATTCTCGGAGAAGCCCGCCGTTCCGGACACGCTCCCGGGCAGGCCCGACAGCATCCTCGCGTCCATGGGGATCTACGTCTTCAACACCCGTCTTTTGCAGCGTCTTCTGGAAGAAGACGCAGCCGACGACACCTCCGCCCACGACTTCGGCAAGAACGTCATCCCGAAGACACTCAGCAGCACCCTGCAGGTGTTCGCCTACCCCTTCCAGGACGTCAAGACACGCGCGCAGAGCTACTGGCGCGATGTCGGCACGCTGGACGCGTACTACGAGGCGAATCTCGAGCTCGTGCACGTCAGGCCCGAGCTCAACATCTACGACGAGGACTGGCCCATATGGACCTATCAGATGCATCAGCCCCCGGCCAAGTTCGTGCTCGATGAGGAAGGGCGGCGCGGCATGGCCATCAACTCCATGGTCTCCGGCGGCTGCATCATCTCCGGCGCCTTGGTGCGCGAGTCGCTGCTCTTCTCCGACGCGCGCGTGGAAGAGCGCACGGTGATCGAGCGCTCCGTCGTCCTGCCGCATGCGCTCATCGGCAACGGCTGTCACATCCGCGGCGCCATCATCGACGAGGGCTGCGAGATCCCCGACGGGATGCACATCGGCCTCGACAAGGAGGAGGATGCCCGCCGGTTCGTCGTCACCGAGAAGGGCGTCGTCCTCGTGACGCCCGACATGCTGCGCCGCCAGTCCGCCTCATGAGATCCGATCAGCAGCGATTGCCCGTCGTCCTGCTGTGGCACATGCACCAGCCGCAGTACCGCGACGCGCTCACCGGCCGTTACGTGCTGCCGTGGACCTATCTGCACGCGATCAAGGACTACACCGACATGGCCGCACACCTGGAGGCCAATCCAGCGGCCCGCGCGGTCGTCAACTTCACGCCGGTGCTGCTCGAGCAGCTCGAGGAGATCTCCCGCCGCGTGGGCGATCATCTGGCGCACGGCAGCCCGCTGCCGGATCCGGTGCTCGCGCTGCTGGGTCCCGACCCGGTCCCGGCCGAGCCCGCCGAGCGCCTGGAGCTGCTGCGTGCCTGCCTCAAGGCCCAACGCAAGCAGATGATCGAGCGCTTCGGTCCCTATCTCGAGCTCGCGACTCTCGCCGAGACGCTCGCCACCCTGGAGCGCGTCGGTTACGCCTCCGACCAGCTCATCCACGATCTCGCCGTCTGGTACCACCTCGCCTGGCTCGGCGAGACGGTACGCCGCTCCGATACCTTCGTCAGCGCCCTGACCCAACAGGGCCGCGCATTCACCGCCGCGCAGCGGCGGGAGCTGCTTTCGCTGGTGGCGGATCTCGTCGCCTCCATCGTGCCGCGCTACCGCAAGCTGTCCGAGGGCGGCCAGTGCGAGCTGTCCGTGACCCCATACGGACATCCCATCGTCCCGTTGCTGCTCGACTTCCAGGCAGCGCGCGATACCGTACCCAACATGCCGCTGCCGCAATGCCCTGCCTACCCGGGAGGCGCGGAGCGCGCGCAGTGGCACGTGAGGGAGTCGCTGCGCGTCTTCAAGCGCTCGTTCGGCACGGACCCGGCCGGCTGCTGGCCCTCGGAGGGAGCGATCAGCCGCGTTACTCTCGAGCTACTCGATCAGGCCGGCTTCAAATGGGCCGCGACCAGCGCCAACGTGCTGCAGGGAGCGCTCGCTCGCGGCGACCCCAAGGCCGCCCGCGATCCGGGCGCCTACAACCGTCCCTACCGCCTGCCAGGCGCCAACATGGTCGAGTTCTTTCGCGACGACACCCTGTCCGACCTCATCGGCTTCACATACGCCACCTGGCACGGCGATGATGCCGCCCACAACCTCGTCAACGAGCTCGCTCATCTGGCCAGGCAATACGGCGACTCCGAGGCGCGCCTGCACGATGCCGCCAGCCCATCCTCCGAGACCCGATCCGGCAGCCGCCCCCGTCACGCCGTCCTGATCGCCCTCGATGGCGAGAACGCCTGGGAGCACTATCCGTTCAACGGCTACTACTTCCTGCGCGCGCTGTACTCGCTCCTGGCCGCGCATCCGCTGCTGGAGTTGACCACCCTCTCGGACTGTGTCGCCCGCGGCCTCGAGCCCCTGCCCCTGCAAAACGTAGTGGCCGGCAGCTGGGTGCACGGCACCCTCGCCACCTGGATGGGCGATCCGGCCAAGAACCGCGCCTGGGATCTTCTCTGCGAGGCCAAGGTCGCCTTCGACGGTGTCATGGCTTCGGGCGGCCTCGATTCGACGCAACGTGCGGCCGTCGAGCGCCAGCTCGCCCTGTGCGAGAGCTCCGACTGGTTCTGGTGGTTCGGCGACTACAACCCGGCCGATGCGGTCAGCCAGTTCGACAGCCTCTATCGCCGCCAGCTGGTCGTCCTCTACCGCCTCCTCGGACTGCCCCCGCCGGAGAGCCTGGCGCAGCCGATTTCCGTCGGCCGCGGCAGCCCGGAGCACGGCGGTGTCATGCGGCGCGCATACGCGAGCTGACGGGTAGCTACAAGGAGCCCCCCATGCGCCTGCCCGTGCTCGACCGACGTCGCGCCGGAGTGCTGTTACATCTCGGCTCGCTGGACGCGGCGCTGGGACGTGGCGGCCGCGCATTCATTGATTGGCTGGCGGACGCCGGCTTCACCGTCTGGCAGATCCTGCCCGCCGGCCCGACCGGACCCGACGGCTCTCCGTATTGGGTGCGCTCCGACTTTGCCGGCAACCCGGCTTTTCTCGATCCCGCGGAGTTGCCCACGGCGCGGCCGGCCGAGCACTCAGCGTTTCTCGAGGACACCCGGGAATGGTTGGATGACTACGCCCTGTTCGAAGTCCTGAGCACGGCACATGCGGGTGCGGCCTGGTGGACATGGCCGGAGGAGCTGCGCGATCGGACGCCATCCGCGCTGGAGCGAGTGACACGCGATCACGCCGCGCAGTTACGGCACATCAAAGACGAGCAGCTCGCCTTCTTCATGCAATGGCACCGGCTTCGCGAGCACGCGCGCGCCCGCGGCGTACGCATCCTCGGCGACCTGCCGTTCTACGTCGCACCGCATTCCGCCGCGACCTGGGCGCATCGGGAGCAGTTCCAGCTCGACCCGCAAGGCCGGCCCGCCGCGGTCGCCGGCGTTCCGCCCGACTATTTCTCCGAGACCGGCCAGCTCTGGGGCAACCCCCTCTACGACTGGCAGGCCATGCGCCACGATAACTTCGCTTACTGGCGCGCGCGCGTGCTCGTGCAGCTCGAGCGCGTCGA
>DASVWT010000307.1:0-15212 GCA_036393055.1 Steroidobacteraceae bacterium
GCCAGGCGCGTGGGGCAGCGGCACAGCGACCCTCGGCGGGAGCCTCTCAGCGGCCGCACTAGTCAACCAGAAAAGCCGGCCTGCGGCCGTCTGTCAGCTCCGTTGCGGCCGGCAAGGCGCGACCTTTGCCGGCCGTGCCGCGGGGCAGCCGAAGAGACCGGCGTGTTATGATCGTGCCGGTGATCGATACCGGCGTCGAGGTCTACCGCTCCTACTGGCGCCGGGACTGCGAGGATCGGGCATTCATGCTGGGTGCAGTGGGCATCACCAGCACCATCGTGCTCCGCGCCGATCGTTTCAGCCTGCAAGTCGCCGAGCCCGATGCGCATCGCGCGCTCGCTCAGCTGACTCAGTACGAGGCCGAGAACCGCCCGCCGGGGCCGCAACCCCCAGCCCCTCCGCTGCATTCCTACGCCTGGGTGGGATGCGTGGGCTATGCAGTCTGGCTGCTAGGTGTTGCTTACGTCATTTCGAATGGTCTCGTGCGCCTCGACGCCTTTCATACGGGCGAGCTCGATGCCGCGCGCGTCCAGGCCGGGCAGTGGTGGCGTGCATGGACTGCGCTGACCCTGCACTTGAGCGGACCTCACCTCTTTGCCAACCTGGGTGCCGGCATCTGGTTCGGCTACCTTGCGGGGCGGCAGCTCGGCGCCGGCGTCGCGTGGCTTCTCATCGTCGCGGGCGGGGGGATTGCCAATCTCCTGGAAGGGCTCTCCGGTCCGCCGTGGCATCAGTCGGTCGGCGCGTCCACCGCCGTCTTCACGGCGCTCGGCCTGATGTCGGCTTACACATGGCGCGAGCGCCTGCGGCGGCCGCAGAGTTGGGTCCAGCGCTGGGGCCCGCTCGTCGCCGGCATCGTCCTTCTCGGCTGGCTGGGTACCGCGGGCAAGCACACCGACATCATGGCCCACGTGCTCGGTTTCGGGATTGGTGTGCTGCTGGGCGCGATTGCCGCGCTTCCCGCGGTCACCCGGCGTCTGCACGACCTGCCGCAATGGCCGGCCGGCCTCGCCGCAATGGCTATCCTGGGGGCCGCCTGGGGTCTGGCTCTCGTGAGCTGAGGCACGGGCGCCGGTGCTCGCGCCTGCCCTCGGTGCGGTACGCAGACTGAGCTCGGTGCAATTCAGCGATTGCACCGGGACATCAGGGGCCCTCGACGCGATACCCCATCTGTCGCAGCTTAGCGAGTGTCCCGTCAGGCCCGAGAAGCCGGGCCATCGATTGCAGCGCGACGGTGGACCGATTGCGATCGAGCGCCTGCACCGCCGCCGTCATCCAGTCCTGCTGCGTCCGCTCGATGAGTGCGCGCACGCGCTCAGAGCCTGACACGGCATCGAGGCACGTCGCGCGATTGTCGATATGCGGCAGGCGCCGCAGCAGCGCGACGTCACCGAGCGCCCAGGCCCGGGCACGCGCCTGCATCGGCCCGACGTCGGTCTCGAGCCGGGTCACCACCGACTGCAAACACGCGATTTCCGCTGAGCGGGGGATCTCGGTCAGGTCCTGCATGACGTCCACCGGATCCTTCACGAGCACCTTGTCGCGGTGAATGGCGATGCTCTCCTGCTTCGCCAGAGCGAGCACCGTCCGTTGGATGTCGTTGTGCGGGGTCAGGTCGGAAGCGGCCAGCGCCTCATCATAGAGACGTCTCGCCGCCAGGATCGGCCGCAGCTGCTCGATGCGGTGATCGCCCGGCGCGAAGCGCAGCTTCAGCGCGCTGAAGCGGGCGTAGAGATCCGGCGGTAACACAGCCTTCAGCGGAAGGTGATCCGGATTCGTCTGTGCCTCGCGCCACAGCGCGTACAGGTGCACCGCCGTGAAAGGGTGAAAGCCGATGCCCACCGAGGGCCACGCGGGGATGACTTCCTGGCTTTCCCGCAGCAGTCTCTGGATGTCCGCCGTCTGCCAGACCATGCGTTTGGGCAGCGGCGACACCGTGCCTAGTATCCAGAGCGCATGTCCATCCTTGCTGACACGCCACAGTTTCGGGCCGCGATAGCGTCCGGAGATCACGACCTGCACAGGCGCCGCGACCTGCGCGGGAGCCGCGCTCTGCACCGGGGCTGCTTTGCCGGATGCGCCCTCGCTCCGGGCAGCGGCGGTCTGGGGCATCGCGAGGCAGAGGAGCGCGATGGCAGCAGCGATGCCGGCGAGGCTGTCGGGCAGGCGGATCATGGTCATGGGGCATTCGCCGCGGGTATCAGTTGTTGGTCGGGGGCGCCAGCGGCGCCACTCGCGTCGTGCGGTCGTACACGCGAGTGAACCTGAAGTTGGTCCTCCCGCCGGTGAGCCGCACCGTCAGCGCCAATCTGCCGTCCTTCGTCAGGGCGTAGCTCAGGATGATTTCCGCTCCCCACTGCGGCCTGGTGTCGATCACGTAGTCGGCGCCCTTCCAGCCCGAGATCTGCTGGGCATCGCCTTGCACCGCGGAGATCTCGCTCTGCAGGCCCGGGGTGTACTCGTCGGTGGAATCGCCCGAGATCACGGTGAAGGCGCCCGGGCTCACCGTGATCCTGAGGTAATCGCCTCGCGGCACGCTCGACATGAGCTCATCGACAGGCGAAGCGCGCGGCGCCAGTCCGACGCCTGCTCCCGCGGCGCCGCTGTCCGGACCCTGCGGGCCCTCGTCCTGCGGACCCTGCTCATCCTGCTGGCCACCCGGGGCACCAGGGGCACCCGGGCCGCCGGCGCCACCCGGACCACCCGCGCCTCCGCCCCTCCTGCGGTGTCTGGAGTAGCCGGACCCTTGCTGCCCGCCGCCGCTTCCGGCTCTGCTGCCGCGCCGCGCCTTCGCGCCCTGCGCGCGCAACTCCGCGACCGCCTTGCCGAGGTCATCACTTCGCGCAGGGTCCAGCTTCCAATCGCCCGCGAGCCGCTCCCCCGGCGGCGTTTCCGCGGACAGCCTGCTCGTGGCACAGCCCGCGAGGACGACAGAGGCAAAGAGCGCACAGGCACAGAGGGGAATCGCGCTGGCTCGGAACGATGGCATCGGGTGCTCTGCTCAGCTATGAGGCGGCGCGGAATTCGACCGCTGCGCAAGCGGCTAAGTTCTGGATGCCGCCGCGCGGGACGCCAACGCTTCGATGCGCTTCCAATCACGGGCCGCCAGGACGTCCGCCGGTGACAGCCACGATCCCCCGGCGCAGAGGACGTTCGGCAGATCGAGGTAGGACCTAACCGAGTCCTGCGTGATGCCCCCCGTGGGACAGAAACGTGCCTGCGGGAACGGTCCGGCAAACGCCTTCAGCATCGCGGTGCCGCCGGCCGGACCTGCCGGAAAGAATTTGAAACATGTGTATCCGGCAGCCAGTCCCTCCATCAGCTCCGAGGCGGTTGCGACCGCCGGCAGATAGGGTATGGGCGATGACGCCGCCGAAGTCAGCAGGGCCGGCGTCAGCCCTGGTGAGATCGCGAAGGTGGCGCCCGCGCTCGCCGCCGCCCGCAGGTCCTGCGCGGACAAGACCGTACCGGCGCCTACGGCAATCTCCGGCACCTGCCGCGCGATCGCCTCGATGGCGGCCAGGGCCGCAGGCGTTCGCAGCGTGATCTCGACCACCCGGATTCCGCCGCGGACGAAGGCCCGCGCCAGGTCGGGCGCGGGTCCCGCCTCCTCGATGATGACCACCGGCATGACCGGCGAGAGTCTCAGGATCCGCTCGATTTCCGTACTGGGGGGCATGGGCTCCGGCTCGATAGTTTTGCGTACAGGCGATATCGTGCAGCAAAATGGCGCCATGCGACAGCAGGCGCTGCAAGCCGTATTGCTGGTTCATGCCATCGAGCAGTCCGATCTGGCCGGCGACGCCCTGTCGCTCGACGATCGTATGCACGCCAGCCGCGAGGCGGCTGACGGCCGTACGCTGCCCGCCGTCGGTAATGCACCGACGCCTATCAACGGTGATTCAGAGCGTTTCCTCGCGCGGCGCGCTGACGCACTGCTCGCACGCCTGCGCGTCCGCTCGCCCGGCATCGATCGCGTCCTCGCCGCCGCCGCAGGCCCGACCGGCCTCGACCGCGCGATCCTGCTGCTCGGGTTCTTCGTGGGCTTCGGCATCGCCTTCGCCGATGGCGGGCGGATCGACATATTCGCCTACCCGCTGATCGGCCTGGTGCTCTGGAGCCTCATCACCTACATCGTGCTGATCGTCCGGACTTTCCGTTCTCCCAGACCGGGGAGTCACACGGCGGGCACCGCGGCGGCTCGCGAGGACGCGGCGCTGCAGCGCGATGGATTCTTCAGGCGCTGGCTCGCCAGGCTGTATGCCAACCGCGTACACGCGCGCATCGACGCGCTGATCACCCATTCGATCGGCTTCAACGCACCGCTGGCACCCGGCCTGCGGCGCTTCGCGACGGACTGGTCGGAGGTCTGCCGGCCGCTGTTTCGCGAGCGTGCGCGGCGGCTGTTACACCTCGCGGCCATCCTGGCGGGCGCCGGTCTCATGGCCGGTTATGATGTTCGCGGTTGGCTGCTGCGCCAGGCGGCCGGCTGGGGCACTTCCGTCTTCGGGCCGGCCAGTGCGCATACCGCGCTCGTCACCTTGTATGGCGCGGCGTCCGCGGTCTCCGGTGTGCCCATCCCGCCGGCGCACGACATCCAGTCGCTGGCCTGGACCGGCCCGACGACCGGCGGCGGGTCGGCAGGGCCGTGGCTGTATCTGATCGACTGGACAGTACTGCTCTACATCGTGCTGCCGCGCCTGATCGCAGTGATCATCACGACGGCGAGCCTCTGGCGTTACTCCGCGACGTTGCGAACGCCTCCGCAGTTCTCCGGGTATCTGACCTCCGTGCTGCGCTCGCTGTCCCCCTCGCCGCAGCCCCCGCCTCCGGCGCCGAGCGCCTGAGTCCTCGCCGCCCGCGCCGAGCGGCTGACTTCTACCGGCGAGGCTCGAGCTATCCTGCCGCGCTCTCGAGAAAGGTGAGGCGTTGGCTGTCGGCGTGCAACCGCACACGCACTCCGAGCGGCACCGGCTGATTATGGGTGCCGTGGCCGATCGGGAATCCCGCCGCGCAGGGCAACCCCGTCGCGATGGCCAGCTCGCGCAGCACATCGGCACTCGAGTAGTCCGCGTCCTTTTCCTCGCAGCCGGCAAACTCGCCGAGGACGATGCCGCGCACCTGACGGAATACGCCCGCGAGCTGCAGGTGAGTCCACATCCGATCCAGGCGGTAAGGACGCTCGCCGACGTCCTCGAGAAGAAGGATGGCTCCCTCGAGAGGTGCGAGGAACGGGGTGCCGAGAAGCCGCGTGAGCACGGAAAGGTTGCCGCCGAGGAGCGGCCCTTCGGCCGTGCCGTTGACGTACGTTTCCGTCCCCGCGAGGTCCGCGGCCGGCGCCTCGGACTCGAGAAGCTCGAAGAGCCGCTCATGCGCCGACGTGTCGAGCCGCGCAAGCTGAGTGAGGACGGGTCCGTGAACGCTGACGAGCCGCTGCCGTTGCAGCACCTGGTGAAGCGCGGTGATGTCGGAGAATCCGATCACCGGCTTCGCCACCGGAGCGAGGCCCTCGAGTCCGGCGAGCAGCCGCATCATCCCGTAACCGCCGCGGGCGCAGAAAACCGCACAGCTGGCCGTGTCCGCGAGCGAGCGCCACAGCTCCCCGAGCCGGCGCGCATCACTGCCCGCGAGATACCGATGCCGCGTCAGCACCCCTTGGTCGTAATCGACCTCGTACCTCCGGGCGATGATCTCGAGTCCGGCCTCGAATGAGGCGCGGTCGAACGGGCCTGCGGGGGCGATGACGGTGACCGGATCACCGGCGCGTAGAGCAGGGAAAGCGCGATAGCGCGGGTTTGCAGGCATCGGGCGGACAGGGTGCGACCTTCCTTGGCGGCATTGTCCGCCAGGCGCCTCGGCGACTCAATCCGCGAGCGCTTTCAGATCCCGCAGCAGGGCCGCGCGTCCGCGCTCCAGCTGGTCCAGCCGGCTGGCGGCGTCGCGCAGCGCGGTGATGTTCTTCACCGGTGCCTCGTGCAGCCGCCGGTAGGTGGTGCGGGCGACCAGCCACTGTCGGACCGTGGTGGCGTAGCGCGCCGCCAGGTCGCGGCGCTGCGTGATGACGTAAAGAGGACTGGCTTGCATGACAGGCGAAGAATGCCACTCGTTCATTACGGGCGTGCGACAGTCGGGTGAGCAAGCTGTGTTCCAGTACATCATGCGGGCCTCACTCCAGCGGGTTGGGCCGGCGGGCGAACTGCGCCTTGCGCTCGCGCAGCTGCTCGCGCCACGCCGACAGCATGCAGCCGCCGACCACGCCCAGGATCAGGACCAGGGCGGAAAGATTGCTGTTGTCCTGCGCGAGCGCCGCGAGCGCGCGCGGCGCCGATGTCAGAAATTCCAGGTGCATGGACGATCCCCCGTGCGATGTGCGTTGAACATAACACCGTGCGGATCGGGCCGGGGAGTCTCCGGATGGCGACTTTTGGCCCGCAGCGAAGGAAATTTGAAGCAGTTCGCAGACGGACTCCGTGAAATGAGCTGGGGCGCAAACGACGCAATTGACGCGCTGTCATCCTCGTGCGAGCCCGCTGCCGCTCGTCGCCCGAAATCGCCGCTCGTCGTCGCAAACATCCCGGCGCCTCTGCCTCTGATTCCTCTACGCCTCCATCAAACCAGAGTGCTTCTGAATGACGCCTGAATTCCCGAGCCAAGCTCGAGCCGCACCCGCATCGAGGAGTATCGTGGGCAGGAAAGCGCTCGGCACGAGCGCAACCAGCGGATCGGGCCTGCTGCAGATCGGGAGTCAGGCGATCTGGTCGCGGGTGGCGGCTGCGCGCTCGACCATGCGGGTCACCTCTTCCCGCCGCGCTCCGGCGAGCGGCAGACGCGGCGGACGCACCCGCTCGCTGCCGCGGCCCATGATCTGCTCGGCGAGCTTGATCGACTGCACGAGATCGTGCGCGGCATCGAGGTGCAGCAACGGCATGAACCAGCGGTAGATCCTGCGCGCGCGGGCGAGGTCGCCGGTGCGCAATGCCTCGTAGAGCGCCAGGGACTCGCGCGGGAATGCGTTGGTGAGGCCGGATATCCAGCCCCGCGCGCCGAGGGTGATGCCCTCGAAGACCACGTCATCGAGGCCCGCGAACAGCACGAAGCGCTCACCGCAGGCGTTGACCACGTCCGTGAAGCGGCGCGGGTCGGGGGAGGACTCCTTCACTGCGACAATGTTGGGGACGTCGGCGAGGCGGCCAAGGGTGTCGACGTCGATGCCGACGCGGTAGGCGGGCGGGTTGTTGTAGAGCATGATCGGCAGCCGGGTTACCTCGGCCACGGAGCGGAAGTGAAATTCCAGCTCCTGAGCGGTCGGCACATACACCATTGCCGGCAACAGCATCAGAGCATTCGCCCCGAGCGACTCGGCATCCTTGGCGAAGGCCACCGCCGCTGCGGTCGTGAGCTCCGAGACGCCCGCAATGACCGGTATGCGGCCGCCGGCCGCCTCCACGGCGGTGCGCAGCACGGCTCGCTTCTCCTCGGCGGTGAGGGAGTTGTTCTCGCCGCAGGTCCCGAGGACCACCAGGCCGTGCACGCCGTCCTCGAGGAGGGCGGACTGAACCGCGCGCGTGGCGGCAAGGTCGACCCGCAGGCCGGAATCGAACTGGGTGGTCACCGCCGGCAACACACCGGACCAGGTACAGCTGGGCGAGGCAGGCTGGGACGGCATGGCGGACCCTTTCCCGGTGATTTGCACCATTCGTCGAATGGTATACGGTGCAGCAGTCGAGGTGAACGGCCCCGGGGTGCGGAGCGGAAGATGCTAAGCGGGTGAGTAGCATGCGGAACGGTAAAGAGAATTCCCCGGGTGTGGACGAGCTGTATGGCCTGGAGCCGGTGATCGAGCCGGGGGACGGCGATGCTGCCGGCGAATCCTCCGACAGCCTGCAGTGGCGGACGGTGCAGTGCCCTTACTGCGGCGAGCCCTTCGACACCCCGGTCGATCTCAGCGGCGGATCGACGAGTTATATTGAGGACTGCCAGGTGTGTTGCCGGCCGATAGAGTTCAGGCTGGAGGTCGCGGCGGAAGGCATGAACGCGAGCCTGCAGGTCGGCCGCAGCGACTGACCGCCATTGCAGGCGACGTCCTGCTCGAGGCTCACTCGAGGGGCTTTTCCAGCCAGTGGTGCGCGTACGGGTTGTCGTTGTAGGGCGGAATGTCCCGATAGCCCGCCGTACGGTAGAGCTGCAGCGCCTGGATGAGCGATGAGTGGGTATCCAGCCGCACAAAGCGCAGCTTACGCTCGCGGGCCTCGTCCTCCAGGACTTCCAGGAGCCTGCGCCCGACGCCGAGGCCGCGGACCTCGGGCGACACCCACATGCGCTTGATCTCGCCGATCCCGGGCGAGAAGGTGCGCAGCGCGCCGCATCCGGCGGGCTCGCCGAAGATCTGGGCCACGAGGAAGACGCCGGAGGGCGGGTTGAAGTCCTCGACATCCGCCGCGCCATCTCCCTCACGATCGAAGCCTTCCGGGAAGCGGGCGGCAAGCTCGTCGAAATAACGGTCCAGGCACACGCACGCCGCAGGATCGTGTGCGCTGATCGATGTCACTACGACGCTCGAGGCACGCATGGTCGCTCCATCTCCGTGGGCAGGGCTGTCGACCCCGCCGCTACACTAGCTCAAGTTGAGTTGCGTTGCCAGTCAGTGTGCGCCGATGGCCCGGCCGCGGGAACTCCGATATATTCGCGATGGGCGTGTTTGACCATCGGGTGGGCGCATCATGGACCCTCCGCAAAAATCGAAGCCGACTCCTGAGCCGCGCGATTCGGGCCCCTCCGGTCGCGTTCGTCACGATGAGCGGGGGAATGCGGTCTGGGACTGGCTGAAGGATACGGCACGAAACGCCATCGACAGCACATCGCGCCTCTTGAGGAAGCTGGAGGCGCCGGATCTCAAGGTGGAGGACAAGAAGGACGAGGAGCTTCGCATCCTGCCCGACCGCGATGCGGGCGGCGGGTACGATCCATACAACCAGTCGACCAGATCGCGCGGCACTCCGCCGAAGAAAGGTCGTTAGCCGGCAAAGCGGGCTGCCGCCAGTTTGGAGCATCGGCGGGAGCGGCTCACATGAGGGTGGCTGCGTGCAACGTGAGGAATGTCCCGGCGACAATCATGACTGCACCGATGACGCGGGCCACGCGCTCGCCGGCGGGCGCCAGGCGCTCGAGGGTGATTCCCGCCGTCACGCCAACCATCGCTGGGACGTCCATGATGCCGCTGACGAGGAGGATCGCGGCAAGGCCGGCGCAGCACTGACTGCAATGGAATCCGAGCCGCATCCCATGGCGCAAGGCGGTGAACGGGCTCGGCGGCGGCTCGGGGCCGTCCCGGAGTGACCGGCGACAAGAGTGGCCGCGGCAGCACGCGAGATGATGGGCCTTCCATCGCGTGAGCTGCAGGGCGCCGGCGGTCAGCACGACCAGGCCGATCGCGATCGGGGTTGCACGCGCCAGTGCCAGGTGGCGCATCGTTGCCGCCGCCATGGCTACACCCAGCGGATAGACTGCCGCGCCGAGCAGCGTCCAGATCAGGAGATAGCCCGCGGCGGCAGGGACCGTCAGCAGGGCGGAGGCGAATGCCCCCGCCCTGCCGACGGATTGCCGGTACCGCGACAACATCGGGATCAGCGAGGGCAGCATCATCGCCGTCATCATGAGGGTCCACATGCCGAGGAAGGAGGCCGCGGCGCCGATCCAGGTCTGACCGCATGCCGGCAGCCACGACATCGCGCTCGCCGTCGTACCACCGCCTGGCATCGCCATCGCGTCCATGGCGGCTCAACGCGCACCGTACTCGTCGTGGCGCAGCCACCAAGGGCCTTTCTCGTTGCGCCCGAGCGGAGCCCGGTCGAGCCACTGGTAGGCGCCCCATAGACCGTCCAGGCCGCGGGCGTAGGTCGAATAGGTGTGGTAGATGGCGCCCTCTTGCAGCACGAATGCGCTCATGCCGGGCCTGTCGCGCCTGTAAGTCTGCGCGTCGGTGCCACACGAGGCTGCGAATCGTGCGACGGGCGGCGGTACCGATGCGGCTTCGATCGGATGTCCGGCGCGATAGTTGTAGTGGGTACCGCCCGCCCGTTGCTGTTCCTCCGTCACCGCGATGTTGAAGTCGAAATTGAAATCACTGCCGGAGGAGGATGCCCAGGGGAAGGTCCAGCCCATGCGCCGCTTGTAGGCCTGCAGCTTCGGCAGCGGCGCTCGCGAGATCGCACAGAGCATGACGTCGTGGTTTGCCAGATGGACGGCGAAGCCGTTGAAACCGTCGGCGATCATCGAGCAGGAGGGACATCCCATGGTGTAGTCGGGTCCGAACATGAAGTGGTAGACGAGGAGCTGCGAGCGGCCGTGGAAGAGATCCTCGAGCGAGGCGCTGCCGCCGTCGGTCTCGAAGCGATAGTCCTTGTCGATGCGGACCCAAGGCAGCGCCTGGCGGCGCAGTGCCAGCTCATCGCTGCGGCGGGTGTGCTCCTTCTCGGCCTGGAGCAGATCCAGACGCGCCGCGAGCCATTGCTCGCGTGTTCCGGTCGGATGCGTGGTTTGGGTTACGGTGGTCGCGCTCATGGGGTCTCCGGGGTGGTGGGTGAGTCGTGGGATAATGCTAGCCAGGGGGCGCGGGACCTGAGAGTTACAAGCGTGACGGGATTTCGGTGGACTCGCTGATCACGGCTGCCGCGCGGGCGCTCGCTGCGGGGGATCCGCTGGGCGCATTGAAACGGGTGGCGTTGCGCGATGACGCACCCGCCCTGGCGCTGCGGGGCATCGCGATGGCGCAACTCGGTGAGCATGGGCGGGCCAGGGCTCTGCTGCGAGCGGCCGGGCGGGCCTTCGAACCCGAGGAAGTCGTAGCCCGGGCCCGGTGCGTGGTCGCCGAGGCGGAGGTCGCCCTCGCCTCGCGCGACATCGGCTGGGGGGCGAAGGCCCTGGATGCGGCCAGCAGGACGCTGGAGGCGCATGGCGACTGGATCAACGCGGCGCATGCGCGAAACCTGGAAGTGCGACACCTCGTTCTCGTCGGGCGTCTGGAGGAAGCCGAGGGGATGCTCGCCGCCCGGGATCCCGGACCGGTGCCCGCCGCACTGCGCGCGACACACGAGCTGCTGCTGGCGGGAATCGCCATGCGCCGTATCCGGTCAGAGCCGGCGCGCGCCGCACTGGCTCGAGCGCAGGAGGCAGCGCGCCAGTCAGGTATTCCCGCCCTCGTGGCAGAGGTCGAAACCGCGGCACTTGCGTTGAGCGCGCCCGCCGCGAGGCTGATCGCGCGGAATGAGCAGCGGCCGCTGCGGCTGGAGGAAGTCGAGGCTCTGTTGGGTTCCGAGGCGTTTGTGGTGGATGCCTGCCGTCATGTCGTGCGCCACGAGCGCAAGGCGGTTTCGCTGGCGAGGCGTCCGGTGCTGTTTGCTCTGGTGCGCGCATTGGGCGAGGCCTGGCCGGGCGATGCGGCGCGTGATGCCCTGGTGGCGCGCGTGTTCCGCCTGAAGGCCGCCGACGAATCGCATCGCGCGCGGCTGCGGGTCGAGATGGCGCGGTTGCGGGCGGCACTGCGGCCGCTGGCGCAGATCAACGCCACTGCGCGGGGCTTTGCAATCGCGCCGCAGGGCGCACGCGAGGTGCTCGTGCTCGCGCCGCCGCTGGAAGAGAAGCATGCTGACGTGCTCGCCTTTCTGGCGGACGGGGAGTCGTGGTCGACCTCGGCCCTGGCGTTGGCGATGCATGCCAGCCAGCGCACCGTGCAGCGGGCGCTCGAGGCGCTGGCCAGGGGCGGCAAGGTGCAGGCATTCGGGCGCGGGCGGGCGCGCCGCTGGCTGATCCCACCGGTGGCGGGATTCGCGACGGGCTTGTTGCTCCCGCCTGCCCTGCCCGTGGACTAGGATGCCAGCGCCGGCCGATCAACAGCCAGCCACTGGAGACCTCGCCATGAGCCGAGCCGCCGCCGAGATCCTCAAAGAGTTTGGGCCGTTCGAGGGCTCCGCCCGGGTCAACGGGCTGACCTATGATGGCCGCAATGTCTGGTGTGCGGCCGGCGACAGGCTGAACGCCGTCGATCCGGAGAGCGGCCGGGTGCTGCGCTCGATCGACGCCGCCTCGCACGCGGGAACGGCTTTCGATGGACAACACCTGTTCCAGATCGCCGAGGGCCGCATCCACAAGATCGATCCGCAGACCGGGCGCGTGCTCGCCAGCATCCCGGCGCCGGGCGGCGGCGGAGACTCCGGGCTCACCTGGGCGGAAGGGACGCTCTGGGTGGGGGAGTACCGGGCCCGCAAGATCCATCAGATCGATCCTGACAGCGGGAAGGTCCTGCGCACCATCGAATCCAATCGCTTCGTCACCGGAGTGACCTGGGTCGAGGGCGAGCTGTGGCACGCCACTTGGGAAGGGGACCAGAGCGAGCTGCGCCGGGTCGATCCACAAAGCGGCAAGGTCCTCGAGCAGCTCGAGATGCCTGCCGGAATGGGCGTGTCGGGCATCGAGTCCGACGGCGGCGACCGCTTCTTCTGCGGCGGCGGCGGCAGCGGGAAGGTGCGCGTCGTGCGGCGCCCGCGGAGGACCCGGAGCGCTTGACCGTTTTCAAATGTATGCTCTATTATGGCTCGCATATGAGCTTTAACGACCAAATATAGGTCATATAGGATACTTTATGGGATTCCCGCTCCCAGTCCCCGCCAAGCGGGCCATTGCCAGGCTGGGCGCGGACATCTCGAAGGCACGTCGTCGACGGCGGCTCTCGCAAGCTTCGCTTGCCCAGCGCAGCGGCATATCCGTCGCCACGCTGAAGCGCCTGGAGAATGGTGAGCCAAGGGTAGCCGTCGAAGCTGTGGCGCGCGTGCTGCAAGTGCTCGGCGAGATCGACCGCCTGGCTCAACTGCTCGGTACCGAAGAGGACCAGGTAGGCCTCGCGCTCATGGACGAGCAGTTGCCGAAACGCGTGCGTCGCAGGCGCAGCTCAGGGGCGTTGTGAGCAAGTCCGTTCGAAGGCAAGAGGCGCAAGTCTGCCTCGGGCAGGCGGGTCTACCAGCCGGCCAGTTGACCTTCGTGCGGGACGGCAGGCGCGAGTACTCTGCTTTCGCATATGACGCGGCTTGGCTCGGGCGGCGCGAAGCCTTTGAGCTGTCCCCAGACCTTCCACTGCAATCCGGCCACGTCATGCGCCGCGCTCCGAGCGACGCTGACTCCCCGTTCCCTTTCGCACTGGCAGATACCGAGCCCGATGCGTGGGGAAGGCGGGTGATCAACCGGGCGTACAGCAGGCGCCGCCAAAGCAATCCTTCACTGGAGCAACTGACCCGCTTCGATTATCTCGCGGCAGTCGATGACTTCAGTCGCGTAGGCGCCATCCGGCTGCGCGGCGCAACGGGCGACTTCCTGTCTTCGGGCACAGCTTTTCGTACGCCGCCACTCGTCGAGCTCGACCGGGTCTACGGCTCCACGCGTGCTGTGGAGCAGGGGAATGAGACCGACGCGGATCTAGCCTATCTGCAGGGCAAGGCAACGTCACTCGGCGGCCTCCGACCAAAATCAACGGTGATCGCAGAAGACGGCCGGCTTGCCATCGGCAAATTTCCCAGCATCGCAGATGCGCGCTCGGTCGTTCGCGGCGAGGTACTTGCCCTGGAGCTCATGAAGCGCGCGAAACTCTTTCCCGCCGAAGCCCGGATCGTGCCGGTCGATGGAACCCCAGTCGCAGTCATACGTCGTTTCGACCGCACGGCCGACGGCGCTCGCATTCATTACCTCTCCGGCGGGTCGCTCCTGCTTGCTCGGCGCGATGAGGATAGAGCGTATACGGAGATCGCCGATGCGCTGCGTCGCATCAGCGCCGATCCCAACGAGGATCTGAAGCTCCTTTGGCGCCGGCTCGTGTTCAATCACCTGATCACGAATGTTGATGATCATTTGTGGAACATCGGTGTGCTGTATGCCGGCGATGGGCGGTGGCGCCTCGCGCCGGCGTTCGACGTCAATCCCTTCCCGGACCGCCAGCGAGAGTCGAAAACCTGGCTCTCTGAAGAGACAGGACCGATCACTTCCCTCGAGCAACTCTTCAAAGGCGCGAGTCATTTCGGCATCCAACGCCAGGACGCAGAACAGTTTGCGGCCGAAATTGCGCACGCGACCGCCGGTTGGAAGGAAACTGCCCTATCGAGCGCCGTCGGGCTGACCGAACGTGAGCTCAAGGACTTTCAGTCTGCGTTCGAGCATCCCGATGTGGAGAAAGCCCTCGCGTGACCTACAGCCTGATGCGCTGCCAGGCGCGGGAGCGCCAGCGCAGGAAGAGGGTTGCGCCGAGGAGGATGACGTAGATGAGTACGGCTACCCAGCCGCCCGGGGCGCCATAGCCGAGCTGCGGCAGGAAGTCGAACCAGCCCTGGCCGGGGGCGAAGGTCAGGATGTGCGCCAGCGGCAGGAATATCAGCCAGCAGACGGGGAAGACCAGGGCGACCGGGACTCGGACATCGCCGGCGCCGCGCAGGCACATGCTGCTGCCGAGATTCAACCCGTCGAAGAACTGGTAGGCGGCGGCGAGCCAGAGGAGTTGGATGCCGAGCTCTGCCGCCGCGGCGGCGTTGCGGTCGTGTGCGCCGGTAAAGAATGGCAGCAGCCAGGGGCCCACTGATGCGAGCGCAAGGCCGATGCCTCCCATCACGAGCGCCGCCAGCAGGATGACCCGGGTACCGAGCCGCATCGCCCACTCCCGGTCGCCGGCGCCGATCGACTGGCCGACGAGGGTGGTGGCGGCAGTCGCGATTCCGATGCCGGGCATGTAGGCGATGGAGGTCAGGACGGACACGATCTGCGTGGCCGCGCCCGCGACGGTGCCGTAGCGCACTTCCATCATCTGGAACACGGAAAAGCCGAGCACGTCGGCGGCGGGCATCAGGCCCATAGGTATACCGAGACGGATCTGCTCCCGGATGAGGCGCTTGCGTGGGCGCCATGCCAGGTGTGACTTGTGGGACTCGCGGAACGGCACTCTTAGAAACAGAGCGAATGCCATGGCGAACCCTACCGCCTGCGCGACGTTGCTCGCCCATGCAGAGCCGTCAACCCCCCATCCCAGTCTGAAGATGAACAGATCGTTGAAGATTACGTTGGCAATTGCTGTCGTAACCGCCACGACGAAACTGACGCGCGGCCGGCCGATGCCGTTGAAGAAGCCGATCATGGCCCACGCCGCGACGCCGAAACAGGCGCCGCCGACGCGCGGATACCAG
>DASVWT010000308.1:0-73202 GCA_036393055.1 Steroidobacteraceae bacterium
TCACGGCGGCGCCGGGAGTATGCTGTCACTCTAAAAGCATACCGGTACCAGGAAACACCAGTCCACGATGGGGAAGGTCTTGCAGCCACAGAATGCGCTCCCAGCCCGCCCGCCCAAAGGCGCTCCAACGCCTACCGGCGAGCCGGCCACCGCGGAGGCGCTGGGCTGGCAACTGCGCGCGGCTCTTCCGCCGCTGCGCCTGCACTCGGTCTCGATTTATGACAGCCAGGGCAATGTCCTCTGGCTGAGCGAGGGCGCGCTCGGTCCCGACGAGCATTCGCTGGTCCTTGATGCTCTCGATGCACTCAGCGCTGACGTCAGTAAGACGTGCTGCGACAACAGGCTGGAGGACGGCCGTATCGCGGCGTTTCTTGCAGTGCGTGCGCCGCAGGGCCACCTCGTCGGACTCGCCATGATTCTCGCCGACCTCAAATCCGGCGGCGAGGGCCTGCTGGATCGCATCATGTCGGCCCCCACGCGCACGGTCATGCAGAAGCTGGCGGTGCTGCTACGGCCCGCCGGCCCGCGCAGAGCCGATGCCGATCCGACTGCGCTGGTTCTCTCTCTTGCGTCGGCCGACGTGCCTCTCACGGCGTCGGAGCCACCGCCCGTGACGTCCAGCGTCCCATCGCCGGCCCGCGTCACGTCCAAAACGGATGACGAGCTCACCCCGCGCGCGGTGAACGACATCTTGGAATTCGAGCTGACCGACACCCCCATCGCCGTGCCGGCCCGCCAGCCGGCCGCGGCGGATTCCGGCACATCGCGTGTCCTCAGGGAGTCGGCTCACCCGAATACCGGCAGCATGCACGTGCCGGCTCAACCGGCGCCGGCATCCAACGGACATTCGCAAGGCACCGGCCAGCCCTCGGCGGCCGATTCCGGCACATCACGCGCGCTCCGGGAGTCGACTCACGCCGATGTCGGCAGCCTTCGCGCGCCCACTCAGCCAGCGGCCGCCGATACGGCCAGCGCCAGGGTATTGAATCCGGGCTCGGCCGCCGATACGGCCAGCGCCAGGGTATTGAATCCGGGCTCGCCCGCCGATACCGGCAGCGCCCGCGGCCTGCACAGCCCGGCTGCCACTGGCTCCGCGCGGGCGGTCGCGCTCGATCCCGCCCTGGTCACGCTGGAAATGCTGCCGTTCGTCAAGCTGCGCTCCGGCGGGCGCACCCGGCGCTTCGAGGTGCTGCCGAGCACCGCGCGGGAGTTGCGCGACCCCGCGGTCCTCGATTGCCTGGCCATGCAGCGCCTTTTCTCCTGGCTCGGTACCCACCGGGCCGCATGGACGGTGGAGCCTGCCAGCTTCACGCTCAACCTCTCCATTGCCACGCTCGAGGACGACGGCTTCCTCAAGCAGGTGTCCGCCGGACTGCAGAGCCACGGCATCGCGCCCGATAGCGTGGGCTTCGAGATCGCGGAGCCGCTTTGCACGCAGCGACGTGCGCAGGTGGAGCGCTTCATCGCCGGCTGCGAGAAGCTCGGCTGTTTCGTGGTCCTCGACGATTTCTCGTTCGATTCCGCAGTGGTGCCGCTGCTGCGCTCCAAGGCGCTGCGACTGGTGAAGATCGACGGCAGGCTGACGGCTGGCGCCCTGCGGGACAAGTTGTCCCAGGCCATGGTGGTGGCGGTCGTGCAGGCGGTGAAGGTGCTGGGCATGCACTGCGCGGCGCAGCAGGTGGACTCGCAGGCGGCGCTGCAGTGGCTGACCGCGGTCGGGTGCGACTTCGCGCAGGGCCCCATGCTGGCACGGCAGCAGCCCCTCGATGCGCTGATCGGGACCGCTTCCTGAGATCCCGCCCGCTTCGACGCTGATTTCCCTCGGAATTCCTTCTGAGTATGATGGTCCGTGGGGGAACACGGTACATCATGCTTACGCTCACGCAATTGCGTTCCAGCCGGAACGTACGGTTCTGGTCCCTGCACGCCGCGGGCTGGCTGGCCTATGGGCTGACGGTCTACTTCGGGTTCCTCTTCTACAAGCCGCCCGCGGGCATCGGGCCGGTGATCGCCATCGCGGCAGCGGCGGGGTTCGTCCTGTCGGTGCCCATGCGCTATGTCTATCGCGGTATTTGGGGCCGCGCCGAGCGGTGGGTCATCCCCGTGGTGCTCGCCACCTCGTATGTCACGGCGCTCGCGCTGCGCATCGTCATCAACGTCGCGGAGTGGCACTTCTCCGACCCGAAGAATCACTTCGCCTCGCTGTTCGATCTGTTCTGCGGAGCGCTCATCTCGACGTACCTGCTGCTATGCTGGAGCGCGCTCTACTTCGGCATCAAGTACTACGAGTCGAAGCAGCAACAGCAGGAGGCGGTGCTGCGGGCGGTGACCCTGGCGCAGGAAGCGCAGCTGAAGATGCTGCGCTATCAGCTGAATCCGCACTTCCTGTTCAATACCCTCAACGCCATCTCCACCCTGATCCTCGACAATCAGAACCGCACGGCCAACCACGCGGTCATGCGCCTCTCGGAATTCCTGCGCTACACCCTCGATCAGGATCCGATGAAGCGGGTGACCCTGCGCCAGGAGATCGAAGCCCTCGATCTCTACCTCGGCACGGAGCGGCTGCGCTTCGGTGAGCGCCTGCGGCTGGAATACGCTATCGAGGGGGCCGCGCTCGATGCGTTGGTGCCGAGTCTGCTGCTGCAGCCCATCCTGGAAAACGCGCTCAAGTACGCCGTGTCCCCGCGTGAGGAGGGAGGGATGGTGCGCATCGAAGGCCGTACGCGCGGCGCAATGTTGGAAGTCAGTGTGATCGATGATGGCCCGGGCCTCGAGGACGGCTCGCGGCCGTTTCCCAAGGCCTCTCCTCTCGCGCCAGCGGCTCTCAGGGCGGAGCGCCGCGGCGGAGTCGGTCTGCGCAACACGCGCGAGCGCCTGGCCGTGCTTTACGGCGACAACTACCGCTTCGCCGTCCTCAACAGCCGTCCGGGCCTGCGGGTGGATCTGGCGCTGCCGTTTGAGACGGCGGCCCGTGAAGAATCAGCACCGCGCACCCCCGAGCCGCGCTACCCACGCCCGGTCCGTATCCCGCAGAGCGCCAGCGCTTGAGGATCCGCACGGCGATTGTCGACGACGAGGTGCTCTCGCGGCGCGGCATTGCGCTGCGCCTGCACCAGGCGCCGGAGTTCGAGGTCGTCGCGGAGTGCAGCAACGGCCGTGACGCGGTGGGTACGCTGCAGCGGGAGCGGCCCGACCTAGTATTCCTCGACATCCAGATGCCCGGCCTCTCCGGATTCGACGTGCTGGCGCACCTGCCGAGGGACGCGTTGCCGCTCGTCGTGTTTGTCACCGCCTACGATCAGTATGCGGTGCGGGCCTTCGAGGCGCGTGCGATCGATTACCTCCTCAAGCCCATCGACGATCGCAGGTTCGATGCGACGCTCGAGCGGGTGCGGCAGAGCGCGGTTGCGCGCAGCGCCGCCGATCAGCGTGACCGCCTGATGGAGATCGTGGCGGAAATCACAGGCTCCGGGGAGATCGGCCTCGATGAGCTGCTCGAGCACGGCACGGCGGCGCTCGGCGTGCGCCAGCCGCAGGTGCTGCCCATCCGCCAGGGCCGCAAGACCGTGCGCGTGCCGATCCCGGCCATCCAGTGGGTCGACGCCGCCGGCGATTACATGTGCGTGCACGCCGAGGGCGACACCCACATCCTCAGGGGCACCATGAAGGAGCTGGAGGAGATCCTCGATCCGCGGCTCTTCCAGCGCGTACACCGCTCGACGATCGTCAACCTGCGCTTCGTCAAGAGCCTGCGCGCCCACATGAACGGGGAATACTTCCTCACCCTGGAAGGCGGTCAGGAGCTGAAGCTTTCCCGCACCTACCGCGACAAGGTGGAGCACTTCCTCGAGCGTCACGCGCTCAGGCGCAGCGCGGCGGTGGAGTAGGTACCGTCAACCAAGTAGCGCTTTGATCTCGCCAGGCAGCAGTGACCTGTAATAGTCCACGTCCCGCAACACCGGCAGTAGATTGATCGCCCGCGCGTACTGCGTCAGGAACCAGAAGCGCAGGTACCGGTAACGGAAGCGGATACGGCCGTGCCCCAGATCTTCGAGCACCGGCAACGAGTCACCGGAGCCCAGGAACGGCGCCAAGGCCTTGCGGTAGGAATGATGGGCCCTGAAGCCGGCGATTTGTGAAGTTCGCTGTTGGGACTGGTCCGCGTCCTGGAAGAGCGCCGCGGCGAATATGGCCCGCTGTTGCAGTTCGGTCGTCCGGTGCAGCAGCGCCAGCGCCGCAGGCTCCAGGTTTCGGATTATCTTGCGCAGCCCTTCTGCGACCGCGGGCGGGCGGACTGGAATCTCGTGGGCGGCGTACCAGGTCTCGTGCGCGAGTTGCTGCAGGTCGGCGGCTCTGGGGCCACCGAGCGTCAGGATCGCCTGAATGGTTTCCTGGGCCGCTGGACGGCCCGACTGCCTGAATTGCTCCTCCAGAAAGTGAGAGAACGTCCGTTCCGGGATGGGATCGACCTCGATGAGGTGAGCGCCTTCGAAAAAAGGCGCGCCTTCCTGAGTGAACATGGCCGCAAAGGAGATTTTGGCGCTCGCGGCGAAGTAATAAGCGATTTTCGCCTGACGTTGGATCTTGCCGCGCAACGTGCCGAGTACATGGCGGGCGTCCTCAGCCGTGAGCCGATCGGGTATCTCCTGGAACTCGTCGAAGAAGACCGCAAGCGGAATTCGCTCGGCGATCTGGCCGATGCGATCGAGCAGGCGGTTGAGCGGTGATATGCCGGCGGACGAGATCTGCAAGTGCACGGGTCCTGCGGCGAGGCGAAGCCGCATGTCCGGCAAATCGAGTCCTACCTCCCGCAGCCATGGTGCGACCTTCCGGGCCACGACGCTGCGCTCGCGCAAATGCGCTTCGAGCGCATCGATGATGATGGCGCACAAACCTTCGATGGACTTCAGACCGAGCAAGTCTACGGTGAGGCACGGAATCTCGTGCGTTTCGAGTGTCCGCGCCACCAAGGTGCTCTTGCCGAGCCTGCGGTCGCCATAAAGGGCGAGTCGTTCCCGGTTGGTAAACGCCCGTACGATGCGTTCCTCGAGCGGTGGCCTCGAGCAGGCCGGCTCATCCACTCTGAGCACGCGGCCGTATGTGAACGGATTACGGTCCAGCATGATACCGAACGATTGCAGAATTTGTACCGATTAGTGTAATCCAATCGGTAGTAAAATGGAAACCATTTGGTTGCAGCGAATTTCCGGTGCAGGACGGCGATGGGAGCGGCGCACACGCGGTACGGTGCACGGACGAGTAGTTACCCTCCCGCAGCCTCGACCGCCGCGGCGGCGAGCCAGCGGTCATGGGCCTTGAGCAGGCTGACCGCTCGCCGGTGCACCGCGTCCGCATCGAGATCCTCGTGCGGGCGGCGCGCGTGCGCCGGGTCTCGCAAATTCCAGGGAGCAAACAGCCGCTCCCAGCGGGCGATGCGAAAAGCGCGCACGAGGTGCGCTCCATCCCACTCTGGAGTCAGAGACAGCGACCCCAGGGCTGCCTGCGCCGGGTCGAATGTCGGTGCAGGAAAGCCGCGGCAACTGTTGGCCACGCCGCGGCGAGCCAACTCGTTCCCCACCATTGCGCCCAGGCCCGTTCCAGCCACATCGATCGCCTTGATCCGCAGCGACGTGCAAGCCGCCTCGATCGCGTCGGCCCAGTCCTCGAGGTGGCTGGGCGCCTTTGACCAGCCCTCGGCGGAATCCCCGTGACCCGGCAGGTCGAGCGACAGGGACGGACCGGTTTCGGAATCAAAATTCGCGCCGCTGCCGCCGGCGCGGTGAAGCTGCACACGTCGCATCGCCCGCGACTCGCTGTTACTTTCCACTTCCGCCGTGCTTCGCGATCCGTGCCGCCGCCATGCGATGTATTCGGACCCGACCCGCACGAACCCCCGCAGCTCCGAGTCGACAGGCGCGGGAGCCTCGTCGCCGGGGTGCTGCGCGAGGTGCGCCGCACAGGCTTCGAGCAACGCGGCCGGGGCGTCGAAGACGACTCCTCTGCCGCGAAGGGGCTCCCGCTGCAGATGCGCGCAGAGCGGATCAGATCGGTTGCTGGCCATCAACGCTGGCGCGCTGAGCCGCGGCATCCACTCCTGCGGCCGAAAAGTGAACGCCGCACGATACACAGCCCGGTAGGCATCACCCGCATCGAGCAGATCCATGCAGTTGGCGTGAACGCCCTCCTTCGGCGTGACCGTGTAGGCCATCCGTGCGCCTTCGGTCGATTGATACCACGGAAAGAACACCGTCTGCTCTTCCATGCGCGACCAGAGCCAGGTCATGTGAGACCCGTCCCAATGCGGCTCGAAGGGCGGGAGGTAGCGTGCGAGAAGGCTGGATCTCTCGCTCTCCGTCCACGCAGGCAACCCATCAAATGCGACGGTCGCCGTCCGTTCGGGGAAGAGGGCCGCGAATGCGCAGGCGGTCGCCGCTCCGGTGTGAAAGCCATACAGCGCCACACGGCCGAGGCCCAACCGATCCGCGAGAGCGGCCAGCGCGCGGGCGTAGTCGGCGCTGGTCGGATCGGGCAGCGGCAGGGGCTCGGAGCGTCCGGCGCCTGGAGTATCGGATGCAATGGCGCACAGTCCCTTTGCCGCGCAAGCCCTTGCTTGCGCCAACACCGCGCGCGAGGACTGCGGCGAGCCGTGGATCAGGAGCACGGCGGGGCCGCGACCCATTCGCCTGTAGAAGACGCAACGACCGTCCACCTCGACGAAGTGGCGGGTGGCCTCCATCAAATGAGGCCCGCCGCATCGAGCGCCGCGATGACCCGCTTCTGCCGCTCCACGTAGAAGGCGTGCGTGGGGCCGATGAGATCGCCGCCTGCATCGAGGAGACTGTTCCCCGGCTGCACTTCACGGCCGGCCAGCGCCTCGCGCCACAGGCCGATGGGCTGCCGCGAAAGCAGATTCCCCATGCCGGGACGGCGGCGATAGCGGCGCAGGCCCGCCAGATCGATCTCCGCGCAGGCCGCCATGCTCTCTCCGAAGCCGGCCTCCGCCAGAATCAGACCCCGGTAGTCGACGACCTTCGAGGAGGCATCGGTGGAGGAGGCAGGTATGGCGATGCCCTCGATCCCTGCCGTATTGGCCGACACGACGTAGGCGAGATTCTCGATGGCGCGGGCCTGCTTGGCGATGTTCTTCGGCGTCGCGAGCGCACTGGCGATCTCGCTGCTGGAATGGACGAACACCTCCGCGCCGCGCAGCGCCAGCGCGCGGGCGATCTCCGGATACAGGATCTCCTCCGACGCGATTGCCGCCAGCCGGCCGAGCTCGGTGTCGGCGACCGGGAAGATTGAATCTTTGCCATATCGGGCGATGTAGCGGTCCCAAACATCATACGGCGTGGGGCTGAACAAAGAGATCAGCCGCCGGTAGCGCAGGATCACCTTCCCCGCCGGGGCGATCACGAACGACGCCTGGAAGTAAAGACCGGGGAAGTGCGCATCCGACTCGTAGGCGTTGCCGGCCAGAAAAATCCCGGCGTCGCGCGCAATGGAGCCGAGCGCATCGTATTCGGCGCCGTCGGGCGCCAGAGCCGCTCTCCTCGCCCAGGATTGCGCGCCCTCCTGCATGGGGAAGCCCGTTAGGAAATACTCCGGCAGCGCCACCAGACGGACATCGGGACCGGCAAAGCGCTTGGCGCCCGCGATCTGGCGGCCGACCCTCTCGATGCTCGACATCATCGCTGCCCGGGTTGCCGCCGGATCGGAAATTCCACTCACGGCGTTGCAGTGCGTCTGCAATGCGAGCGCGAGATATGGCTGAGGCTCGGACATCATTTCCCCCGTAGCAGCCACCAGAGGACACGCGGCCGCAGCGCCTGGGTAAGCAGTGCGCGAACCTCCGGTGCCGCAAGCGATGCCTCGCAAGGCAGCATACCGGCAACGCCCTTCAGGATCAGCTTGTCAGGCGGCCGCCCGAGCTCCAGCCGATCGAGCCGCAGGTCGAGCTTCATCGCCGGAGTCGTGACACGCACCGGAGGCTCCTCAGGCAGCGCGCGACCGGGTCGCCGGCCACGGTTGGAGCCGCGCCGCGTTCGCGCCTGCAGCCCGCCCCGAGATCATCGCTTCGGTCAGGTAAGAGCCGTTCTGATAGAGATTGGAGAACATCGACCCGAGCTCACCGGCCTCATACAGACGCGGAATCGGCGTGCCGTCGTGACCCAGCACCTCGGACTCTATGTTGCGCCTGGCGCCGCCGCCGGTACAGACGATCGCCGGCAGGATCTCGATGGCGTAGAAGGGCGGCTTATCGATGGGCGCAAGGGTCTCGCGGGTGCGTCCGAACTCCTCGTCCTTTCCGCGCGCGCAGCTCTCGTTATATCGCCTCACCGTTTCGGCCAAAGCAGCCGGGTCGCGCTGGATCTTCTGCGCCAGCGCTTCAATCGAGTCGGCACGCGCGATCCAGCCGCGGCTGACTTCCGCCGCGTTGTCCTCACTCCACTCGTACTTCTCGACGACCGTATTCCACGTCATCACGGTGGTGACCAGGCGATTGTACACGCGGGTGGTCTCATCGAAGATCATGTGCATCGGCAGCACCCGGTGGTGCGGCGTGTCGATCCACTCCCCGTGCTCGCGCTGCTTGTAGTGCGTCAGCTGCCATTCCCCGGTCTCGTTGAAGAAGCGGCGGTGATCGCGGCCGATGTCGATCCAGCTGAAGCTCTGCCAGAAGAGCTGGCGCAGGAACACCGTGTCGTGGCCCGGGTAGCGAAAGCCCGGCCAGATGCCGCCCGACTGGCCCTGATTGCGCAGGTGCCACATGTCGGCGCCCGCCTTCTGCAGGATCCGGATGCCGTCGCCGTCGTTGCCCGGGGTTCCCAGCGGATGGGCGTGGGCCAGGCCGAAGTAGTTGCGCTGCATGTCGAGGTTGTTCTCGAACCCGCCGGTGCAGAGCACGACGCCTCGGCGCGCCCGGACGTTGAGGCGCTTCCCGCCGGACTCCACCACGGCACCGAACACCTCGAGAGTGTCCGGATCCTGGATGAGATCGACGATTCGCGACTCGAAGCGCCTGCGGATGCGCGTCCTGCGCTCCACGCAGGCGTGGAAGGCGAGCCATACCCCGCTCGGGACCGGCAGGATGGTGGCGGTGTGCGCCACCGCTTCGGCGGCGCCGAATTCCGGGAATTCGAGCACCGCGATGCGATCGGACCAGCCGGTCCCCTGGACGTACTGCGCTCCCGCCTCGGCGGCACGCTGTTGAATGTAGGGCTCCAGGGCCACCATCCGGCGCGCCCAGGCATCGAGCATGTCCTCCGGAATGGGATTCGGGGCGCTCATGGCGCGCTGATAGCTCTTCAGCGCCTCGAGGTTCTTCGAGATCAGCAGCGACTGGCCCGATACCCGGGAGTTGCCGCCGCAGAGGGCCTCCGGCATCTTCTCGAGGATCAGGACATCGATCTTCGGATCGGCGTCATGCGCCTCGATCGCCGCCGCCGCTCCCGCCATGCCGAAGCCGCAGATGAGGACGTCCGTTTCCTCGTGCCACTCGCTCACACTATTCAAACTTGCCATGGATAGACTCCCATCAGAATCGAATCCGCCCCTCGAGACCGAACATCTGCTTGTCCGGCAACGCGTAGGCGAACGAGCGCTCCGGCCCCAGGAATACCGGGCTGAACCCGGCGGCCGAAAAATCGATGTAGCGCAGGATGTAGTTCACGTTCCGGCTGTTGGTGAGATTCGTTCCCCAGGCCGTGATCGACCATAGATCCGTCTCGACGCCGAGGCGCGCGTTGAGAATGCCCTGCGAGCCGGTGTCGGCGAGATTCTCGCTCTCGTCATAGCGGCTGGACTTATAGGAATACGCCGGGCGCAGGAACACCCTGACCCCAAGGGACGTGGGAATCGTCAGATCCGCTTGCAATCCGCCCATGAATCGCGGCACATCCGGCAACGTCTTGCCCCGGGCGTTTCCCGTCGGACCCTGGAGGCAGGCCCCATCGGTGATGGGACCGTCAAAGTAGACATAGTCGGGCGTGTACTGGCCCGCCAGATTGCACAGATCCTGGAAGCCCTGGAAGCTGTCGTACACCGACTCGCTCCAGGCTGCATCCGCTCGCAGGGTCAGGACCCGGCTGACCTTCGCTGCCGCATTCAGCTCGATGCCCTGCGTATGCGCCGCACCCGCGTTCGTGTCGTAGGAGTTGATGCCGCCGCTCGGTGTCACGACCGTCGAGGTCACCTGCAGGTCGTGGATCCTGTTGTAGTAGACGTCCGCGTCCACCAGCAGCCGCCGATCCAGCCATTCGCTCTTCACGCCCAGCTCGTAAGCCAGCAGCTTCTCCTCCCCGAACGAGTCCTGCGGGGTGTACGGGCTGTTGAAGCCGCCCGGCTTGGTGCCCTCGCCGATGGAGGCGTACAACATCACCTGTGGCCGGACCTTGTAGTCGAGCACCACGCGCGGGAGCACCGAGTCATACGCCGCGTACTCGTCATAGCTCGCGAGCGGCTGCACATAGCGGATGCCGTCGCGCTGCAGCCGCAGCTCCGCGCTCAAGGTCCACTGGGGATTGAAGCTGTACTGCACCTGCCCGAAGACCGCAGCGTTGTGATCGCTGCCGGTGTAACTGTTGAGCGCCCCGTAGAGTAGCAGGTCGTAGGGCGCGAACACGTCCGCCGTCGCATCGATCTCGTAGTACCAGTATGCGCCGAGCTGGTAACGCAGCGCCTGGTCTTGTGGAGACGTGAGGCGCAGCTCCTCGGATATCGAGTGACTGTCGGTATTGGTGGCCGTGAGCAGCGCATCGGGCGGAAGCCCCGTGGAGGGCGACAGCACCAGCGCATCGTAGGACTGGTCGAGCCCCACCTTCTGGTGGTTCGTGTCCCAGCCGGTGGTGTTGGTGACGGTGAAGCCGTTGAAGCGGTAATGCGCAATCAGGCTGGCGCGGGTCGTGGAGCTGGTATAGCCGTGATCGACCGGCGTGCTTTCGAGATTGACGTAATCGTGCGGATGAATCGTTCCACAGTAGTACGGATAGACGTCGAGGAAGCAATTGTCCTGGCTTGCATCCTGATAGCCGATGGCTGCCGGGCCGTCGTCATCGCGGCTGTAGCCGACGCGCACGGTAGCGTCGAATGCGTCACCCGCAACGTAGCGCAGGCTGGCCGAGCCGGCCTTGGTCTGCTGAGTGTCATCCTTCCTGCCGTCGTACAGGTTGAGGTACTCGCCGTTGCGGTCGTAGTAGCTGCCATTGACCTGGAAAAACAAGGTGTTCGACACGATGGGGCCTGAAGCGTTTCCGGAGAAGCGCTGATAGCCGTAACTGCCGAATGACGCGTCCAGATCGCCCTCGAAGTCGTTGGTCGGCTGGCGCGTGATGTAGTTGATCGCACCCGCCTCCGTGCCGCGTCCGTAGAGCGCCGATTGCGGTCCGCGCAGGACTTCCACGCGCTCGACGTCCGAGAGGTCGAAGCTCTCCAGCGAGCCGCGTACGTACACGCCGTCGACGAAATTGGCGTAAGGCTTGTAGGACAGCGCCGCATTCGAAATGCTCGTAACGCCCCGGATCACCGTGCTGGTGCTCGAGTCCTGGCGGCCGAACGTGCTGCCGTAGCTCATCCCCGGCGTGAATTGCGCGATCTGACTCAGGTCGGTATAGCCCTGCTGGGTGATTTGCGCGGAAGTGACCGCAGTGACGGCCATCGGAACCTCCTGCAGGGGCAGGGCGACCTTGGTGGCCGTCACCGTGACTTCCTGGAGCTGCAGCGGCTCGGTCGTGCCCGATGCGCCAGAGCCGCTTTGCGCCATGGCGCTTTGGATGCCGCCGCCGGTGAGGGCCAGTGCAAGGACGAGCGCGGGACGGATTTGAGTCATCGTTGGAACTCTCTCGCTGTTGCTCGATGTGACCGCACCTGCGGCCGAATGGTCGCCGCGGAGCCGCGGCATCAGTGCTGTTTCCGGCCGGACCCGCGCCGCAGCGCCATCCGGTACCGATATCTGTCGGCGCGGTAGTGGGCGAGAGTCCGCTCCACCCCTCTACCAGTGCTATCGAATACGACGCGCTCGATGATGACGAGCGGCGCGCCCGCCGGAACGCCGAGCAAGTGCGCCATCTTCGTCGAGGCGAGGCCCGCTCCGATCTCCTGATGCGAGTCGCCGATCCGGATGCCCGCCTGCTCCAGCAGCGCGAAGGTCGGTGCGCGCGTGGGACTCGGAGGCGGCACGCGCCGCGCGATGTCCTCCGGCACCCAGTTGATGACCTGTCCGAGAGGCGATTGGTGGAGCATCCGCAGATGGCTCACCCGCTGCACTTTTCCCTCGCCGCTCATATGCAGTGCAGCGCGAGTCGCCTCGTCGGGTTGCAGGTATCTGACCGAGAGATTGCACGCCGTGGTCAAATGAGTGAAGTCGCTGACGCTGTCGAGGACGTGGCTCCAGTCGACCGGCAGCGGCGGCAGCCGCAGATCGGGCGTGACGAACGTGCCGCGCCCCTGTTGGCGCGAGAGCCATCCGTCGCGCTCGAGCTCGTCCAGGGAGCGACGCACGGTGATGCGCGATACATTGAAGGAGCGGCACAGCTCTGCTTCGGTGGGAATGCGTTGCGCGGGCACGTAGACGCCCTCCCGTATCCAGCGCTGAATCGCGACGTAAACCTGGTAATAGCGCGGCGTGGGCGCATCGGCAGCGAGCGAGACGGGGCCACCCGCCGATGCCGCCTCGGGGATGTCCCGCGCCATCGTGGCTCTCACCGGGCCCAGCGCCACTTGCTGGCGACATACCGGGCCATCGCCTCGCCATCCGGCGGCAAGGTCTTGGCCAGGATGTCCGGCGGATACGGCCCGACGTAGCGATCGAACACCGGCCGGTAAAGATCCATGTAGGCCATCGGCTGGCGGTGGAAGCGGCGGAACTGCCCGATGGGGATGGGCACCACGACTTCCTGCTCCTGGTTGTCGGCGTCGGCCTTGCCGAGGAGCTCGCCGCGAGGCCCGTACGCGACGCTGCCGCCATACCCCTGTGAAATGCCCCAGCCGCCCGCACTGGGGAAGAATCCAGGATTGTCCGGCGAAATCGCGTTGTTCGCGACGCAGCTATAGATACCGTTGTAATAGGCATCCGCCTGAGCATCGATTGGGGTGAACCCGCCGGTGGCGGTGCGCAGGAATATCTCGCAGCCCTTCATGGCCGCGGCGCGCGGCAGCTCAGGATCGCCCTGCGTCGAGGTGGTCGTGAAGTTGCCGATGTCGGTGCGCACGACCGGCACCACCGCGTCCCAGCCGTACATCTCCACGAAGCGGCTGAGATTGTCGAAGATGGTGGAGGTGAAGACCTCGAATTTGCCGCCCGCCCATACGCCGCGCAGGTCGCGCGCCTTCCAGCTCTTGTTGATGATCTTGCCGCTGGGCGCGATGGTCGTCGCGATCGACAGCACGTGCCCCGGCCAGTCGCGGTCCCTGGCATAGGACCCGAACACGATGTAGCAATCGTGCTCGCGCGCCTTGGCCGAGAGCGCCTCGGTTTCCTCGCCCGGCAACTCGATCGCGATTTTCAGAGCGTCTTTTCGATCCCACCGGTCGGAGTATCCGGTCAGCGCGAATTCGTGGAAAAAGAGCAGATCGTTCTTGAGGAAGAGGCCGCCATGCTGGGCCTCGTCGATCAGCTCGATCATGTGGGCGAGGTTCGCCTTCAGGCCAGGCTTCGGGTTGGCGGCGTCGACCTGCCGGACACGCATCTGCACGACGGAGATGGCGATCACCTCCTTGCGCAGAGGCACGGTCGAATAGGTGCCGTCGGTGCGCAGGTCGATCGTGTTTTCCCCCGGCGGCAGCGGGTCGGCCGCCGCCCGGGCCGGCACCGCCGCGCGCGCGCCGGACGGCAGCCCGGCCCCCATTGCGACGCCCAGCGGGACGGCGGCGGCCAGTACGTTGCGGCGGGTGATGGCGGGCGGGACGGCGGATTTCTTCATGTGGCTCGGCCTGCTGTCGTGGGGGTGCGATATTGTTATAGCAAAAATACAAATCGTCGACAAGCCTATTGTCCGGACATTTTTTTCGGACCATCGGCGGGTCTTGGCGGCGGCGCACCCGGGCGGCGGTAAAATGCTATAATCGTAAGTCAATTGACCCGCAGCGGGAGATTGACCCAGTGAGACATCGCAACGTCCGCGGCACGATCCTCTACACCTCGAGGAAGCCCGAGCGCTTCGGCCAGCGCCGCGGCATCGAGCACTTCAACTTCACGCATCACCACGACGGCAAGACGACCCTGCGCGCTTATGTGGAGATCGAGGAGCCCGAGCCGACCGTCCTGCGCGACGTCGTCTACTCCCTGGACGAGGCGCATCGGCCGATGGACTGCCACGTACGCCTTACCGTCGGCGACCGCTTCATGGGATCCGGGTGGTTTCGCTTCACTCCGCAGTTCATCGAGTGCGAGTCTTACGGGCCCTCCATAGGACGCGTGTCGCAGCGCATGGAGCTCGTGCAGCCGCTCGATGGCTTCGGAACGCATCCGGTGGTAGCGGACGGCCATTTGCTGTCGCATTTCGCCTGGACGTCCGGACAGACCCGCCGGCTGCATCTGCGGGTGCCCTCGCCCGACCTTCGCGGAGCCTCACCGCCGCTGCTCGCCGAGGTGAGCATCGATGCGCGCTACGTCGGCCAGGAGGAAATCCAGGTCCAGGCGGGCCGCTTCGCCGCGCGGCACTTCCAGTACCTGGATACGGGCGGCGGCGGCTTTACGTCGCAGCATCCCCCATATGATCTGTGGATCACCGACGATGCGGATGCGGTGATGCTGCAGGGCGGCGTGCAAGGGCACATGCTGACCTGGTACGAGCTCGCGGCTTTGGAGCGCACGTGACCGAGACCGCAGCGGCTGCGGCGGGGAAGACGTTGGCCGGGGCGGAAGCAGGGCTCCGCTCGGTGGCCGTCAGATCACGGGTCACCGCGTTCATCGACAACGCGTTCGAGTCCGCGGGTGCCGGGGAGGTGCTGCCGGTGACCGATCCGGCACTCGAGCGCCGGGTAAGCGAGGTGGAAGAGTCCGGTCCGGCCGTGGTCGACCGGGCCGTGCAAGCGGCCCGTCGGGCATTCGCGCAGGGGCCGTGGCCCCGCATGGAGGTTGCGCAGCGCCAGACCATCCTGCGGCGGGTGGCGGCACTGATCAGAGAGCACGCGGAGGAGCTGGCGTATCTCGAATGTCTCAACTCGGGCATTCCGATGCGGCATCTGGCGCTGGGACAAATCCCGCGGGCCGCGCTCAATTTCGACTTCTTCGCCGAGTTCATCGGCCAGGTGGCCGGAGAGACCTACGGCCAGGATTCGCGCTACCTGACCCTGGTCACACGCGAGCCGGTGGGCGTCGCCGCGCTCATCGGGCCGTGGAACGCACCGCTGGCGCTGACCTCCATGAAGATCGCCGGTTGCATCGCCTTCGGCAACTGCTGCGTCGCGAAGCCGGCCGAGCAGACCCCGCTCGCGGTCGCCAGGCTGATGGATTTGATCGTCGAGGCCGGTATGCCGGCGGGCGTCGTGAACATGGTCTGCGGGCGCGGCCCCGTGACCGGCGACACGCTGGTGAAGCACCCTCTGGTGAACCTGGTCTCCTTCACGGGCGGCACGGCGACGGGGCGCGCGGTCATGGCCACGGCGGGAGCGGGATTGAAGCCCTGCTCGATCGAGCTCGGCGGCAAGTCCGCGAACATCGTGTTCGCCTCAGCCGATGTCGAGCGGGCGCTCGATGGGGCGTTGCTCGGCATTTTTTCCAACAACGGCCAACAGTGCCTGGCGGGCTCACGCATACTGGTCCAGCGGCCGATCGCACGAGACTTCATCGACGCCTTCGCGGCGCGCGCGGCGCGACTCAGGGTCGGAGATCCGATGGATCCCGCGACCGAGATCGGCCCTCTCGCCTTCCGCGCCCATTACGACCGCGTGCTTTCCTACGCAAAGGCAGCCCGGTCGGAAGGCTCACGGCTGCTCACAGGCGGCGGCCCGGCAAAGGGCTTCGAGCGCGGCTTTTACATGGAGCCGACGGCCATTCAGGTCGCCGACCACCGCCACCGCCTCTGTCAGGAGGAAGTGTTCGGCCCGCTGGCCACGCTACTCGTGTTCGATACGGCCGAGGAGGCGATCGCGCTCGCCAACGACACGCGCTTCGGGCTCGTCTCCTACATCTGGTCGGACCATCTGCCGACCGCGCTGCGCACAGCACGCGCGATGGCAAGCGGTGTCGTTTGGATCAACACGCCCATGGTCCGGGAGCTGCGCGCTCCGTTCGGCGGTGTCAAGGAGTCAGGGATGGGGCGCGAGGGCGGCCGCGCTTCCATGCAGTTCTATACGGTGGAGAAGACTACCGCCATCGCGGTGGGCGATGTGCCGATGGTCCGCCTGGGGGCCCTGTCCGATTCATGAGAGGAGTTTGACGAGTCCCGCGCGAACGGACCGAATGGCGTTCAAAGAGCACGGTAGCTTTCCTCATCGGCTGGGTTGGCCCATTCGCCGAGCGTGCCCTCCACTGCACGCAAGTACTCGGCTGACTTCACGGCCGTCGCGACATACCATGCGCCGGGTCCATCCAGCTTGGGCAGCTCGGTCTCTGCGATCGCATCGTGAGAGAATCCGGCCTCGCCGAGCAGCTTCACCACATCGGCCTCGGCGAACACCTGCCAGAAGGGCTCGTTGTTGTATCGGGTCTCCCAGGCGAAGAGATACCGCTCATACAGGCTGCGGTCGCCGCGGATCGGCACGTCCTGGTGGACTGCGATACCGCCCGGCCGCAGCACCCGGTGCGATTCCGCGAGCATCCGCGCCAGGGTGTCGCGGGAAACCTCGTGCATGAGGTTGTGAGAGACGACGAGGTCGAAGTGCCCGTCGGGAAAGCCTAGATGGCGCACATCCATCTGGTGGAAGTGCACGGCGACGCCGAGAGACTCCGCGCGCGCATGCGCGTAGCGCAGGATCGCCGGGGCGGCATCCACGGCGTGCACCTCGGCGTCGGGAAAGTCTGCGGCATAACCAACCGACGCACCGCCGGCCGAGCATCCGAGGTCGAGGATTCGACGCGGCCGCAAGTCGGGAAATCGCTGCGCCAGGTGCCGGATCACAGCCCCTGCCTTGCTATCGCGTCCCCCGATGCCGACGCCCGAGGAGTAGAGATTGCCGCCGCTCTCATACAGCGCGCCGGCCATGATGTCCTCCTCGCCGCTGTCGCGCAGGTAGCCTCCCGGCTGGCAGTGGATGTTGGCAACCAACAGGTCGGGAGGCGCCGCTAGTCCGGGATCGAGCGTCAGCGATCCCAGAGGGTGCCCCGGCTGTGCCGACTGCCCCGACCGCCTCAATCCGCGCGCGGTCTCGAGCATACGCGGCATGTCGCGCACGATCGTGTCCTCGACGACATTCCACATCATCTCCTGCGCGCCGCGGGTCAACGCGCTCCACAGGCGGTGACTCGCTTCGCCGGCCATCGCGTCCTCCACCTCCTCGGCTGTCTCAGGACTGCGGCCGTGGCGGGCGCGAAAGCGCGGCTCGACGTCGCGCCGGTACAACGCCGCGTCCTCACGCGTCATCCCGCGCAGATGGCGCTTCAGCGCCACGATGAATTGCGCTCGCGCCACGTCGTCCGACGTCTGCCGTGCCAGCATCTCGTGAGGCTTGCTACGATGCATGTCCATGGTTCACCTCGGTGCGATTCGTGCCGTAACTTACTGTGTGCCCGATCTGCCCGCGGTCGAGCGCGCCTATGTCGAAACCCTCGGATATACCGTTGCGGGCCGCGGCCGGATCGGCGCGCACCTCGCGCGGGCCTGGGGCGCGGTAGCGATCACCGGCCTGCGGGTGTTGCTGCTCGCCCCTGCAAGCGGCGAGGCCGTGTTTCTGCGCTTCATCGAAGACTCTCGGGCCGGCGCCTGCGCCGCCCTGACGACGCACGGCTGGAATGCAACCGAATTCGTCGTGCAGGATGTCGATGCGCTGGCGCTGCGGCTCGAGAAGGGCCCGTTCCGGATCATCGGTCCGCCGAAGGGGCTCACCCGCTTTCCGATGATCCGCGCCATGCAGGCGATCGGGCCGGCGGGGGAATGCTGTTATTTCACCGAGGTCGGAGCCGGCTCGGGTCTGAGCCTGGCCGAGGCCCGCGCTTTCGTGGGCAGGGTGTTCATCGTGGTCGCGGCCGGGCCGGATGCCGATGCACTCTTTGCGCCCTACCGGGAGTTCGCCAATGCCGCGGACCCGCCGGTCGCAACACCCGTCGCGGTGATATCCGCGGCCCACGGGCTGCCGCTCGAGACGCCGCATCGGCATGGGCTCGTGCGTCTGCCCCGCGGCACACTGATCGAGCTCGATCAGTATCCGCCCGCCGCGCGGGCGCGCCCCTGCGTGCCCGGAAGACTTCCGCCCGGGATGGCGATGGTCACGCTCGATGTTGAGTCGCTGGCCGGCCGCCGCGGCATCACCCCGCTCGCGGCAGGCGACCTTCCCGGCATCGACGGCTCCGCGGCGTGCCTGCGCGGTGCGGCAGGCGAGATCATCGAGCTCATCGCCCCAGCCTCGAGTTGATTCGGCGGTGATCACACCGCAACCAGCTCGATGAGCGTTCCATCGGGCGCCCGCAACGTGCCGGTGCGCTTGCCGCCGTAAATGATGCCCGTCCTCTGCTGCGGCGTCTCGATCCAGGGGCCTTCGAGGAGGTGAAACTCGGGGTGCCCCAGGGTCACGAGGCCGGCGCCGGGCGGCAGCTCGCCCGGCCGCGCTGGACGCGGCGTCGCACCGCGCGGGTACTGGTCAAGCTCCAAGAAGACATCGCGTCCGTGGGAGAGCGTCGCGATAGTATGCAGGTCCGAGGTTGGCAGACCGAACGCGTCCGCCAGCATGGTGTATGGAATCTCCATCTTCCGCCCGAGCGAGAGCCGCAGCGCGCGCTCGAACCAGGCGAGCGAGCCGTCGAGATCCGAGCAGGCGAGCACGGCGATGAATATCGAGTCGACCGGGGACGCGGCGCGCGGCAGATCGTACATGGGCAGATCGTCGAGGATCTGCGTGAGATACACGATCTCCCGGTCCGGACCCCGCACCTGCATCGGGAAGATGGCAGGCAATCCTTCCAGGGGCCGCGGGGGCCCGATGATCTCAAAGGGCGAGTCCCGCAGCCTCCGATCGACGGCAAGGACATCCGCGACGCAAATCTCGATGGCCGCCCAACCGTAGGTCCGTAGGGGCAGGTAGCTTGGGACCGTATCGCTCGCAATCAGGCGCAGGAAGACCTCGGCCCCCGACGATGGCGCGAGCACGAGGTAACGGCGGCCCGCCATGGCGGACGCTCCCCAGCTTGCCGCCAGATCCGGCTCGATCCGGCCCTCCTCGACGATCCGGTAGTCGAGCCATCGTACGTATCGTTGGGCGGTCGCATCGGGATCGCCGACGCTGAGCGTGGCGGAGCGCAGCATCTTCACGTCGATGTTTGCTCCGGCTGCAGGACCCGCAGCACACGCGCGACGTATTCCCGGTTCCACTGCCCGCGCTCCGCCGAATCCGCGGCATTGGGCTCGAAGGTCTCGAGCTCCGGACGCGCGAGCACGCCCTTGCGCTCGAGCAGTCGCTCCAGCGTATCGATGCGCACCCGCGCCACCGCGAGCTCCTGTGCGATCGCCATTGTGACGGCGAGCACGCGCTCGACCTCAGGCGCCAGAAACCAGGGCCGGTCGGAACCGGTGTGCGGTCCTCCCGCCGAAGATTGCGGTGTCGACATCGCTGCGCCTCCGGAGGGGCTCCGCGGAATTACCCTATTACTATAACATTTAAAGCGCTCAGTGCTGCAAGTCGAGCCGAAGCTGGTAACGGTCGGAGCGGTAATGGGCGACGGTGAGCAGCAGGGGATTGCCGCGCTGATCGAACACCGAGCGCGTGATGCGCAGGATGGCCGAGCGCGGCTCGACCGCGAGGTGGCGGCAGAGCACCGGATCGGCGAGCACGGCGGCCACCGTCTGCGAGGCCTTGCCGAGCCGAAAGCCGGCGTTCTTGATGAGTTTCAGGACAGGCTTGTGCGTGAGGCCCTCGCGGGTGATGTGCGGCGCCAGCGCGGCCGGTACGTAACTCAAGACGTAGCCCAGGGGCTCGCGATCGAGGTAACGCACCCGCACCGCTCGTATCACCGCATCACCCGCCTTCAGGCCCATCAGCTCGGCCACCCCCACGCTGGCCGCCTCCTGCTGCACCTCCAGGACGCGGACTTTGGTCAACCGGCCGAACTCCAGCAGCGAGTCCACAGCCTGATCCATGTTCGCCTCGATCGGCTTGGCCGGCGGGCGGTAGATCACGGTCGTGCCGACGCGGCGCTTGCGCGCCACGAAGTGATGTTGGGCAAGCTCCGCCAGCGCGCGGCGCGCCGTGATCCGCGAGACACCGCAGGTCAGCGAGACCTCTTTCTCGGTCCCGACGATCGAGCCGCAGGGGCGCTGTCCGGAGAGGATCTCGTCGCGCAACTGCAGGAAGATCTGATGATACAGGGGAATGGCTGCCGACCTGTCGATGGCGGCGCGCTTGTTGCTCGCTTGCATGATTCGCCTTTGCGGCGGCTCCCGTGGTGGACCCTGCGGATCGCGCCCGACACCCCCGCGGGAGCGGTACCGATCCCGGCGCAATTGTAAGACAGCATCGGCTGCGCAGCGAGGCCGGCGTCGCCGACGGGCCCGCATGCGCACCCGCGATCGGGCTTTGTTTCTCCAAGGGCGAAATGGTATATGATTAGGTCATTTCGAGGAGGGCCGGATGGCGGGCGAGAAGTACGATCTGCTGGTGCGCAACGTGCGCGTGGTGCGTCCAAACGCAGGCTCCGTGTCTGTGCAGGACATTGCGGTCAAGGACGGCAGATTCGCCGCCGTCGGAGGAGCGCTCGATCCGGCCGCGGCGGCGAACGTCGCCGATGCGCGCGGCATGCTCGGCTTCCCGGGCCTGGTCGATGCGCACATGCACACGGGCATCTACAGTCCGCTGGCCGAGGACGCCGTGACCGAGAGCCGGGCCGCCGCGCAGGGCGGTGTGACCTCGAGCCTCAACTACTTCCGCTCGGGCCAGTACTACCTCAACAAGGGCGGCCCCTACGCGGAATTCTTCCCCGAGGTGCTCGATATCTCCAAGGGCCGCTTTCACGTCGACTACGCCTATCATCTGGCGCCGCTGGATACGCGCCAGATCGGCGAGATCGACATGCTGATCGAGAAGTACGGCGTCACGTCCTTCAAGATTTTCATGTTCTACGGCGGGTACGGCCTGCACGGCGCGTCCGGCCATCAGCACGAGTTCCTGATGATCGGGCCCGAGGAGAAGTACGACCTCGCCCACTTCGAGTTCGTCATGCGGGGCGTGGAGCGCGCGCTCGCCAAATTTCCGGACCGCAGCCGCTACATCAGCCTCAGCCTGCATTGCGAGACCGCCGAGATCATGGCCGCCTACACCAAGCTGGTGCAGCAGGAAGGCAAGCTCAGCGGTCTCAGGGCCTACAGCGCGGCGCGGCCCCCGCACTCCGAGGGACTCGCGGTCACGATCGCCTCGTACCTCGCGCACGAGACGCGGTGCCTCAACATCAATCTCCTGCACCTGTCCTCGCGCAAGGCGGTGGAAGCCGCGCTCACCATGGAGCGCGCCTTTCCGCACGTCAATTTCCGCCGGGAGGTGACGATCGCGCACCTCTGTATCGATTACGACGTCAAGACCGGCGTGCTCGCCAAGGTCAATCCGCCCATCCGCTCGCGCGAGGACGTCGAGTACCTCTGGCAGACCCTGCTCGACGGCAAGATCGACTGGGTGTGCAGCGATCACGCCTGCTGCCGGCACGAGATGAAGGTCGATGGCAGCAGGCCGGGCGACGTCTTCCTCGCCAAGTCCGGATTCGGTGGCACGGAGTACCTGCTCTCGGCCCTGCTCAGCGAGGGCCGCCGGCGCGGCCTGTCCTACAACCGCGTCGCCGAGCTGACCTCGTGGAATCCGGCGCAGCGCTTTGGCCTGCTGCGCAAGGGAGACATCGCTCCCGGATTCGACGCCGATCTGGTGCTGGTCGATCCCGACAAGTCGTTCGTCGTGCGCGCGGCGGAATCCGAATCCCGGCAGGGCTACACGCCATTCGAAGGCATGGAGCTGACGGGCAAGGTTGCCGCGACATATCTGCGCGGCAACTGCATCTACGAGAACGGCGCGGTAGTCGGACCGCCGCAGGGACGCTACCTCCACCGTCCTTACGCCTGAGGAGCCAACCATGGCCGCGATGATCCAGCCCGACCGCACCACCCCGGACGCGGCCGCGCTGGCCTCCCGGCAGTCGTTCGTCGCGTCTCTGCGCGGTTATGTCCTCGACGATCTCGCTGCCGCGATGCGGCATACGTACGAGTCGGAAATCGAGCCCGCGTTCGAGCGAGCCCACGGCCGGCCGCCGCGCACGGAAGATGAAGTGCACGCGGCCATGCAGAACAACGCCGTCTTCAAGATCTACAGCTCGATCCGGGTCAACGCCCAGGAGATGGTCTGGCGCTCGGTGATTCCCGCCGCCGAGGCCGGTCTCGCCGACCTCGAGAAGGCGGTATCGGGCGCGCCCGGGCAGCGTGTGGGCTCCCTGACCCTCGATGAGTCGCTGACTCTTCCCGCGAACGTCGCAAGCCTCGAGGTTCACCTGATGCCTGGCGGCTATGCCCCCGACGCTTCGGCTCTGGCCGGAGCCGTCTATGACCGGGGCCTCGCCGTGTTCGCCGCCGGTATGATGGGCAGGAATCAGGACGACATCGGCCTCTCGATGGCGAATTACGTCAAGCATCGCTTCACGGAGTTTCATCCGCGGCGGATTCTCGATTGCGGCGCGACCGTTGGACACAACTCGGTGCCGTGGGGACTGACCTTTCCTGAAGCGGAAGTGCATGCGATCGATGTCTCCGCGGCGGTGCTCGCGTACGGCCACCGCAGGGCGCGGAGTCTGGGTGTACCCGTTCATTTTCGCCAGATGAACGCCACCCGGCTCGCCTATCCGGACGCGTCCTTCGATGTGGTCTTCAGCTCCATGTTCCTGCACGAGCTGCCGGTCGCCGATATCCACCGGTTCTTCGCCGAGGCGCGCCGCGTGCTGCGGCCGGGCGGCCTGCTGCTCAACATGGAGCTGCCGCCCAACCGGGAGCTGGCTCCGTACGATCAGTTCTATCTGGACTGGGACTGCTACTACAACGAAGAGCCCTACTATCGCGCCTTCCGCGATCAGGACCCGGAAGCTCTCGTGGCCGCGGGCGACTTCCGGCGGGACTGCTACTTCCAGTTCGTCGTGCCGCAATACTCCTATATGACGGAGCCGGAGTTCATCGCCGCCGTCAGCGCACCGCCCGCCATCGGCCAGCAGACCGGGCGCCTGAGCTCGGGGGTTCAGTGGTTCGGCTTTGGCGCGTGGAATCGCCCGTGACCGGCTCACCGCTCGACACGACCGGTCCGCGCCAGCGCTTCTTCGAGGCGGAACCAGTCGATCATCTCGTCACCATGATGCTCGAGCTGGCCGCAGAGGTGTGGGCCGTCCGCGAGCGTCTCTACATCATCGAGAAGGAGTCCGCGCGTCTGGGGCTGCCCCTGGGCTCCGCCGTGGAGGGGCATGTCCTCTCGCCAGAAGAGCAGGCGGAGCTCGCCGAGATGCGCCGGCACATGCTGGCCAACATCCTGCGCACAGTGGGCCGGCCGCACCGCGATCCGCCTGAGATGCCCGGCACGACGGCGCCGCGCGCGGAATGACATGGCCGGATCCGAGCCGATGCCGCAAGTCCCTGCGCGCAGCGATACGACGCCGCGCGAATACGGACGCCGGGGTGTTTTCGGCATATTGACACCTCAAAGCAACGCGATCGCAGAGCAGGAGCTGCGTATCCTGTTGCCGCCGGCCTGCTCCATGGTCAGCGCGCGGCTCACGAGCGCGGGCCGCACCCTCGAGCGGCGCCTGGCGGATTACGGCGAGCGGCTGGACCAGTTCCTCGATCAGTTCGGCAATATCGCCGCCGATGCCGTGGGCGTCGCTTGCACCGGGTCATTCTACGGCCTGGATCGGGGCGAAGAGCGCACCCGCAGGCAGGCCCGGCAGGCGCGCCGCGGATGTCCCGTCGTAACCTCCGTGGACGCGATCGATGCCGCTCTGCGCGCACTCGGCATCGGCTCCATCGCCATCGTGTCTCCTTACCCCGCCTGGCTCACCGAAAGCTGCCGCTCGCATTGGGTAGGGCTGGGCACGCGTGTGACCGGCGTGCTGCAGCTCTCATCCGGAGCGACCGAGCCCCATCGGATCTACTCGCTCACTTCCGCGTCAGTGCTCGAGGAAACTCTGCGATTCGACGTGCAGGGAGCCGAAGCTATCCTGCTGTCGGGAACGGGCATGCCGAGCCTGCGCGTCATCCAACAGCTCGAGCCCACGCGTGGCATCCCGGTGCTGTCATCGAGCCTCTGTCTGGCCTGGGCGCTAGCCCGGACCGTGGATCTCGGCGAGCGCGGTCCGGAGTCGCGGCTGTACGGCGGATGGGCCGGGCGCCTGGCGCTGGCACTGGCATGACGGCAGAGCTTCGCAAGCCCGTTCTCATCGTCGGCGCCGGTCCGGTTGGGCTGACTGCCGCATTGCGTCTGGCGCAGGCCGGAGTTGCGGTCGCGCTTTTCGAGGCCGAGCGTGCCGTCTCGACGGATCTGCGCGCCTCGACTTTTCATCCGCCGACCCTCGACATGCTGGATACTCTCGGCGTGGCGGTGGAGCTCATCGCCCAGGGGCGGCTGACGCCCCGCTGGCAAGTCCGCCTGCACGAGACGGGCGAGCGCGCGGAGTTCGATCTCAGCATCCTGGCGGACGAGACACGCCACCCGTATCGCCTGCAGTGCGAGCAGCAGGTATTGCAGCGTCTGCTGCTCGACCGGTTGGCTCAGTATCCCCATGCGCGCATCCGTTTCGACGCCGAAGTCGAGGCGGTGGGACAAGACGCCCGTGGAGTCTGGGTCGGCGTCAAAGGCGAGCGCACACAGGGCAGTTGGCTGATCGGCGCCGACGGCGCCCGCAGTATCGTACGCCGGACGTGCGGCATCGGTTTCGAGGGCGAGACCTATCCGGAGAGCACGATCCTGGTCACCACGGATTTCGAGTTCGAGCGGTCGCTCCCGGGGCTCTCGCCCGTCAATTATATCTGGGCCGGCGCCGGAACCTTCAGCCTCCTGCGACTGCCCGATTTCTGGCGCTGCAGCCTCTACCCCCGCGAAGGGCAGACGCTCGAGAGCGCGATGGAGGATGATTCAATCGAGGCTCAACTCCAACATGTAGTCTCGCGTGCCGAGCGCTACAGGGTTCTGCACAAGAGGTGTTACCGCATCCACCGGCGTGTCGCCGACACGTATCGCCGGGGGCGCATGCTGTTGGCAGGCGATGCAGCGCATCTCAACAGCCCGAGCGGCGGCATGGGAATGAACGCCGGAATACATGACGCCTTCAGCCTCACGGACTGCCTCATTGGAGTCCTGGGAGATGCGGATGAACGGCTGCTCGACCGCTATGAGCGTCAGCGGCGCCCGATCGCCGTCGAGCACGTTCTGCAGCAATCCGACCGCAACCGGCGCCGCATGCAGGAGACCGATCCGCAGCGCCGCCGCGAGCTGCTGCGCGACCTGCAACTCACGGCGGCGGATCCCGCACGGGCTCGCGAGTATCTGCTCGCGAGCTCCATGATTGCCGGTCTGCGGCAGGCGGGCAGGATCGAGTCGGTGCAGACATGAGGAGTTCCACTGCACGCGCATTCTCCAATCGCTACGCGTGGTACGTCGCGGGACTGCTGACGCTCACGCAGATCGTTTCCTATCTGGATCGTTTCCTGCCGAGCCTGCTGGTACGGCCCATCAAGCAGGACCTGCACTTGAGCGATTTCCAGATCGGGCTGCTGCTCGGGCCGGCATTCGTCGTGTTCTATGTCCTGCTCGCCGTCCCGCTGGGCTGGTTGGCAGATCGAGTCAACCGGCGCGCCATTCTGGCCGTGGGCGTGGCGATCTGGTGCTCCATGACCGCCGCGGCAGCGGCGGTGAGCGGCTTCCTGCCGCTGTTCGCGACCCGCCTCGGGGTGGGATTCGGCGAGGCGGCCGTCGCACCGACGTCGATCTCGCTGATCGGCGATTACTTCGGGCGCGAGCGGCAGGCGCGCGCCGTCAGCCTCTTCATGTCCGGTGCGTTCCTCGGCGCCGGCGCGTCGTTTCTCTTCTTCGGGCCGCTGGTCCATTACATCGAGTCGCTGCCCACGGTCGCGTTGCCGCTGCTCGGCCGGATCTCATCGTGGCGGTTGTGCTTCCTCCTGGTCGGGGCCCCCGGCCTGTTGCTGACACTCCTCATGCTGACGGTGCGCGAGCCGGCGCGACGGGATCGTGTTGCAATACGCTCACGGGATGGCCGGACGACTTCGAGCGCAGAGGCGAATCCGACGTTCTCCGAAGGCATCGCCTACATCGTACGGCGGTGGCGCGCCTTCGGAACGCTGTTTGTCGCGTCCTCCTGCAATGTCATGATGGGTGCCCTCGCGTTCTGGAACGTCGCACTCTTCGGCCGCACGTGGCACTGGAATGTCGCCCAGGTGGGCATCGCGGTCGGGGTGATCCTCTTTACCGCTGGGCCCCTGGGGACGCTGCTCGGTGTCTATCTGACCAACCGCGACCTGGCCGCGGGCCGAAGGGATGCGACCCTGCGGGCGCTTTTCGTCGGTCTGCTCATCGGAGTGCCCACGTACTGCGCCTTTCCGCTGATGCCGAGCGTCCAGTTGGGGCTGGCGGTTTTGTTCGTCGCGCTGCTCGGTCAGGCCATGGCCACCGCAGCGGGGCCAGCCACCCTGGTGATGCTGGCGCCCGGCCAGATCCGCGCCCAGTCGACCGCCATTTACTATCTGGTGATCAGCATCGTCGCGCAGCTCATCGGACCGCCGCTGGTGGGTCTCATCACCGACCTGCTCGGCAGCCCGGACGCGCTGCGCTACGCCGTTGCCATCGAGGCGGCCCTGATCGGGATTCCGTCGATCGTGCTCGTCTGGCTCGGCTTTGGGGCCTACCGCCGTTCCGTGGCGGAGCTCGAGGGCCAGTTCGATGTCGAGTCGTGGCCCGCCGGTACGCCCGCCATAGAAGGAGCGCCAAGATGACATTCTCGCTCGAGAGCCGGGCCACGCTGCAATTCGTGTTGACTCTGCGCCGCCGATGGGCGGATACGCTCTATCCGCGCTTGCGCGCGGAATGTGATGCCCTGGGCGGCCCGGAATCGCTCGCGCCCGATGGTTTCGCGGATCGCGTCCACGGGCTGAGGAGCTATCCGGGCTTTGCGTGGCTGGAGCGCGGGTCGCAGAAGATGTTGTGGCGCGCGGCGATCGATGCGATCACGGGGGATGATGCCGGGGAAGCTCGTGCGGCGGAAAGTGGCACCGCGAAACGCGACGCGGCGGATCGAGCGGCAGGACGAAGATATCCGACAGGGCCCGCGTCGGGCTCGACGCTGGAGCTCGACCCGCAATTGCCGCTGCCGGATTGGTATACCGGCTGGGACATTCACTTGCAGCCGGGCGGTGTTTGGTCCGATGCAACCTCGGCCCGGGTATACGAGCTCGGCGCGCGGCTGGTGATGCTGGGCGACAACGACGATTACAAGTTTCATCGCCTGTTCGTGGAGACCGCCGTTCCGCGACGCGATTACCGCCGGATCGTCGATCTCGGCTGCGGCTTCGGCAAATCCACGTGGCCGCTGAAGAAAGCCTTCCCCGTTGCGGAAGTGATCGGCATCGATCTCTCCGCGCCATGCCTGGAGCTTGCGGTGCGGCGGACTGCGGCAAAAGGACTCGGCATTCGCTTCCGGCAAGCGAATGCAGCCGGAACCGGACTCGAGGCGGCGCGCGCCGATCTGGTCACCGCCACCATGCTCGCCCACGAATTGCCGCTCGATGCTCTGGCGGCGGTTCTCGCGGAGGCAGCGCGCCTTCTGGCGCCGGGCGGCCTGCTGCGGATTCTGGATTTTCAGTACACCGGCGACCCCTTGCGCGATCTCGCGATGACCGAGCATGGCGCACGCAACAACGAGCCCTTCATGCCGCCGATGATGTCGGCCGATACGGTCGGTATGGCTGAGGCCGCGGGCCTGCGGGAGGTGCGCTGGACGGCCTTCGACGAGCGCGATGCGGGCAGACTGGAGCAGCTTGCGTGGCCGCAGCGCGCGGAATGGCACTTTCCGTGGGCGGTCCTCGAAGCGGAGAAGCCGGCGTGAGCGCGCCCGCTGAATTCGGCGGCATCGACAACTCACATCTCGCGGCCCTCGTCTTCGAGCTGGCCTCACAATTGCACGTGGAGCGCGCGCGACGCCTCGCGCTCGAGGCAACGCTGACGCGTCTCGGCATTCTCGATGCCTCGCAGATCGAGGCTGCCGCTGACGGTCCCTCTTACCGGCAACAGACGGCCCTTCTGGCGGATGAGGCGATCCGCAGGCTCCTGGAAGTACTGTCCGAGTCGAGCGACGAGCGCAAGCCCCTGCGCGCCGAGGCGCCCGCAAGCGCCGCGCCGCCGGCCGCAGACGCCGAAAGCAAACATCCCTGAAGGAGAATCCCGATGGCCAGGCCGTGGATCGAATTCGTGCAGTCGCAGAACCTGCCTTGGGCGGCCGGTGATCTCTGGGGCTGCCGCCCCGGTGTCGACCTCAAGGTCCTCAGTCTGGACCCCGATCAGGGCGCCGCCAGCCTGCTGGTGCGTTACCCTCCCGGGTGGCGGCTCGAGCGCGAAGGCACGCTCTCGGCCGACGAGGAATTCCTGGTGTTGGACGGCGCTCTCTCGCTGGGGCGGCAGCGCCACGGCGAGAAGGCATACGCACACCTGCCGGCGGGCTACGCGCGCGGTCCGATGGCATCCGAGAGAGGCGCTGTCGCTCTGACTTTCTTCTCGCAACGGCCGTTCTGGGACACGGCGAGGCCGTTCGATCCGGCGCGGCTGGTCGAGAACCTGGATGCGTTCTCCGTTCCCTACACCGGGCGCTTCCATCCGGAGTTCCCGCCCGGAGCCGGCCGCAAGACGCTGTATGAGGATCCCGTCACCCACGATCAGAGCTGGATTCTCGGCACCCTGCCGATGCGCTGGGCGGAGCGCGCGGAGGTTCATCCCGTCGTGGAGGAAATGTATCTGTTGAGCGGCGAGTCGCACGGCAACCGCGGAGTGATGCGCCCCGGCGCCTACTTCTGGCGGCCGCCCGAGATCGCGCACGGGCCGTACGGAACGCTGACGGGAAACCTCTACTTCTTCCGCACTCACGGCGGACCGCTGGTCACCCGATATGTCGATTCCGGCCAGCCGTTCCGCTGGTGGCCCGCGTACGATCCCGTGTTGCCGGAGGAGCTCGCCGGTGCGCGCGGCGAAGCCGCGCCCGCCCCGCGGTGCTGGTGAGCAATGACCCGACTCCCTTACTCTTGCCTCGTCTTCGCCCACCTGCTCCTCTTCGTCCTGTGGCTCGGGGGTGACGTCGGCGTCTACACACTCGGCCGCCACTTCCGTATGCGCGCCCGCTACAGCATCGAGCAGCGGCTCGCGCTGCTGAAGCTCCTCGTGGCAATCGACATGGTGCCGCGAACCGCCTGGGCCCTGATGGTTCCGGTGTCCCTCTCCGTCGTCGCGGCGGGCGGTTACTGGGCGGTACCGCGCTGGCTGCTGGCGCTGGCGTGGATCGCGGGGCTTCTCTGGACCTGGCTCGTCTGGGATGCGCACGCGCACGAGCGGACGCCACGGGCGGCACGCGAGCGGCGCGTCGAATTCTGGCTGAAGATCGTGCTGGCGCTCTTCTACCTCTGGCTGGGAAGCGCTTCGCTCGCAACCGGAGCGCCGCTGACAGCCGCGTGGCTGGCCGTGAAGGCGCTGGCGTTCGGCCTGATCTTCGGTGCCGCCACGATGATCGATGTCGCCTACCGGCCGGTCGGCGCACAGCTCGGCCGTCTCCTGCGCGAGGGCTCGAGCGATGCCACCGAGCTGCCGCTGCTCGTGACCATGAACCGCACGCGCGCGTGGGTCTGGACGGTGTATCTGCTGCTGTTGGTGACCGCATTTCTCGGTGTCGCAAAACCCTTCTGATCCGCGGGCGCCATCCAACCGACCCACTCCTCCGCAGCACCCAAAGGTGAGCCATGCTCCCGCAGGCACTGCTCGTCGCCCATATCGCCATCGTCGGCTACTGGCTCGGCTCGGAGCTGGTGATCAACAGCACCTATCGCCAGGTGTGCTTCGGCGCCCGGCTACCGTTCCCGGAGCGCAATCGGATGATGGAGCACGTCATGGAGGCCGACCAGCACGTGCGTTATGCGCTGGCCCTGCAGGTCGCGACGGGTTTCGCTCTCGCGGCGCTGTACGGCTTCATTCCGGGCGGCGGTACCGCCGCCTGGATGGCCGCCCTATTCGGGGCACTCTGGCTCACGTTCATCGAGACCGTGCATCGCCTGCGCCACGCCCCCACGGGCCGCCGCCTCGGCGCGATCGACCGCGGCTCCCGCTACCTGTTGATGGCCGTGCTGTTGTGCATCGGCGCCGGCCTGATCGGCCGCGGATGGGGCACCCCCGGCTGGCTGCGCCTGAAGCTGGCGCTCTTTGCCGGCGTAATGGCATGCGGCGTCGGCATCCGGATCGTGCTGCTGGCGCACTTCCGCGTTTGGAAGGCGATGGCGCAAGATGGTCCGACCGACCACGGCAACGCGCTCATCCGAAGCATCTACATCAAAGCGACGTCGATTCTGGGATTCCTCTGGGCGCTGATCGCCTGTATCGTCATCATCAGCGTCTCGAAGCCCATGTGAAAAATCCGTCTGTGGTTTGCGCGCTGCAAGCTCAACTGGGCTCGGTGAGCATCCATTCGTACGCTGGGAGTACCTCGACTCCCGGGGCCGCAACCTCCCCCGCAGCGTCACGGTCGAGAACGAGCAATCGACGGTGGGCGCGCGGATGTTCCTTGGCAGCAGCGGCGAGCGCCCGCATCTCGCGCGCAAGGGTTTCCTGCGCCTTCAGAGACGCACAAACCTGTATGAGCTCCTGACCGCCACTGCGATATCGGGCCAGGAAGTCGACTTCAAGGCCATCTGCCGTCTTCACGTAGCCTACCTCGGCTCGCCGCCGCTCGAGCTCGTGTGAAGTGGGTTGCAGGGCTGGGCGCAAGCGCGGCGTTCAGCCGCTCTTCGAGCACGGGGTGAAGAGGCATGCCCGCTGAGTCCGCTCAATGTGGCCTTAATTCAAGGCCGGATTATTATAATTGTGTCCTTATGTCAAGGCCAGGATTTCCCGCGGGCCGTCTGGAACCGCGCAAGCTCAGCAGCGGCTGACAGGGTCCCAGGAGCGCGGAACACGCCAGAAGCGGGGTTCCGTCGCTCCGGACCGCAGGACAAACCCGAATGCGGCGGTCAAAACTGGTAATTCGCCCGCAGGTCCCACATGCCCGGCGTGTTGAAGTAATCGAAGCCCAGCAGGTCGGCCGTTCCGTAGTCGACCATCGTGCAGTTCCGACACTCCAGCGTCACCGTCAACGGAGTCCTCGCCATCGCCCAGGTGACGCTGGCATCGAGGAGCGTTCGCGCCTTCGTCTCACCCCCGACGTCGGGGTAGGAGGCCGAGAAGCCGGCGGTGTTCGCGGTATCGAACCATTCCTTCGCCACGTAGTGGACGCCCAGATACGGCGTGATCGAGAAGCTTTCGAATCCGAGGGTGTACCGCGCGCCCAGCGTGAGATCGATGGGCGGCGTGTAGACGGGCGTCGCGAGACTCCCATCCGCCTTCACGATACCCGAGTCGCAGGATGCCGGATCGCCGGCGCGACAGGCTGCCTGCTGCGCCAGGATGAGCTGGCTCTGAGCGTAATAGCCGGCTTTCATCGAGCTCAGGTTGCCGCTGATGGTCAGCGGATCGATCGGCCGCCATTCGAGGTCGGCCTCGAGACCATAGGCGTAGAGGCTCGCCGCATTGCTGGTATCGAACGAGCGGGTGTGCGGATTATCCGAGAGTAACTGATAGTCCTTGACGTCCTCGTAGAAGACGGTTGCGTTGAGGCGCAGTCGCGGCGTCGGCGTGGAGCGCAAGCCGGCTTCATAGGACCACATCGTCTCCGGGCCGAAATTGTTGAAGTCGACCGGATTGGTGCCGGTGAGTCCGTTCCAGCCGCCGCCCTGGAATCCCCTCGTTGCGGAAACATAGGCCATGAGCTGCGGATCGAACTGGTACTGCAGCGATACGTGCGGCGTGAACTGGTTGGTCTTCAGGTGCGTCGGGTAACCCGCCGCCTGGATCTGCGCTGTGTCATAGCCGAGACCCGGCGCGTTGGGGTTCGCCACCACATTCTTCGTCTCGTCCGTGAATCGTGCCCCGACGGTCGCCGTGAAAGCCGAGGTGACCTTGTAGTCGCCCTGCGCATAGAGCGCGGCCGAGGTCGTGTCGTTGGTGAAGAACTGGTCGTTGAGCGTCAATGCAAAAGTGGGCGCGAGGCCCAGCACCTGGCCGTAATCGTTGTTGTTCGTCTCGTATAGATAGAACGCGCCGGCCGTGTAGTTGAAGCGATCGCCCACCTTCTCGGTCCACTTCACCTCCTGCGAGACCTGGTGATTGGCCAGATCCTGGGCGAGCGTGATCTCTCCGGTCGGCACCGCATCCGCCGTGGGCAGAGGACCCAGCACCGCGGCGGGGAAATCCGCCCCCAGGTCCTGATGCAGCCGCCGGTATCCGGTGATGAGGTTCAACGTGCCGCCGCCGAGATCCAGGGCGATGTTCGAGGAGACGCCGTAGCTCGTGACGATCGCCCCCTGGCCGAACCCCGACTTGAAGCCGGTCAGGTAGGGCCGGAGCGCGCCGCCTATCTTGTCGAGGCCGCTGTAGGAGATGCGCTCGCCATTGGGACCCGGCTGATTGAGTATGTTCGCGTTGTTGTTGCGCTCATAGTCGAAGGCCAGGTCCCAGCGCAGGTTGGACATCGCGCTCGGAAGCAGCGCAAGGGCCTCGGCGGATGCCGAAGTTGTTGGTTCCGTTGAGCCGCTGGCCCGTGGTGACGTCGTGCACGTAGCCGTTGCCGGTGATCCCGTAGACGGACGTGCGGGTGAGGATCTGGTCGCTGATGGGCAGATCCACGGCTGCGCGCGCCAGATACTGGTAGCCGCCGGACTCGCCGTACTGGCCATAGCTCACCTCGGCATCGCCGCCGAACTTCGTGCCCGCCTTCTTGAGGGTCACCAGGATCGCGCCGCCGGTGGAGTTGCGGCCGAAGAGCGTGCCCTGCGGCCCGTTGAGCACCTGCAACTGCTGCACGCCGAACAGCGCAAAGTTGTTGGCGTTCTGGCGCGCGATGTAGATGTCGTCGATGTAGGTGCTGACCTGGGGCTCGAAGGTCGGGAAGGACTGTGTCTGGCCGAGGCCGCGGATGTAGTACACGTTGGCCGAACCCTGGCCGACGTTGTTCGCGGCGAACATGTTTGGCACGTACCGCTCGAGGTCCTGCGTGGAGGTGATCTGCCGCGTGGCGAGCTGATCAGAGGTGAAAGCGGTGACCGCGACGGGCACGTTCTGCAGGTTCTGCTCGCGCCGCTGGGCCGTGACCGTAATGGTCTCCAGCGTGCCGGCCGTCTGCACCGGCTGCGACGCGTTGCCCTGATCACCGGTGCCCGTGCTCTGATCGGCGGCGGCTGCGCCGGACGGCGCCGCGGCCACCGCTGCCGCCGGCAAGGCCAGTGCGCCCGCAACGGCCGCGATTGCCGCGAGGATCGGATTCGTGTGGATGCTCATGCGGAATGTCCCCCGACGATCGCTTGATATGTATTTAGTCTATAGCAAATAGATGCTGCGTGGAAACCCCGCCCCGACCGAAGCCCGCCCCCTGCCCTGCCGGGTCGGTGCGAATGTCCGGACAATTTGTATCCGCCGGGCCACAGGGGAGCGCTCGGACCGCTGCAAAGATGCCGGTGCGGATCAGCTCGTCGGTCTCGGCTGCGCCGAGATTCAGTCCATCGGGGATCGCGCGGTATTCGCCCGACCGCCGCGGGACTCGCGATCGTCGAGGGGACTAGCAGGCTTGGGGCCTCGAAATCCAGTCCGGCTCACCTCGCCCTCTCAGGGGGCGTGAGGCGGTGAGAGAACCAGCGGGCGGCGTTCCGCTGCGTCCAGGATGTCCTACGCTGTCTAAGGCGGCGAACTGCGGGCCACCGGCTGGTTTGCGTCCCGGCCTTAGTGCGCTTCCGCAGCCGTAAGACCTGCTCCGGCCGAGTCTCCCCCAGCCGCGGGATAGCGTCCGAGCAGCAGCAGCACTGCGCCCGTGGCGGCGAACATGAATATATCGGCTATGAGAATCGAGTCGTAGCTTCCCGTGCGGTCGCGCACCATTCCGTAGAGAATCGGCGAAATCGATGCTCCGATGACGAAGGCCAGATAAAGGGTGCCGTAGATACGCCCGTAATGCGCCATCCCGAAATACTTGGCCGCGAGATACGCGATGATGTCGGACTCCGCTCCCACGGCGAACCCGAGCAGGAAGCCGGCGATCATGATCGAAGGTGCGTTGCCCGCCGTGCCGAGCAGCATCCAGCACGCAAGCGCCGTCACCAGCATTGCCGGACACGCTATCGCCGGCGCCCAGAGGTGGTCCATGAGAATTCCGGTCAGCAGCCGGGAAAAGAGAATGCCAAAGGCCGTCAGCGTGATCACGCTGGCGGACGCGCGGGCCGACAGCCCGTGCAGCTCGGCAATCTGCACGACGTTGATCTGCGCGCCAATATCGGCCAGAGAGATGGCCAGCACCGCAAACACCAGCACCCAGAACCGATAACCGCGGAGAGCCTGTACGAGAGTGATGCCGATCAGACGGCCGCGCGTATCGGCGACGCCCGCCGGATACTCTTCGGGCCGCGGGTCACGCAGCCAGAGCAGACCGACCGGTACCGCGATCAGCAGCGGAAGCAGCGCCGCCGCGGGAAATACCGCCTGCCACCGGGAGGTGGCGGACAACACGGTCTGAGCGACTTGCGGTACCGCCAGAGCGGCCGCACTGCTCCCCAGAAGCATGACGGCAAGCGCCAGACCGCGATTGCGCACGAACCACATGTTCACGGCGCGGCTGAAAATGAGGGGCGTCGAGCCGATGCTGACCACACCGAGAAGTGCCCACAAGGCGCAATACCCGCTCACGGAATTCGACAGGAAGTAGAACGACCCGAACGTGAGTCCGAAGGCCGTCATCGACCACAGCGCCACCGGCCGCACGCCGATTCGATCGCAGAGAGCGCCGAATACCGGCGCGAGCAACGCGGCGACTATCCCGAAGATGGAATATCCCATGCTGATGAGGGTGAAGTCCCACCCGGACTGGACGTGGATGGGCCCCATCACGATCGGCAGTACGTAGAAGGGGACCGGATAGGCGCCGCAGGCCACGCCGACGAAGCAGGCCGTGAGCGGCTTCCACCCTGCCCCGAACTCCAGGTAACCGCCGCCTTCGAGTCCAAACCTGCTCACCAGCGCACCGCCGAGAGATTCACCATTGGTCTCCTGCTTTCGCCGCCCGCAGTATCGAGCCGCGCCCCGGACAGCTTGTCCGGACAACTATTGGGGAGAATCGCAAGGCTGTCAAGCGCATCCCCCGCGTCCGCCGATCCCCGGCGTGCGTTTGCCCGATTCTCCATCTTCGCCCATGCGAACGATTCCAACTCCGGCGGGAATGTCGGACTCGATGGCGGGCCGCGCCGCCGCGCGCATTGGCTGGTCTGCCTTGGGTTCGGCCGGTGTCTCATCCAGGCACGGGCCATCGGGGTCCTTCTGGACCGTTGTGCTATATATACGTCATGGATCTTCGACAGCTTCGCTACTTCCTGGCCGTTGCCGAGCTCGGCAGCTTCACCCGCGCCGCATCCGCGATCGGCCGCACCCAACAGGCGCTCAGCAAGGGAATCCAGGCGCTGGAGCACCAGCTCGGCGCGCGCCTGTTCGAGCGCGGGGTCCGCGAAGCGAGGTTGACGCCGGTCGGACGATTGCTGGTGGACCACGCGCGCGCCGCGGACGAGGCGGTACGCACTTTCGAAGAGCGCCTGGAAGAGCTGCAGACGGGCCGGGAGGGCGAAGTCAGGATAGGCACGAGTCCGACGACGTCCGGATACCTGGTGGCGCCCGCGGTTCTGGCGTTGCGCCGTATCTGGCCCCGAATCGGCGTCAAGGTCATCAGCGGCTTCCTGCCGGATCTGTTGTCCGCCCTGCTGGCTCGGGAGGTGGACGTCGTAGTGGCGATCCATATCCTGTCTGATCTGGAAAGCGGAACCGACTCGCGCATCCGCACCGAGACGCTGATGCACGACGTATGCTGGGTGGTCGCTAGCGCGCATCATCCGCTGGCCAGGCAGCGCAACATAACCCTGGCGCAATTGCAGAAATGCTCGTGGGTGCTGGGGAGCCGTCATGCCGCCGCACAGAACGCGTTCCGCGAGCGCTTCAGACGGGCCGGGCTGGAGCCGCCTCTGCAGCACACTGAATCGACGTCCCTCGGGTTCGTGCGGGTGCTCGTTCATGAGGCGGACTACCTCGCCTTGTTGCCCACGCGCCTGGCGCAAGCCGAGCTGGCTGCCAACCAATGGGTCAAGCTGGATGTGCCGCAGCTCGAGTGGCGGCTTCCCATCGTGGCTTACACCAGGAGCGCCGAGCCCGAGGCAAACCCGGTGCAGCGCATGCTGCAGGAGCTTCGGCATGCGGCAGCACAGGCACTGAAGTCGACGGGTGAATCGAACGCCGCAGGCGTCGGGTAGACCGGGGGCTCGGCCCTTCGTGCGGCAGTCCGGCATCACACGCGCGGCTCGTTCTGCAGCATCGCGACGAGACTGCCGGTTGCCAGCAGTCCTACCGCCAGCCAGAGGCCTGCCCGGATTCCGCTCGGACCGTCCGAGAGCGCACCGCTCGAGAGAGGGCCCACGCATTGCCCGAGGCCGAAGGCGACGATCAGCGTAGCGATCGTTACCGTCCAGGCGTTAGGATGCGTGACCCGGCGGGCGAATGCCACGACGGCGCTTCCGACGGAAAGAAAGGACCCGCCAAAGATTGCGGCCGACAGATAAGCGCCGCCGGGCGTGCTCCAGACCAGGGGGATCGCCGCGCCGATCATGACGACGCCGATCGTCGCCGCAGCTCCCTTGCCCCCCTTCAGGCGCCCGAGAACGGGCCCCCAGAAAAACACGGCTGCGACGGATGCAAGACCCAGCATCGACCAGAAGAGCGAGATGTCCGCTGCGGAGAACCCCTCATCGCTGCGCAAGTAGGCGACGATGAAGGTCACGTACGCGAAGTAGCCGGCACCGAAAAGCCCATAGGCCAGCAGATGGGGCGCCATCAGGCGTGGTGACCAGCTGCTTCCCAAGGCGGCCGGCGCCGAGGATGCGGGCTCGGGAGAGCGTCGAAGCACGCAACAGCCGAACACTGTCGCCCCCAGTCCCAATGCACCCAGCACCAGCCAGCCGCCGCGCCATCCGACGGCATCGAGCAACGGCGGCACGGCCACCGCGGACGCTACGATCCCCAGTCCCCCGCCGGAGAAGTAGATTCCAAGAAAGGTCGGCGCGCGGTTGGTTCCGCCCCCAGCCGCCGCGGCGGCAGTCAGTGCCGTCCCCGATATGAACGTGAAGGCGCCCGTCAGGCCTGCAATGAAACGCAGCATCAACAGCACCGAGTAGCGGCTGCCGATTCCAGACGCCGCGATCGCGAGTGTACACAGCGCGAGTCCGATCGCGTAAAGCCGCTTGACTCCGGTCCACCTGCCGAGCGGGGCCGTCATCAGGGCCCCCGCCAGATAGCCGATGGCGATGGCGCTGCTCATCGCCCCGGACTGAGCGAAGTCCCAGCCGAGATCCGCGCGCATGGCGGGCAACAGCAGGCCGTACGCGGAGCGCGCAAGCCCCGAGGACACCGCAGGACCCATGGCCAGACCGACCACGACCCAGGTCGGAGTGAGCGCCGTCCGGGCCTCTGTCGGGATCGTTTCCGTCTCTGCACGGAACAGCATGGTCAACCTACGCCCCCCGGGTCAGGCCATGATCCAATGGAAGGGCGACCCGCGGACTTCGCTCGCGTCGCACTCAGAAAGTGTAGTTCAGGCGCAGGTCCCACATTCCCGGAGCGTTGAAGTAATTCACTCCCAGCAAATCGACCGTTCCATAATCGACCATCGTGCAGTTCTTGCATTCGGCGGTAATGGTCAACGGCAGCCGGCTCGGTCCAAAGGTCACGCTGGCATTTACCACCGTGCGCGCTCTCGTGTAACCGCCGGCAGCCTGCGGCCATGGGGCGGCGGGACCCGGCGAGTTGGCCGTGGAGATCCATACTCTGGAGACTTGATTGATGCCGACATACGGGGTCACCGATAGTCCGCCGAAATGCATCGCGTACGAGCCACTGATCGTCAAGTTGAATGGTGCGGAGTTCGACGGCTCCCCGAGCCTGCCGTCTGCTCGGACGATGCCGTTATCGCAGCTGCTGGCGATGCCCGCCACGCATCGGGCCTGCTGAGCGACGACCAGGGACGACGGGTCGTAGTAGCGAGCCTTGATGGTGCCCAGGTTCGCGGCCAATGTGAGCGATTCGGTCGGCCGCCATTCGACCTGCGCCTCCAGTCCGTAGCCGTACATGTCCGAGGCGTTGGTGGTGTCGAAGGAGTTCGTGTTCAGGTTGTCCGTTTCCAACTGATAATTCTTGACGTCCTCGTAAAAGAGCGTCGCATTCACACGTAACCGCGGCGTCGGCGTCGAGCGCAGACCCAACTCGTAGGACCAAACGGTTTCCGGACCATAGTTGTTGAAGTCCTGCGGATTGCTGCCGGTGAGCCCGTTCCAGCCGCCACCCTGGAAGCCCTTGGTGGCGGAGGCATACACCATGTATTGCGGATCGAACCGATATTGCAGGGCGGCGTGCGGTGTGAACTGCCTCGATTCCAGATGCGTCGGGTAGCCGGCGGCCTGGACCTGCGCCGTGTCGTAACCGAGTCCGGGCACATTGGCACGCGCCACCACGCTTCTGGTCTCGTCCGTGCCCCGCGCACCGAGCGTTGCCGTCAGGTGTGAAGTCACTTGGTAGTCTCCCTGAGCGTAGATGGCCGTCGATTTCGTGTCGTTATGGGTAAATTGATCGTTGAGCGGCACGGCAAAGTTGGGGGTGACGCCAAGTACCTGCCCGAAATCGTTGTCGCTGTCCTCGTGGAGGTAGAAAAGCCCGGCGGTGTAGTTGAGCCGCCCCCAGGCCGTGTCGTTCCACTTCACTTCCTGTGAAAACTGATGGTTATTGAGGTCCTGGGCCAGGGTGATCTCGCCCATCGGCAGGGCGTCGGCCGTCGGCAGGGGACCAAACGCGGCCACCTGGACGTCGATCGCGGCCTGCTGGTGCATGCCGCGGAATCCGGTAATGAAGTTGAGCGTCCCGGTTCCATGCCGCCACTGCAGATTCGACGCGACCCCGAATGTCTTGACGATGTCCGCCTGTCCGAAGCCGGCCTTGGCGCCCGTGAAGTACGGCTCGAGGGCGCCGCCGATTCTGCTGAACCCGCTGTAGGAGACGCGATCGCCGCCGGGACTCGGCTGATTCAGGAGGTTGCCGGCGGTGTCGTGCTCCAGATCCGCCGACACGTCCCAGCGGAGGCTCGGCATGCCCCTCGGCAGCAGGGTAACTGCCTCGCGAACCCCGTAGTTGTTGGTACCGTTCAATCGCTCGCCCGTGGTCAGATCGCGGGCGTAGCCTGGGCTGGTGATGCCGTAGGCCGACGTTCTGGTCAGAAGCTGCTCGTTGATCGGCACGTCGACCGAGGCGTTGGCGCGATATTCGCTGCCGCCGGATTCTCCGAACTGACCGTAGCTCAGGCCTACCTCGCCGCCGAACTCCCGGCCCGGCTTGCGCAGGGTCACGAGCATCGCGCCGCCGGTGGAGTTTCGGCCGAAGAGGGTGCCCTGCGGACCGTTCAGCACCTGCAATTGCTGCACGCCGAACAGCGAGAAGTTGGTCGCGTTCTCCCGGGCTATGTAGATGTCGTCGACGTAGACGCCCACCTGAGGCTCGGTGGTGGGGAAGGAATTGGTCTGCCCCAGGGCACGGACGAAATAGCTGTTCGACGAGCCCAGGCCGGTGGTGGTCGCGCCGATCATGTTCGGCACGTAGAACGCGATGTCCAGTGCCTCGGTGATCTGCCGGGGGGCGAGCTGGCTGCCGGAGATGCTCGTGACCGCGATCGGGACGTTCTGCAGATTCTGCGTCCGGCGCTGCGCGGTCACCGTCACCGTCTGCAGGATCACCGGCTCCGTGGGCGATGTGGCGGATTCCGCGGGCCGGGATGTCGAGTCGGACTGTGCCGCGCCCGAAGTGCATGCCCAGATGCCGGCGAACGCCGCGAGCCCTACCGATGCGAGTTGCTTGTTCATGAGCGCTTGAATCCCCCAGGCATGCCTAGCGTGTACAGGACCCGGATCGAGTGAAATTTTCAGCCGCAAATTCGCCCAGACGTTGCCGCGGGGTCTGATGCCCGTCCGTCGGCAAGCACGCCCGCCGCACCATCAGGCTCCCGCCTCGGCGTAGGCCGAGAGCGGCGCCGCTTCCGCGGATTGACGGATCAGGACGCGGTCGCGCAGGAAGCGCAGCAGTGCGCTGTCGCCCATGCGGGAGGCGCCGAGCCCCGAGTCCTTGAAGCTCGATTTCTCCGCCTCCCACACCAGCGCGGTGAGGCTGCCGTCATTGATGGAGACCGCGCCAACTTCGAGCCGTGCCCCGATGGCCTCCGCCTCCTCGGCGCTGCCCGCGAGCACCGCGGCAGACAGGCCGTAGCGGCTGTCGTTCGCGAGCCGTACGGCCTCCTCGGGCGCGTCGAACACGACGACCGGAATCACCGGCCCGAACGTTTCCTCGTTCATGACGAGCATGTCGCGGGTGAGCCCCGTCATCACGGTGGGCCGCAGATACAGTCCGCCCCCGAGCCGCTGGACGTCCCCCCCTGTGAGCACCCGGGCTCCTTTCGCGCGGGCATCGTCGATCTGCGCCTGCACGATTGCGGCCTGCTTCTCGAAGATGAATGGGCCGATGTCGCCCCGCCGGATATCGGGGTAATTCAACTCCGCGCGCTCGGCCGCTTCCGTGAGCGCTGCCAGGAACGGAGTGGCTATTTGCCGCGCGACATAGACGCATTCGATGGACTGGCAGGCCTGGCCGGTGTTCACGATGCTCGCGCGCAGAGCGGTCGCGGCCGCCCGGACCGGATCGGCGCTCGCGAGCACGATCATAGGGTCCTTGCCGCCGAGCTCGAGGCTCGCCGGAATGAAGGCTCGAGCGGCGGCCATGGCGACCTTGCGGCCGGTTGCGACCGATCCGGTCAGGCACACATAATCGACACGCTCGATGAGCGCGGCTCCCGTCGCGCCATCGCCCTGCACGAAGTCGAGAACTTCCGCGATCTCCGCTACCACGCGAGTGGCCGCGAGGAGCGGCTCGACGAAGCGCGGCGTGATCTCCGACGGCTTCACGAGGACCGCGCATCCCGCCGCAAGCGCCGGCACGGCGTCGATTAGCGACAGGACCAGGGGGAAATTCCAGGGACCGATGATTCCCACGAGAGGGTAAGGCACCGGCAGCGTGGAAGTCGTGATGGAGGGGAAGGCCGTCGGCCGCGACGACCGGGCTCGCTGCGCAAGCAATTCCGGCGCTCGGGCGGCCCACCGGCGAATGAGCTGGATGACACTGGCCGTCTCGATCTGCGAGAGCCTGTGTCGGCCGGTATCCGCGGCGAGTGCGCTCGTGATCTGTGCCGCTCGCTCTTCGATGGCGGCCGCCCAGCGCAGCAGAGCCTGGGCGCGCTCCTGCCCCGGGCGGTGAGACCAGCGTGCCTGGCCCTCGCGCAGCTTCGCCGCGCCGGCGTCGATCGCCGCGCCGGAGGCCGGCTCGAGCGTGAAATCGATCCTGCCGGTGCGGGGATTGCGCACCCCGATCGTGCCGATGCCGCCGCCGGGGGCAGCGCTCATCGCCAGGTCGCTCGATTGCATGGCTCACTCACCGCAAGACCGCCTTGGGCCGACGGCATGCCCCATCGGTCGCCGCCGGTCCTCTGAAAGTTGTTCGGACATTATGGGCCGGCGAGGATCGTCCGTCGCACAACTTCGGCTTGTCGCCCGGAACAACGGTTGTTGGACCGATGTCGATCGGTGCCGGGAACATTCCGGTACCGTCACAGTCCGCTACCCGGAGTACATCAATGAGCCCTGCACCCGCGATGGCCGCTGCCAGAGAGCTTACGCACGAAGACTTCGAGCTGTTTGCCGAAGCGCGCTTCGGGCCGGCCGACGGCAAGCACCGCTACTGGTACGGACGGGGGCCGGTACGCGATGCCCAGACCGGGAAGACGATCTACGACTTCGAATACTACGACACGGTGCGTCATTACATCGACCCCGATAATCCGGACCGCCGCTTCGGGATCATCAGGAAGCTCGATCTGTTCCGTGACAAGGATACCGGCAAGGTGCTCGAGACCTTCGGCGGCAAGCCCGTCAAGTCATGGACCTTCCCGTATCAGTTGCTCGAGCTCGAGTACAAGGGCGGCAGGGTCGTGCTCACCGCGAGTCAGGGCAGCGGCGAGTTTCTTCGCACCCATGTCTTTACGGAAAGCAATATCTCCCGGTTCGGAGACTTCGCTCACGTTACCATTCCGGCGTTTTTCATGACCCGCAGGCCGGAGATCCCCGATGAAGTGGCGGCGCACACGATGACGTCGTTTTTCCTCGTCTACGAGGGCGACCGCGAGGCAGTTCCGCGCTATCAATGGGGGCAGGCCGGCGTCAGCCCACTGGCCCCCTGGGCGGGCGGCGATGGCAGGAAGATGAGCTACATGTTCATGACGGGCGCCCGCCACGAGGAATATGCGGAGCTGCCGCAGGATCTTCGTAGCGTCATCGAATCGCAGTATCCGCAGTTCCGCGAGCCGCCGAAGGATCTGGAGGAAGTCAGGACGCTGCAGCGTTACTCACGAACCGTCACGGACCATGGACCTGGCTGAAGGCCGCTGCGCTCGAAGATGAGTATGGGGGATCCTGCGGGCACGGAGCCGAGGGTGACTCGCGGATACGTGTCAATGCGTTACGGACAGATGCACTACGCCGTAGCGCGAAGCCCTGGAGTGAGCCCGCGCGAGACACCGCTCGTCATGTTCCATCAGACGCCGAATTCGCTGGTGGAGTTCGGCCCGCTGATCGGAGAGATGGGTAGGGATCGCCTCACCATCGCCATCGATACACCGGGATACGGTGGCTCGGACGCCCCGCCCGATCAACCGCGCATCGAAGACTACGCGGCTGCGATCTGCGAGGCCTTCGGTGCGCTCGGCCTGAATTCCGGGCAACGCATCGATTTACTCGGAAACCATACGGGCGCGTTCATTGCGACGGCGCTCGCCGTGCTCGAGCCACTCAGGGTTCGAAGGGTCGCTCTGATCGGCGTTTTCGTAGTGCCCGACGAAGTCCTCGCGACCGTTCGGGCGGCTCTTCCTGACCCCACCTCATATACGCAGGTCATGGATCAGTGGTGCGCTAGGTACCCGATCGCGAAGGCTGCCTATGAGGCCGAAGGGGTGCCAGACAGCGCATGGGCTCTGCAAGCCGACAGTTTGCGTCCAATCGCAAGCAAGCGCGAGTACGGACATCAAGCCGCATTCGAGTATGCAGAGCGTGCTCGTACCGAGCTGCCGAAAGTGACGCAGCCCGTACTGCTGATGGCGGTAGCCGACAATCTGGAAGAGGCTACGCGCGCGAGCGCACCGTTGTTCAGGAACGCAGAGCTGCTCGAGATGCCGCACATTCGCACCGGCAAGGGCGTCTACGATGGCGTGTTCTACAATCACACCGAAGCCTTCGCGATCGCGCTGCGGAAATTCCTGAGCGAGGAACGCGATTGATCTGAGCGGCGGCAGAGGCGGCGGCCCTGCTACCTCTCGAGAGGAGCATCCGGGCCGCGCTCAGGCCGCCGCAACGACGCCGCTGCGGATCAGCTCGTCGATCTCGGCCGCGCCGAGACCCAGTCCATCGAGGATCGCGCGGGTATCCGCCCCCGCCGCCGGCAGCCGCGCATCCCGCCCCAGCCGCTCGCCGCCGAATTCGATCGGCAGCGCGGGAAGGCGGGTGCCGGTGCCGTCGGGTAAGGTCACGCTCTCCAGGCCGCCCGAGGCGGCGAGATGAGGATCGGCAAACATGTCCTCGGGCTTGCCGATCGGCGCGAAGGGAATGCCGCTATTTTCCAGCCGGGCGATGAGCTCCGCGCGCGTGAGCTCACGCAGTCGGCTCGTGATCTGCGGCAGGATGCGCTCCCGCTTGAGCACGCGGGCATTGTTCGCGCGCAGGGTCTCATCGGCCCAGAGGGCATCGAGCCCGAACAGACGGCAGAATTTCTCCCACAGGGAATCCGATACCACGCCGATGAAGATGGCGCTGTCGTCCCGGGTGGCGAAGACATCGTAGATGGCCCATGCCGAGAGGCGCGCCGGCATGGGCTGCGGCGCCTGGCCGGTGACCGCCTGCTGGGCCATGTGCTGGCCGATCAGGTAGACCGTGGTCTCGAAGAGCGAGCTCTGGACCTTCTGGCCGCGGCCGGTGCGATGGCGCTCCTCGAGCGCCGCCAGAATCGCGATCACTCCGAACATTCCGCCCGCTACATCCACGACACTCGACCCGGCTCGCAGCGGCCGCCCCGGCGGCCCCGTCATGTACGCTAGCCCCCCCATCATCTGGGCGACCTCATCGAGCGCGGTGCGGTGCTCGTAGGGTCCGGGCAGGAAGCCCTTCTCGCAGGCATAGATCAGACGCGGATGCGCTTCAGCCAGCGCCTCGTAGCCGAGCCCCAGCCGCTGCATCGCGCCCGGACGGAAGTTCTCGATGACAACATCGGCCTGCGCGATGAGCCGGCGCGCGATCTCGATGCCCCGCGGCCGCTTCAGCTCGAGGCAGATGCTCGCCTTGTGCCGGTTGTACATGGGGAAGTAGCCGGCGCCCGAGCCGAGAAGATTACGTGTCCGGTCGCCGCCGATCGGCTCGACGCGGATGACCTGCGCGCCGAGCGCGGCCAGGATCGCTCCCGCCGCCGGCCCCATCACCATGTGTGTGAACTCGACCACCCGGATGTCAGCGAGCGGCAGCCTCATGCTCGAGCTCCAAATCCGAGCGGCAGCCCGGCAGCCGGCAGGAAGCCGTACAAGGGCTCATCGGGCAGCGCGGCGGCTACGATGCGCCGCACCTCGAGCAGCTTCTGCAGATCGATGCCCGTGGCGACACCCATCGCTTCCAGCATGAACACCAGATCCTCGGTGACGATGTTGCCCGATGCGCCCGGCGCGAAGGGGCAGCCCCCGAGCCCGCCAAGCGAGCTGTCGAGCGTGGTGATGCCCTCCTCCAGGCCTGCCAGCGCGTTGGCGAGGCCGAGCCCGCGCGTGTTGTGCAGATGCAGACCCTGCAGCCGCTCGCTTCCCACGGCTGACTTCACTCTTCGCACCAGGCGTTTCACCTGCGAGGGGTTTGCGTAACCCGTGGTATCGCTCAGGCCGACCTCCGCTGCCCCGGCCTCGATCGCCTGCTCCGCGAGGCGCACCACGAGGTCCTCCGACACCGGCCCCTCGAGAGTGCAGCCGAACGCGGTCGAGAGCCCTACCTCGAAATGAGGCCGGCCCGCCGCCGGCTCGGCAGCGACGCGCGCGGCAATCGCCCGGATCTCGGCCAGCATTCCGGCATGATCGCGCCGCACATTGCGCAGACTGTGGGTTTGTGAGACCGAGAGAGGGATGGAAATCTTGTGAGCGTGCGCGGCGAGCGCCCGCTCCGCTCCCTTGAAGTTGGGGACGAGCGCCGCGACCGTGAGGTCTGGAATCGTCCGCGCGAATTCGACCAGCGCCGCGGTGTCCGCCATCTGCGGGAGAACACTCGCCGGCACGAAACTGCCAACCTCGATCTCGCGCACGCCCGCGGCCGCCTCTGCACGGATCCACGCCTGTTTTGCCTCCAGCGGCATCACGCGGTGGATGCTCTGCAAGCCATCCCGCGGTCCCACTTCACTCACCAATACGGATTTGATCATCGCCCGGCCCCAAGGTATATCCACGGCCGTGCCCGCCGGTCGCGCTCGAGGAACGCATCGATTCGCTGCTGCGACTGCAACGTCAGATCGATGGCATCCAGGCCTTCGACCAGCATCGCCTTGGGCTCACTCTCCAGCGGGAAAGGCCAGCGGCGCCCGTCCGGGAGCGAGACGCTCTGCGCGCGAACATCGACGGTCAGCGGATTGCCCTGCGGGTCGGCCGCGACGGCCTGCGCCATGTCGCGGACCGCCGCAGCCGCTACCGCTGCCGGCAGGACGCCATTGCGCACGCAGTTGCCGAAGAAGATCGGAGCGAAGCTCGGCGCAATCACGACGCGGATGCCGTACTCGGCGAGCGCCCAGACCGCGTGCTCGCGGCTGGAGCCGCAGCCGAAATTGCCGCCCGCCAGGAGGATGCGCGCCTGCGCGTAGCGCGGCTGGTTGAGCACGAAAGAGGGCTCGGGCTCGCGGGCCGCCGGCGAGCGATAGCGCCAGCCCGCGAACAGACCCGCGGCGAGCCCGGTCTTGCCCGTGCTGCGGATCTCCCGCGAGGGAATGATGGTGTCGGTGTCGATATTGTCCAGGAGCAGCGGAGCCGCCACCGCCGTCAGCCGTGTGAGCGGCGTCATGACAGGAGCTCCCTCGGATCGGCGATCGCGCCGGCGATGGCGCTCGCCGCGACCGTCTCCGGGCTCGCAATGTGGGTACGGATCCCTGGCCCCTGGCGTCCCTCGAAGTTGCGGTTGGTGGAGGAAATGACGCGCGACCCGGGCCGGAAGCTCTCCCCGCCGGCGTAGAAGCACATCGAGCAGCCGCTCTCGCGCCACTCGAAGCCGGCAGCCTGAAACACGCGATCGAGACCTTCGGCCTCCGCGGCGCGTTTCACTGCGGATGATCCGGGAACGCAGATGGCGGCCACGCCCGGCGCAACGTGCCGCCCTGCGAGAAGCGCGGCCGCGCGGCGCAGATCGGACAGCCGGCTGTTGGTGCAGCTACCGATGAATGCCGCATCGATCGGGATGCCGCGCAGCGCCTGCCCGGCGCGCAAGCCCATGTAGGCGAGAGGCCGCTGCGCGGCGGCCGGCGGTACGACGCCGGTCACCCCGGTCGACTGCGCCGGTGACACTCCCCAGCTCACCATCGGCTCCACCGCGGCGGCATCCAGGGTGATCTCCTCATCGAAGCGGGCGCCGGGATCGCTGGCGAGTCGCCGCCACTGCGCTACGGCCGCGCTCCAGGAGGCACCCTGCGGCGCGTACCGGCGGCCCTGCAGGTACGCAAAGGCAACATCGTCCGGCGCGATCAGCGCGGTCATCGCCGAGAATTCGCTGGCAAGATTGCACAGTGTCATGCGCGCTTCCATGTCGAGCGCCGCGACCGCCTCGCCGGCGAACTCGAGCGCACACCCCTTGGCACCGCCCGCCCCGTAGCGGGCGATCAGAGCAAGTGCCAGATCCTTCGCGGTCACGCCCGCTGCGAGGCGCCCGGAGAGAATGACGCGCAGCGAGCGCGGGCGGCGCACACGCAGCGTGCCCGTAGCCAGCGCATGCTCCGCCTCCGAGGAGCCGATGCCCCAGGCCAGAGCGCCGAAGGCGCCCTGAGTGCAGGTATGGCTGTCCGGTGCGACCAGAGTACAGCCCGGCAACACGATGCCGAGCTCCGGTGAGATCACGTGCATGATCCCCTGATCCGGGTCGGTCACATCGTACAGCGTCAATCCCGCCTCCAACGCGGCGCGGCGGGTCTCGGAGATGAACGCCTGGCCGCCAGGCATGAGCGTGCGATCGCCCCGCCCGGGCCTGGTATCGACGATGTGATCCATCACGCAGAAGGCGCGGCGCGGATCGGCCACGCGCCGCCCCGAGGCCGCCAGGCTGCCGAGCGCGACGGCACCCATGCGCTCGTGCAGGAAGATGCGGTCGATCGCGAGCAACGCGGCGCCGTCCGACAGTTCGGCGATGAGGTGCCGTCGCCAGATCTTCTCGAGGAGCGACTCGGTCAGGCCCGCTGCTCCATTTCTTTCTCGACGGCGCGCCAGTCGCGTGTCACCAGGCGCTCCTCGATCGCGGTGCGTGTCTCGAGGCGTCCCTTGCGGATCCAATGCCAGGTGCGGCAGCGCGTGGCGCCGTCGTCCGCGATCTGGATCATCTCGTAGAGGTACAGCCCCGGATCGCCCTGCCGCTCCCAGTAGAGCATGATGGTGCGGCGCGCGGCGTCGAGGCCGACCTCGGCCGCCCAGCCCTTGATGAGCTCGTTGTCCCACCAGATGCGGCCGTCGGCGTAGGTGGCGGGGAAGTCCCGGATCTCCACGCGGCCGTCATCCCACGTGTAGTAGTTGGTCTGGTGATAGGGGTGCCCCTGCTCGGGCATCCGGCAGAGCAGCCGCGAGCGATGGGCGTCGATCTGCTTTCCCGCCGCATCGTAGTAGGTGTACACGCCGTCCCAGACTCCCTCGTGGCGTGCCAGCAGGGGCATGCTGTCGCGAATTCCCATGAATGTCTCACTCCCATGGACGGGCCGCCGATGGCCTTTGATTTGTTATACTGTCAGGACAATTGATCCAGCGCAAGTCTCTTGCCCCGCCGCGGAAGGCCATGCCATGCACGTCAGAAATCCCCGTACCGGGAAGGATGATTTTCAGTTCGAGCCCGCCGGTCCCGCGGCGCTCGATGCGATCGCGTCCCGGCTGCGCAGCGCCCAGCCGCAGTGGGCGGCACGGACGCCACAGCGGCGGGCGGAGGCACTGCTGCGGTGGGCCGCGGCGCTCGAGAGCCACGCCGCGCGGATCATCGGCGCCCTGGAGAGCGACACCGGCCGCCGCGCCCTCTCGCGGATCGAGCTGGCAAGCGTCGCGGGCCTGAGCCGCCGCTGGGCCGCGCGTGCGCCAACGCTGATCGAGGCACAGAGCCGCAGCGGCTGCGCGACCTCGCAGCCGGGTATCACGACCTCGACGCAGCTCGTCCCCTACCCGCTGGTCGGCATCATCAGTCCCTGGAATTTTCCGCTGATCCTCTCGCTGATCGATGCCGTGCCGGCCCTGGCCGCGGGCTGTGCGGTGATGATCAAGCCGTCGGAGATCGCACCGCGATTCGTCGAGCCGCTCGAGGCGGCTACCCGTCAGGTACCCGAGGTCGCGGACGTACTCGCCTTCGTGCCGGGGGATGCGGCCACAGGCGCCGCATTGATCGATCGGGTCGACTTCGTCTGCTTCACCGGCTCCGTCGCAACCGGACGCAAGGTCGCGGCCGCCGCCGCCGCCGCGTTCATCCCCGCCAGCCTGGAACTCGGCGGCAAGGATCCGATGATCGTGATGGCCAGCGCAGACCCGCACCATGCGGCACAGATCGCGCTGCGGGCCGGCGTCGTCAACACCGGCCAGGCCTGTCAATCCATCGAGTGTGTCCTCGTGGCCCGTGCGATCTCCGGTCCCTTCATTGCGGCATTGACCGAAGCCGCCGACCGAGTGCGGCTCAACCATCCTGACATCGGCAGCGGCGACATCGGGCCCTTCATCTCGCAGCGACAGGCGCAAATCGTCGCGGCGCAGATCGCGGATGCGCTCGCCAAGGGCGCGCGAGTGCTGAGCGGCGGCGAGGTCCTGAGCCTCGGCGGCGGCCTCTATCTGAAACCGACGGTAATCTGCGACGTGACGAGCGGGATGCGGGTGCTGGAGGAGGAGACGTTCGGCCCCATCATCCCGGTGATCCCGTTCGACACTCTGGAGGAAGCCGTGCGGCTCGCCAACCGGGGCCGTTACGGGCTCTCCGCGGCCGTGCTCGCCGCAACCGCCGAGGAAGCCGAGGCGGTTGCGAGTCAGTTGCAGGTCGGGGCGGTCTCCATCAATGACGGCAGCCTCACCGCGCTGGTGTGGGAAGCCGAAAAAACGAGCTTCAAGGACTCAGGGCTCGGCCCCTCGCGCATGGGGGATTGTGGCCTCACGCGCTTCCTGCGCCGGCGCGTGCTCATCCGTCAGTCCGGCGCCCCCGCGCCGCTGGCAGCGTATGCGGAGAAGGGTTGAATCCCGCTCAGGATTTCGCCAGGTCCTCGCGGATGTCCTCGATCGGGCGCTCCTGCGCCGCCGCCGCGAGCGCCTCCGCCTCCTGCTGCAGGCCGCGCATGATCCTGGCGATGTACTCGCGGGTGAGATTGCCGCGCTCCAGCGCAGCCGCCTGATCCGGCGCATACGACTCGATGTCGGCGCGCGTCAGCGATCCCCGGGTCTCGAGCAGGCGCTCGACGGTGTCGAGCCGCTCGCGCAGCACGGATACCTCGCCGACCAGAGCCATCAGCATCGACAGCATGCGGTCGAGTGCCGGATCCTCGAAGTACTGCGGGCGGCGCCCCTTGGCCTTGGCGTTCGCGCGGACCATCCAGTCGATGTCGCTCATGAGGCGTTGGCCTCCCGCCCTTTCCATGCGCCATACGCGTGCCATGCGGCGGCACGGCCGTAATCTTCCGCGCCCTTATCCGGCGCCCCGGGGAAGATGCGCTTGTCCACGACGGCCGTGACTCCCGTGGTGAACAGCTCCTGCGGGCGGAAGCCGCTCTCGATCATGAGCTTCTTCAGATCCAACGAGTGCATCGCCGACCAGAAGGGCTCGTTGTTGTTGAAAGCGTCCCAATCCCGAATGAACTGCTCATAGAGCGGCATGTCGGCAGTGTACTGCGGCTGCTCCAGATGCAGCGTGAGGCCGCCCGGCGCGAGCACGCGATACAGCTCGTTCAGGATGCGCGGCAGCGCCTTGGCGCTCAGCTCGTGCAGGAACATGGTGGTCTGGACCCAGTCGAAGTATCCCTCCGGCCAGCGCGAGAGGTCCTCGGCGTTGGCCTGCAGAAAGGTCAGATTGCGAACGCCCAGCGACCGCGCGCGCGCATGGCCGTAGCGCAGGATCGGCGCCGCAGTATCGAGTGCGATCACTTCGCTCTGCGGGAACGCCTGGGCGAGCGGCACGGCGTTGTGGCCGATCGTGCAGCCGACATCGAGAATCCTCTTGGGAGTCCACCCCGGGCGCTCGCGGCCGATCCAGGCCACGAGGGCCTGTCCACCGCCGTCCGACAGCGCGCCGAGCCCGCCGGCGGTGGTCGCGAACATTCCACAGTCGTAGTTGGCTCCGGCCGATACATCGCCCGCACGCTCCTCGCCCGCATAGCTGCCGGGCATGCAGTGGATGTCGACGGCCGCCTGGTAATGCGGCGTCGACACGGCAGGATCGAGCTTCAGCGTATCGGCCCCGTCGTTGAGGGCCCGCGCCCTGGCATCGAGGTCATCGAGCTGACGCAGGACCATGGCCCTGCCGTTCTGCTGCCGCATCTCCATGGAGTTGCGCTTGAGCGCGGACCAAAGGCGATGGAACGGGTCTGCATTCATCGCGCGGCGGATCTCGAAGCGATCGCGCGGTCCGCGCCCGTGCTCTTTCTCGAAGCCGGGCAGCACCCGCTGCCGGTACGCGGCGGCGTTGCCGCGCCCCAGCGGTCCCGACAGGTACTTGTTGAGGTTGGCGAGGAAGTTGAACCGTGCCGTTTCATCGTGGCGCGGAGTCGGAAACATGCCATGGCGCGCGACCGCGGTGTAGGGCGGCGGAATGTCTGCTTGTTTCATGATTACAGCCCCAGGCTTCCGGGATTCATGAGATGGCTCGGGTCCACCGCCGCCTTCAGCGCCCGCAGGATTTCCCAGGCTTGCGGGTCGAGGGCCTCCCGCAGCGGATAGGTGCGCCCGATCTGAAAGTGCGCCGCCCCGAGCGAATCGACGATCTGGATGATGGAGTCGCGTAGACGTGTAACCAACTCTCGTGACGCCTCGTTGGCTGGAAACCGGGTGAGCTTCGCAAGGTGCGCGGGCTCCACGGTGCGGCGATGCAGCTCCTCGAGAGCATCGGGCCAGTAGAATACGGGCTCGACGACGCAGGCCGACGGACTGATGGCGGCGAACAGGGCGCCTGCACTCACGCCGTGGCGCTCCATTTCTCCGGCCTCGCGCGCAAAGAGGTCTTGGATCCGCCGCCAGCCTTCCGCCAGCCGGCCGTGCGGCAACAGGCCGTGCACGGGCAGCCATCGCTCGCCCGCGGGGCCGATCATGGAGTTCAGCGGCGGGAAGGGGTGCGCTCTGGCCACTTTCGGGATGGTGTTCTCGACCGGGGCTCCGCCTGCCTCGGTGACGAGACGATCGACGGCGGCGAGATCCGCGGCAACGGCGCTCTCATGCCTGCCCTCGCAGACGACATGAAGCGAGAACGATCCGGCTTCCAGGAACGAGCGCCCCGCGGCAACCACCTTGACCCCTTCTTTCAAGCCCTTCCAGGCGGATCCCTGTGCCTTGACGACTGCCAGCAGGGAGCGCGCGTCGGCGGCAATGCTCTCGCGCTTCAACCGCTGCGACTGCAGGTAGGGATCGAAGCCGAAGCATTCCGCAGCGAGGCGCTCGCGCGCCACGGCGCTCATGGCGGCAAAGAATCCTTCGGCCGTCGGAAGAGTATACGAGCCGTAAGCGAAGGCCTCCGCCTCGCGCACCAGTTGCAGCGTCACCGTCGCTTTGATGCCTAGTGCGCCGGTATCGGACGCGAACAACCCCGTGATGTCCGGACCGAAGGGACGGAAGAAGCCGCACCCCGTGCTCAACACCCGGCCGTTCGCCAACACGACCTCGAAGCTCAGCGCGCCGTCGACGAGCACACCGTCGCGGGCGCCCCAGAACACGCCGTTCTGACTCATCCCGCCGCCGATGGTCGCCTTCAATCCCGAGAGAGTCCCCCAGGCGAGCGCGCGCAGACGGTGCGGCTCGAGCGCGCGGCGCAGATCGGCCCAGGTGCAGCCCGCCTCCACTCTGGCGGTGAGGTTGACCGGGTCGACATCGAGCACGCGATTCATCGCACTCATGTCGATCAGGAGCGCACCGGGCGAGGAAGCCAGATAGCCGCCGGTATAGCTGGCGCCACCGCCGCGAGGAATCACCGCGATCCCGCGCGCGGTCGCTGCGGCCACGCCGCGCGCGAGCATCTGGGTGTCGGTCGGCCGGAAGACTGCCAGGAGCGGCGCGCCCTTCTGGAAGACATCGTGCTCGAAGTAGGCGAGCTCGGCCGCCTCTCTCGAGAGGGCGGTTTCACCCACCGCCTGCGCGACCGTGGCAAGGCTGTCGTCGCGGACCATGCTGACGCCGCTCATTCCGGCAGCGGTGCCGGCGTCGGCCGCAGGGACTGCATCGGCTCGCGCTCGAAGGCCGGATAACGCCCGAGCAGCAGCAGTGCGACACCGGTGATCGCGAACAGCAGCAACGCGATCATCAGGATCTCGTCGTAGCGGCCGGTCCGATCGCGCACCACTCCATAGGCCACCGGCGACAAGGACGCGCCGATCCCGAAAGCCAGATAGAGCAGTCCATAGATGCGCCCATAATGCGCCATTCCGAAGTACTTGGCGGCGAAGTAGGCGATGACGTCCGACTCCGCTCCGGCCGAGAAGGCGATCAGGAACACGCCCACGACGACCCGCGTCACGCTGGGCGTGGTGCCGGTCAGCAGCCAGCACCCGAGTCCCGAGAGCAGCAGCGCCGGACAGGCGACCGCCGGCGCCCACACTCGATCGAAGAGGTAGCCGATGAAGAGACGGGAGGCCAGGATCCCCGTGGCGATGATCCCGAGAGCGCTGGCGGCGAACCGCGGCGTGAATCCGTGCAGCTCCACGATCTCTGCGATGTGGATGTGCGCACCCGCATACGCGAAGGCGATCAGAAAAACCGCGGCGAGCAGCAGCCAGAAGCGGTAGCCGCGCAATGCCTGTGCGAGCGTGATGCCCGCAACCTGGCCGTGCTCATCGCAGATGCCGGCGGGCCGCTCCTGCGGCTTCGGATCGCGAAACCACGCGAAGCAGATCGGCAGGGCGAGCAGGAGCGGTAGCAGGGCGACCACCGGGAAGGCCAGCCGCCAGCCGCCCCAACCGATCGCCGATTGCGCCAGCTGCGGCACCACGAACGCCGCCGCGCTGGTGCCGAGGAGCATGATCGCGAGCGCCAGGCCGCGGCGGCGAAAGAACCAGATGCTGATGGCCCTGCTGAAGGTGACCGGCGTGGAGCCGATGCCCACGATGCCGAGCAGCGCCCAGAGCGCCCAGTATCCACCGACCGACCGGGGGGTGAAATAGAGGGACGCGAACACCACGGTGAACGCGACCAGTGAGGCCAGCGCCACCACACGGACGCCGAAGCGGTCCGCGAGGCCCCCGAACACCGGCGCGAGCAACGAGGCGATGATCCCGAAGATCATCATGCCGGCACTGATGTCGGCGAAGTCCCAGCCCAGCTTGGCATGGATCGGGCCCATGACGAGCGGCAGGACGTTGAAGGGAACCGGCGAGGCGCCGCAGGCCACCCCGACGACGGCTGCCGTCAGCGGCTTCCACCCGAGGGCGAACTCCCCCCTGCGCGCAGCCTGCGCGCTCAAGGCCGCCACCCGTCTGCCGGTCGATGCATCGTCGTTCCTCGTCTCTTGCGGCGCGGCGACTGAATTGGCGCCTTCGCGGTCTATATGTCCGGACAACTCTCGGCCGAATCCGCACGACTGTCAAGCCCCGCGGTCACGGCGATGGACGCGTCGCGGATTGCCGCTATAATGTCCGGACAACTTTTGCACCGAGGACTCCGATGAGTGTTGTGGACGGGCTGGCGAGCCTGCTGTTCGTGCCCGGCAGCCGGCCGGACCGCTTCGGCAAGGCGCTTTCGAGCGGCGCCGATGCCGTATGCATCGACCTGGAGGATGGGGTTGCCGATGCCGCCAAGGCGGAGGCGCGGGCCGCCGCCCTGGAGGCGCTCGCGGACCGCCCGCCGCGCGTCTGTCTGCGCATCAACGGGCTACGCACCCGCACCGGACTGCAGGATCTGGTGGAGCTGGCCTCCCGCGGCCACCGGCCCGAGCTGCTGTTGGTTCCCAAGGTCGAGAGCGCCGTCGATGTCGAGATCGTGTCGGCGGTGTCCGGCCTGTCGTGCATCGTGCCGCTGATCGAGACGCCGCGCGGCCTGGCCGCCGCGGCCGAGATCGCCGCCGCTCCGGCGGTCGCCGCCATGATGTTCGGCGGCGGCGATTTCGCGGCGGAGCTCGGCGTGCGGGTCGAGTGGGAGCCGCTGCGCACGGCCCGGGGCCTGTTCATACTGGCGTGCGCGCAGGCCGGAAAGCTGGCGATCGACGTCCCGTACCTGGCGCTCGAGGACCCCGCCGGCCTCGCGGCCGAAGCCAAGGCAGCCAAGGCCATCGGCTTCGGCGCCAAAGCTGCGATTCATCCGGCGCAGGTCGCGCCCATCCACGCCGTGCTCCGCCCGACCGAAGCCGAAATCGCCGAAGCCGAGGAGGCGCAGCGCGCCTTCGAGGCCGCCGGCGGCGGCGCGATCCGCTTCAAGGGGCGCCTGCTCGATGAGCCGATCATGCGCCGCTACCGAAGAATTCTCGCACAGCAGAGGAATCAACATGCGTGAAGGCAGCATCGAAGTCGGTCCGCGGCGTTTTCGCGAGACGTTTGGCCGTTATTACGAAGACTTCGTGGCGGGTGACGTTTACGAGCATCGTCCGGGACGCACGATCACGGACGCTGACAATGTGTGGTTTACCCTGCTCACCATGAACACTCACCCGGCCCATTTCGACTACGAGTTCGCGAAGAAGACCGAGTTCGGCAAGCCCATCGTCTGCTCGCCGCTCACCGTCGCCTTGATGGTGGGCATGTCCGTTTCGGACGTGAGTCAGAAAGCCGTCGCGAATCTCGGCTGGGAGTCGATCAAGCTCACCCAGCCGCTCTTTCCGGGCGACACCCTCTACGCCGAGAGCGAGGTGCTCGAGAAGCGGGAATCCCGCTCTCGCCCCGAGCAGGGCCTGGTGACCGTGAAGACCACGGGAAAGAACCAGCACGGCGAGATCGTATGCACGTTCAACCGGACGATGCTGATCTGGAAGCGGGGCTTCGGCCCTGCAGACGGCTGATCAGAACGACCCATGGATACACAAACCAAGCCGCGGACGCGGACCATCGATCCGGACGACGAGCGCGCCCTGCTCGATGCAATCGACCGCTGGCTCGAGCGCGACGTCGCGCCGGTCGTCATGCGCCACGATCACGGCGATATCTGGCCGGCGGAGCTGGTGGCGCAAATGGCCGACATGGGTTTGTTCGGAGCGACCATCTCCCGCGAGTACGGTGGACTCGGACTTCCGGCGACCACCTATGCCACGCTCATCGCGCGCATGTCATCGATATGGATGGCGCTCACCGGGATCCTCAACTCTCACCTCATCATGGCCGCTGCCGTGGAGCGTTTCGGCACCGAGGCGCAGAGGTCGCAATGGTTGCCGCGCTTTGCCAGCGGGGAGCTGCGCGGGGGCCTCGCGCTGACGGAGCCGGATGCGGGCACCGACCTGCAGGCCATCCGTACGACGGCAACCCTCGCTGGCGACGAGTACGTCATCAACGGCACGAAGACCTGGATCTCCAACGGCATCCAGGGACACTGCTTCGCGTTGCTGGTCAAGACCGATCCGGCCACCGATCCGCCGCGCAAAGGCATGAGCTTCTTCATCGCTCCCAAGGGGCCCGGCTTCAGCGTCGGCAGGAAGATCGAGAAGCTCGGCTACAAGGGCATCGACAGCGCGGAGCTGATCTTCGATCAGTACCGCGTTCCCGCAGCGAACCTGATCGGCGGCGTCGAGGGCCAGGGTTTCTACCAGGCGACCGGCGGCCTCGAGCTCGGCCGGATCAACGTGGCAGCGCGCGGCGTCGGCCTCGCCGACGGCTCGCTGCGGCTCGCAACCGCCTATGCCCAGGTCCGCAAGACCATGGGCAAGCCCATCGCCCAGCATCAGGCCATCCAGCTCAAGCTCGGCGAAATGGTGACCCGCGCCCGCGCCGCGCGCCTGCTGACACTCGATGCGGCGGAAGCCTACGACCGCGGCGAGCGGTGCGACCTGGAGGCGGGAGCGGCGAAGTACTTCGCCTCCGAGGCGGCGGTCCGCAATTCCGAGGAGGCCATGCGTATCTTCGGCGGCTACAGCTACTCGAAGGAATTCGAGATCGAGCGCTTCTATCGCGATGCGCTCCTCATGTGCATCGGCGAGGGCACCAACGAGATCCAGCGGATGATCATCGCCCGGCAATGGCTCAAGAGAAATCCCGTCTGATGGCTCACCCCCCTGTCCGGCTGCCGCTCGCCGGCGTGCGCATTCTCTCCGCCGAGCAATACGGCGCCGCTCCGTATGGCACGATGCTGCTCGCCCAGCTCGGCGCGGATGTGATCAAGATCGAGCCCCCGGCGGGCGGCGACAGTGCGCGCGCAGTGGGCCCGCATTATCTGAGCGGCGGCGACAGTCTGTTCTTCCAGACATTCAACCTCAACAAAAGATCGTTGACGCTGGACCTGACATCCGACGGTGGCCGCGCCGTGCTCAAGCGTCTCGCCCGGGATGCGCATGCGATCGTCAACAACCTGCGCGGCGATCTTCCGGGACGGCTCGGGCTGACCTACGAGGCACTGGCGGACGACAACCCCGCGATCGTATGCGCGCACCTCTCCGCCTACGGGCGCGACAACCCGCGGGCGCGCTGGCCGGGTTACGACTACCTGATGCAGGCGGAGGCGGGCTTCATGAGCCTCACCGGCGAGCCCGACGGCCCGCCCGCCCGCTTCGGCCTCTCCATGGTGGATTTCATGACCGGCGCCATGATGGCGGTCGGCTTGCTGGCGGCGCTGACCGAGGCCCGCAGCACCGGCAAGGGGCGCGACGTCGATGTCGACCTGCTGGCCACCGCCTTCCACCAGACCAGTTATCCGGCGATCTGGTACCTCAATGAGGGAGACATCACGCGGCGGGTGGCGCGCTCCGCGCACCCCTCCGTCGTGCCGAGCCAGCTGTTCCGCACGGCCGACGGCTGGGTGTTCGTGATGGCGCAACTGCCGAAGTTCTGGACCGTGCTCCTGCAGCGCATCTCGCGCCCGGAGCTCGCCCAGGACGATCGCTTCCGCACGCCCGCGGATCGGCTCGCCAATCGCGGAGCGCTCACGGCGGTGCTGGATGGTATATTCCAACAGAACCCCACGAGTTACTGGGTCGAGCAGCTCGGCGGTTACGTCCCGGTCGCTCCGGTGCATACGCTCGATCAGGCGCTCGACAGCGCGTTTCTGCAGGCATCCGGAATGATCGAGCCGATCCGTCATCCGGATGGGCGCGAGCTGCGCGTGTTGAGCAACCCGATTCGTCTCGACGGGCGCTGGCTCGCCAATCGCGCGGCGCCGCGCCTGGGGGAGCATAGCGCGGCGATACTCGCCGAAGCCGGCCTCGATGCCGCGGCGATCGACATGCTGCGCGAGAAGGGCGTGGTGTAGCGATGCACTTGCGTGGCATCCAGGTAATCGACGCGACCCTGTTCCTGCCCGGACCGATGCTGACGGTCATGATGGCCGACCAGGGCGCGGAAGTCGTCAAGGTGGAGCCGCCCGCGGGCGATCCGGTCCGCAGCCAAGGGCCCTTCGAGGCGGGTCAGTCGATCTGGTTCCGCAGCCTCAACCGTGGCAAGCGCAGCGTGACGCTGGACCTGAAGGCCGAGGAGGGGCGCTCTGCCCTCTGGAGCCTGCTTGCCGATGCCGATGTTTTCGTGGAGGGATTCCGGCCGGGCGCAATGGCGCGGCTGGGGTTCGGTTACGAGAGTGTCGCTGCGCGCTGCCCGCGCCTCATTTACTGCTCGATCTCGGCCTTCGGACAACACGGGCCGCTCGCAAGCCACCCGGCGCACGATCTGGCGGTGCAGGCGCTCACCGGATTCCTCTCCGTGAACGACGGCGCCGATGGAACGCCGGTCGTCCCGGGTGCCCCGGCAGCCGACATGGCCGCGGGACTGACGGCGCTCTCAGGCGTCCTGATGGCGCTCCTCGGCCGGGAGCGGACGGGCAGAGGAGACTACCTCGACGTGGCGATGCTCGATTCGCTGTTGCCCTGGTGCGCACATGTCGTCGGCGAGGCGATCGCCGGCGGATCGCCGCCACGGTCGTCAGCGCAACGGTCCCTCGGGGGCGCAGCTTTCTATCAGGTCTACCGCACCGCGGATGGCAAGCACGTCGTGCTCGCCGGCAGAGAAGCCAAGTTCGCCGCCGAACTGCTCGGCGCGCTCGGGCGGCCGGACCTCCTCCCCCTCGCCAGTGCGCCGGCGGGAGAGGCGCAGCGGCCCCTCACGGAGTTCCTGCGGACAACATTCGTGCAACGCACCCGCGATGAATGGACTGCCTGGTTCGCCGGCAGGAATGTCGCCTTCGCGCCGGTGCTCGATTTCCGCGAGGCGCTGGCTCAACCGCACATTGCGCAGCGGCGGTTGCTCGTCGAATCGGGAGGAGCGCACCACATCGCGCCCCCGTTGCGGTTCGCCTCCGCCCCCGACTGGTCGCCGCGGCAGGCGCCAGAGCTGGCGAAACCCGGGACTTGAGGTCTCAGCCGCGAGCCTCGACATGCATCGAGTACACGAAGCGATCGCCCGGATGGTGGCTGGAGGAGAGCTCCACGATGCGGCCGCGGCCATCGAGATAACAGCGCAGAATGCGCAGGCAAGGGGTCCCGCGGGGGACGCCCAGGCTCCTCGCGACCGGCTGCGTCGCCGCCACGGCCTGGATATCCTGCGTCACGCGGGTGACCTTGACACCGCCCAACTGCTCGAGCTGACGGAATATCGCTGCACCCCCCGGCTGCACCTGACGCGCCGCCTCGCCGAGATCCGGATGGACGTAGGCAACCGTCACGGCAATGGGCCTGGCCTGGCCGCGCCGGAATCGCAACCCGCGGAAATGAAACCAGCCCGCCCCCGGCTTGGCCCCGATCTGAGTGGCCAGCGAGCGCGGCAGCGGCACCGGGCCCTTCGGGGTGAACTGAAAGGTGCTGTCGCGGGCGTATTGCAGGATCTCGTCGATGTTGGAGAGAGGCTGATGCAGCGCCCCGCCGCGGGCGGACGCGGGCTGCACGTACGTTCCCGATCCCCGGCGGCGGTGGATCAGGCCTTCCGCCTGCAGCGCCCGCAGCGCCTCGCGCACGGTGAAGCGGCTGAGCCCGTAGCGCCTGCAGAGCTCGCTCTCGGTCGGAAGCTGACTGGGATCGGAGCCGCCGCGCAGGATCATGGCCCGCAATCGCTCGGCCAGCTCCTGGTAGCGCGGCTTGCGCGCGAAATTCGCTGTCGGCTCGTATGCACTGCGCGCCAAGTCGGTGGCCCTCCGGTCAGGCTGAAGCGGGGAGTCGATGGGAAACCATGAGCGTCGCAAAGAATAGCCTAACCGAGCGGCTGGTGGCGCATCTGCAGCGCCCCGTGCCGGAGGCGGTGCGCCAGCGTGCCCGCCGGCACCTGCTCGACTGGCTGGGTTGTGTCGCCTGCGCGCGCGCCTCGGAGCTGTCCGGACATCTTGCGGGCGAGGCCACTATGTCCCGGGCGGCGTGGCTCGGCAATCTGATGGAAATGGACGACGTGCATCGCACCGCCCTGCTGCATCCCGGACCGGTGGTCTGGCCGTCCGTGCTGGTCCACTCGGGGCTTTCGCTCGATGAGACGCTGGCCGCCGCGGTGCGCGGCTACGAGGCGATGATCGCCGTCGGATCGATGCTGGACGCGCATCACTATGCTCATTGGCACAACACTGCCACTGCCGGCGTCTTCGGCGCCGCTGCCGCCGCGGCGAGCGCGCTCGGGGCGACCCCCGAGCAGATGGTGAGCGCCCTGGGCCTCGCCGGGTCGGTGGCCGGAGGGCTCTGGCAGATGCGGCACGAGCCTGTGATGGCGAAGGCCTGGCATGTGGCCCATGCCGTCAGCGCCGGCACAGCGGCGGCGAACCACGCCTGCCGCGGAATCACTGGACCACGCTACGTCCTCGAGGGCCCGCAAGGGCTGTTGGCTGCCACCTGCCGGGAGCCTCGTCCGCTCGCGCTCGGGGCAGACTGGCGGATGGCCGAAGTCAGCTTCAAGCCCTGGGGCGCCTGCCGGCATACCCACCCGGCGATTACCGCCGCCCTGGAGCTGCGCGCGCGCGGCGCTCTGTCGGGCGAGATCATCGTGCGCACCTATCGCGACGCGCTGGTGTTCTGCGACCGCCCGGAGCCCCGAACATCCGCCGAGGCCAAATTCTCTCTGCAACATGCGGTGGCCGTGGTCGTCGCCCGCGGGGAGCCGCGACTCGAGGACTTCGAGCCCGCCGCAATCGAGGCGCTGCAACGTTGGCGCCAGGCGGTCACGGTCGCCGAGGAGCCCGCATTGACCGCGTCATATCCAGCGCATTTTGGCGCACGGGTCTCGACAGCGACCGCCGAGGCGCTGGCCGCGGACGCGCTGGGCGATCCGGAGCGGCCCTTGTCGGAAGCCGGGGTTGTCGCCAAGGCGCGCGCATTGATGGAGTGGGGGCGCATCGGCTCCGCCGACACGCAGCGCACGATCGGCGCCGTTCTGCAGGGGAACTCGACGAGCACCATCACCGCAGCCCTGGAGTCCTGGTTTCCATGAACGCGACCCACCGGATCCTGGAGTTCGCGCGTGCGCGGCACCAGTTGCCTGGATCGGCGCGTGCCGCTGCGCTGCACCTGCTGGCGGACTCCCTGGCCGTTGGCGCCGCAGGCGCGACCGCGCCGGGCGCTGCCGGAGTATTGCAGGCGGCGCAAGGTTGGGGAGCGGGCAGCGATGCGCGCGCCCTGGCAAGAGGGTCGCGCCTGCCCGCCACCAGCGCCGCCTTCGTCAACGGCTTCCAGATCCACTGCCTGGAATGGGACGCCGTGCACGAGCAAGCGGTCGTGCACGCCCTCTCGACGGTGACGGCTGCGCTGGGCGCGGCAATCGATCGCCGCGGCGGTTGCGACCCTGAGGAGGCGCTCACCGCGCTCGCGGTGGGGGTCGACGTTGCATGCGGACTGGGGCTTGCCGCGAAGAGCGGGTTGCGTTTCTTCCGGCCGGCCACGGCCGGATGCATCGGGGCGGCATTGGCCGTGGCGCGCATCGAAAAAACCGATTCGCTCGCGGACGTGCTCGGCCTTGCCTACTCCCAGTGCGCCGGGACCATGCAGGCGCACGTGGAGGGCTCCATCGCCTTGCCTCTGCAGATCGCGGTGGCCGCACGCGCAGCGGTCACCGCAAACGATCTGGTGCGAGCGGGGCTGACCGGCCCGCACGATGCGCTCGAGGGCCCATTCGGGTATTTCCGCCTCTTCGATGAGGGCGATCCGGCGGAGTACGCGCACAGTCTCGGCCGCATCTGGCGGATCGCGGAAGTGAGCATCAAGCCCTTCCCGTGCGGGCGTGCGAGCCATGCAGCGCTCGCAACGCTGCAGGCCCTGTCTCGCGAGACGAGCCTCGATGTTGCGCGGGTTCGGCAGATCGACCTGCACTCGCCGCCGCTCATCGGGAGACTGGTCGGCCGTCCGCCTCATCCCTCCATGTCGCCGGCAACGGCGCGACTATGCCTGCCGCTGCTCGCGGCACTCATGCTGACCGACGGCCGCATCGATCCGCGCCGCTTCGAGCCGGCCACGTTCGCCGATCCGCACATCGGGGCGCTCGCGGCGAAGGTGCGCGTTTTGGACGATGGCAACCCCGATCCGAACGCCCTGTCGCCACAACGTCTCGTCATCCACCTCGCCGACGGCACCATCCTGGAGCGCGCCATTGCCGCCACGCTGGGCCATCCCGGCGCGCCGATGTCCGCCGTGCAGACCGCTGCGAAGCGCGATCTCGCCTTCGAGCTGGCAGGCACGCTCGAAGATGCGCGGCTGCGAGCCGATCCGCTTTCATACTTCACCCGCCCGGGGACTGCATGAGCTTTCCAAGCTATTTCGAGGCGCTGGATGCGCGACAGATGCTCGCCGATTATCCGATCGGGGAGGCTTTCGTCTCGCGCTATACACGCATGAGCCGTGATGAGCTGTACGCGCAACAGAACGAGCGCTTTCTGCGGCTCATGCGGCGCGGCTGGCAGATCCCCTTCTATCAGCGGCTGTGGCGGGCGAAGGGCATCGAGCCCGGTGACATCCGCGGCCTTGCCGACATCGGCAGGCTACCGGTTTACGACAAGTCGGACCTGATGGCCTCCATCGCCGAGCATCCCCCGTTCGGCGACTTCGCAGGACTCGATCGCAGCGATCAGTCCCCGCCGGCGATCTTTCACACTACCTCCGGCACCACCGGCCGGCCGCAGGCGCTGCTCTTCGGCCCCAAGGGGCGTGAGGTCTGCAATCTGCTCGTGGCCCGCATGTATCGGTGGCAGGGCCTTCAGCCGGCGGATGTCGTCCAATCGGTGTATGGCCACGGCATGATCAATGGTGGCCACTTCATCCGCGAGGCCGTCACCCATTTCACCAACTCGATCTTCCTATCAGCTGGCACCGGCGTCGAGACCCGCTCCGCCCAGCAGGTGCGCCTCATGGCGGATTTCGGCGTCACGGTGCTGGTCGGGTTCATCGACTACATTCGCAAGCTTTCCGAGGTTGCACGCGAGGAAGGGCTGCTCGATCGCATCGGCGTGCGCATGATCTGCGGACATCTGGGCACGGAGGACCGCGCGAGCGTCGAGGCGGCCTGGCAGGGCGCCCGCGCCTACGACTGGTACGGAGTGGGGGACACTGGAACCATTGCGGGCGAGGGGCCGGAACGGGACGGCATGTACGTGTGGGAGGATGCGCAGTACCTGGAGCTGCTGGATGTGGAAAGCGGCGCACCCGTTCGCCCGGGAGAGATGGGCGATATGGTCGTGACTACCCTGTTCAAGGACGATATTGCCCCATGCATCCGCTTCAATACCCACGACATCACCCACGAGCTCGGCGGGCGCAACGCGACCGGAATGGTGTTCAAGCGCATCGCCGGATTCAGGGGCCGCAGCGACAACATGATCAAGCTGCGCGGCATCAATGTCTTTCCGCATGCGATCGGCGCCATCATCGAGAACCGCGCCGATCTGACCGGCGAATACATCTGCCGCATGGTCCGCGATGCCCGATCGGGACGCGATGATCTGATCGTAACCCTGGAGAGCCGCGGCGGCAGTGATGCGCGCGAGCTCGCTGTGCTGCTGCGGGAAGGCCTCGGCGTCGAGGTGCGGGTGGAGCTGGCGCCGCCCGGAGGGACCGCGGCGCTGACGCAGATCGATGTTCGCCAGAAGCCGATCCGGCTCATCGACGAGCGCAAGCTCTGATGGATTCTCGTATGAAGGAGCTTGGATCCGACGGAGCGCACGGCTCGGCACGCCAACGTGGGCCGGCGATTGCGGATCTGCTGGCCTCCTACGCCGCGGGGCATACCACTGCCACCGCGGTCACGCAGCGGCATCTGGCGCGGATCGGCCGCCTGGATCCGGTGCTGCACGCCTTCATCGAGGTGGATGAGGCCGGCGCGCTGCAGGCGGCGGCGGAATCCGACGCTCGCATTGCGGCAGGCACCCTGCGCAGCCTCGAAGGGATTCCGGTCGCCATCAAGGCCAACATCGCGGTTGCCGGATTCGGGTGGAGCGCCGGCATGAAGGCGCGCCGCGATGAAGTCGCGCAGACCGATGCGGCGAGCGTCAGCCTGCTGCGGGCCGCCGGCGCCGTCATTCTCGGCACTCTCAACATGCACGAGGCGGCATTCGGCGCCACGACGGACAATCCCTGGTTCGGGCGCGCAATGAATCCCCACCGCGCAGGGCATACGCCCGGCGGGTCTTCCGGCGGGAGTGGCGCGGCAGTGGCGGCCGGCTTGTGCGCCGCGGCCCTCGGCTCGGACACCCTCGGATCCGTGCGCATTCCGGCCGCGTACAACGGCATCTACGGGCTCAAGCCAACACATGGCGCGATCTCGAGCGAGGGACTCGTGCCGCTCGCGGCGGCGCTCGATACGGTCGGCCCGATGGCGCGCTCGATGGATGATCTCGAGGTGTTGACGCGGGTGCTCATGCCGGCCCCTGGCGGAGCGGATCCAGGCGGGTCGGGTGGTTGCGAGTCGGCGAGGAGCCCGCGGGCGTTGCGGCGCCTGCTGGTTCTGCGAAGCCTGGCGGAGGAACCGTGCGAGCCGGCCGTGATGGCGGCTTACGAGCGGGCCAGAGCGGCATTGAGAGCGCTTTCGGTCGAGTCCGTTACACTGCCACATCCCCTGGCACGAGTCCGACTCGCCGCATTCATGATCGCAGGCCGTGCGCTCGCCGCGCAGCCGCACATGGTCCGCGCGTCGGCGGCAGGAGGGTTGTCGGCCGAACTTGCGAAGCTGCTCGACATTTGCGGCCAGAGGACCGAACCCGAGTTTGCCAGCGATCGCGAGGTGCTTTCGCAGACGGGCGCGGCACTGTGTACCAGACTTCAGGCGGACGGAGCTCTGCTGCTGCCCACCACCCCGCATGCAGCCTTCGCGCATACGCCCCGTCCGCCGAGCTCCCAGGCCGCATTCACCGTACTGGCCAGCATCGCCGGCCTGCCCGCCATCAGCCTGCCAGCCGGCCTGGACGCCAACCGCCTGCCGCTGGGCATGCAACTCGTCGGCCCGAGCGGCCGCGAGCTCGAGCTGATCGCGCTGGCGCGTACGCTCGATGCGCGGCTGGACGGCTACGCGCCGCCGCACCTTGACTGATCCGTCCCGGAGGTTCCGATGCGCATCATCGTTTTATTCAACCTGAAGCCCGGCGCTGACGTGGCGACCTACGAGCGTTGGGCGCGTACGACCGACATTCCCGGCGTGCGGGCGCTCTCATCGGTCGGCGCGTTCGAGGTCTACCGGGCGACCGGCCTCCTGGGCTCGGGCGAGAAGCCGCCATACGCCTACATCGAGGTGATCGACGTCGGAGACATGTCCGCTTTCGGCCGCGACGTGCAGAGCGAGCGCGTTCAGCGGGTGGCGGCGGAGTTCGGGCGGTTCGCGGATCAACCGCAATTCATCCTGACGGAGCCGCTGTGATGGGCCGATTCAGCGGCAAAGTGATCGTGGTGACCGGCTCCGGCCGGGAGAAGGGGCTGGGACAGGCCATCCTGCAGCGCTTCGCCGATGAAGGCGCGCATTGCGTGGTATCGGATCTGGGCACACCCGCGGAGCACATGGGCGCGCGCGATATCGGCACGACCGAGGAGATGGAACGCGTCGCGGCCGGCCTGCGCGATCGCGGAGCCCGGGTCGCCGTCATCGCCTGCGATGTGCGCCGCAGCGCGGATTGCGATGGGCTGATCGCACGCGCCGTGGAGCAGCTTGGCCGCGTGGACATCCTGGTCAACAATGCCGGCATAGGCTACCTGATGAAGCCGCTGCTCGAGACCGCCGACACCGAGTGGGAGGCCGTGCTCGGAGTCAATCTGACGGGCGCCTTCTACTGCACGCGCGCCGCCGCGCGGCACATGATCGCCCGCGGCGGAGCCGGCCGCATCATCAACATCGCGAGCCAGGCCGCCAAATCCGGCTTCCCGCACATGGCCCCCTATGTCAGTTCCAAGCACGGCATGGTGGGCCTCACCCGCGCCACCGCCATCGAGCTGGGCCGCTACGGAATCACGGTGAATGCGGTCTGCCCGAATCATGTCACGACGGGCCTCGGCGTCCGGCAGAACGAATACTTCTCGAAGCTGCTCGGCTTCGAGAGCGTCAGCGCGTATCTTGCGGACATGAGCCGGCGCAATCCCCTGGGCCGCCCCGGGCTTGCGAGCGACACTGCTGCCGCCTGCGCGTGGCTCGCCTCCGAAGAGGCGCAATACGTGACCGGCGAGGCGCTGAACGTTTCCGGCGGCGAGGAGATGCACTGATGCGCGCGGAGAGAATCGACTGGCCGAACGGCGCCCGGATCGCCCTCTCGATCGTCGTCAACGTCGAGGAGGGCTCGGAAATGACCGTGGCGCGCGGCGATCGTGGCATGGAGCCGGTCGATGAGCTCGGCATCCACGTCAGGTCCCCAATCAGGAACTACGGCAACGAGTCCAACTATCTCTACGGCATAAAGGCCGGTGCGCCGCGGGTCGTGGAGTTGCTCCGCCGCCATGGCGTGATGGCCAGCTGGACGGTCGCCGCCATGAGCCTGGAGACTTACCCGGAGCTCGCGCGCGCCATCGCCGATCTCGGCCACGAGCCGGTGAGCCACGGGTGGCGCTGGGTGCACCAGTTCAAGATGAGCGAGTCCGAGGAGGCGCAGTTCATCGACCGGGCCGTCAGCTCCATCGAGAAATCCACGGGCACGCGGCCCTACGGCTGGCTGAGCCGGTATCTGCACACCGACCGCACGCGCCGGCTGCTGATCGAGCGCGGGTTCGAGTACCACATGGACGATTATTCGGGCGATGTCCCCTTCTGGGATCGGGAGACCGCTCCGGGAAGACCCATCGTAGTCGTTCCTTACCAGCTCGATACCAACGACATGAAGATGTGGACCGATCCGTCGCTGACGCCGCGGTCCTGGCTCGACTACGCGACGCAGTGCTTCGATCAGCTCTATCGGGAAGGCGAGGCCGGCAATCCGAAGATGATGTCGCTCGGGCTGCACCTGCGCATCATCGGCCGGCCGGGGCGGATCTGGGCACTGGAGGAGTTCCTGCGACACGTTACCGGACGCGGTGGAGTATGGATCGCGGCCCGGCGCGAGATCGCGCGCCACTTCGCGAGCGTGTGCCCGGCATGAGCGGGCTCCTGCGGCTCGAGTTGGCGCCACCGCTCGCGCGCATCAAGATCGATCGGTTGCCGAGGAAGAATGCGTTCAACCACGCGATGTGGGAGTTGCTCCCGACCCTCCTCGAGCAATGCGTTGACGATCCGGAAACGCGGGTGATCGTCATGCAGTCGTCGGCACCGGGCGCCTTTTCGGCCGGTGCCGACATAAGTGAGTTCTCGAGCCGCGCCTCGAACCCGGAGTGGATGGCTGCCAATCAGGCGGCAATCCGGCGCGCGCAGCGGGATCTCGCGCGTGTCGCGAAACCCACCCTGGCGCTGATCGAAGGCGACTGCGTTGGCGGCGGCTGCGGGCTGGCCTTGGCATGCGACATCCGGGTGGCATCTCCTGCCGCAAGATTCGGTATTCCAGCTGCGAAACTGGGGCTGAGCTACTCCCTGCACGATACCAAGCTACTGGTGGACCTCGTCGGGCCCTCGCAGGCCAAGCGCCTGCTCTTCAGCGGTCAATTGGTCCCGGCAGCCGAAGCGCAACGGATAGGCCTGGTGGATCTGGTGTGCGAGGATGTCCCTGAGCAGGCTGCGACGCTGGCGAACGCGATTGCGAGTGCTTCGCCGGCGGCAATTGCGGTCATCAAATCGGTGATACGCGAGATTCTCGATGGCCAGGCGGACGATGACGCACGAACCCGGCACAGGTTCGAGGCAGCTTTCACCTCGGAGGACTTCAAGGAAGGCGTTGCCGCATTCCTCGAGAAACGCCCGCCTCGCTTTCACGCGCTGCGGCGGAACGCGCCCGTCGAATAGTTGATGCCGTAGCAGTCAACGACACGGATGCCGTTGCGGCCACCGCGCTTGGCGGCGTAGAGCGCCTCGTCCGCAAGCTGCAATGCGCCTTCGGCGCTGCGGCCGGCCCGCGGACTGACGATCGACACCCCGATGCTCACCGTGACGACGCCTGCGGGCGAGTCGTCATGCTGGATTGCGAGCGCCTGCACGCTCTCCCGCAACTCCTCGGCGATCTCGCGCACGTGCTCGGCGCCGAGGTCGTAGAGCGCCACCAGGAACTCCTCTCCGCCATAGCGCGCCGCGATGTCGAGCGGCCGGCGCGCGAAGCGCTGCGCCACGTGCGCGACGCGCTGCAGCGCCGCATCGCCTGCCTGGTGACCATAACGGTCGTTGTACGCTTTGAAATGATCGACATCGATGAGGAGGAGCGACAGCGCACGGCGATCACGAATCGCCTGCTGCCACAGACGCGCATAGTCGTCATCGAAGGCTCCGCGGTTCTTCAGGCCCGTGAGGCCATCGCGCGCCACCATCTCGCTCAGGAGCCCGCGCTCCAGAAAGGACGTGCGCAACTGCCGCTCGACGCCCTGATAAACGAACGCGCCGACCGCGCTCGTGATCGCCAGTTCCGCCGCGTAATAAGCCACATCGGCGGCGGGCCAACCGGCCTGCGCCAGCGTGAGGACGACCGCGGCAACCATGCAGGTGTTGACTGCCACTGCTTCGCGGAAGGCCTGCCCGCCGAAGAAGCTCGCGATGCTGAACGCGGTGAGGAAACAAAAAGGGTCCGGATGTCCGGCGCCGTGCCGGCCTGCGATGCCGCAGGCGGACACAATGGCGATGACCGGAAGGAGGAGCCTCGCCGCGGGCGAGTACACCCTCTTGTAGAGACGCTCGCTGGAGGCAACCACCAGTGCCACGCACGCTGGAATCACCAGTCCGACCCAGCCGAGGGCCACATCGCCCAACGGCACGCCTTCCAACACGATCAGTTTGACCGCGGCGGCGATCGCGAGCAGTCCCAGCGCAAGCTGGAAGAACCGCACGCGTGTGCGCGAGCGCGTTAAGTAAAACTCCTGGAAAGAGCGCTCCAGATCGGAGGCGAAGCGCATGTCCGGGAAACCGCGGCGCAGCTCCTGCGCATACGCGGATTCCGGAAAGCTCTCGTGCTCGAGCGGCTCGGGGACCTTCATCGCGGACGCAATGTAGCTCACGCGGCCGCCACTGAATGTGACGCAGTACCGGTGCCGCATCTCGCCCGCTCGCTTGCGAATTGCGAGCGCGGTCACGATTCGGGGACGGGCAGGCCTCGATATGTGAGCCGCCGGATTGGCTTGCGCGCGCGCTCGTTGCAGGATCGCCGTCTGGATTCCCGGAGGTCGCTCGCGTACATGATGGACCCCAGATCTCGCCCGCTTCCGCCCATGCTGGCCGACCTGCCGGTGGAAGCCCCACTCGATGCATTGGCGCCGGAGAAGCCCGGCGGCGGCGGCCGCGCCAGCGTGCCATCCCCCGCGGATGCGCACGCGCCTGCCGAGGAGCTCGTCGATCCGGAAAAGATCCTGCTCGCAGGCGAGCACCTGGAGCCCTCCAGACATGCCGCCACGACGTCAGCGTCCGCGCCTTCAGAACCGGCGACACCGGCGTCCGCTCCATCACCGGCTGCCGCACCGCCCTCCGCCGCGGGCGCGCCGCCAGCGGCGCCACGCGCTCCGGAGCTCATGGACCGGGATTTCATCGCGCGCAACCAGGTCGTCGAGCGCTACCTCTCCGGCCGCCTGCCCATCAAAGGTGCCACCGATTTCGAGCGCTTCTGCCGCGAGCATCCCGAGCTGCTCGATGAGCTCGGGATCCCGGAGCGCGTGAACGCCGCGCTGCGCCTGCTGGAGGCGAGCGGCAAGCCCGAGCCCTGGGCGGAACCGAAGAAGCCGTTCTGGCAGAAGCTCGAGATTCTGCTCGGCTTGGGTTGCGCTACCCTGGCGCTGGGCGTGGCGCTGGCCATCGTCTCCAGCGGCAGCGCCGAGAAGACCCGCCGCATCGCCGCCCTGCAGCTGGAAGCGACCGAGCGCCCACTGGATCCGGCCACGAGCACACGCGACATCCGCCTGCTGCCGAGTCGTCAGGGCGCTTCGGATTCTCCGGCGATCATCATCGGCGGCGGCAGCGAAGCACAGCTCGCCGACTTCCGCATCGACGAGTCGCGCTCGCCCTATCGGCTCTTTCGCATCACCATCGACCGCATCAACCAGGGCCGCGTGGGCATCATCGACCACCTCGCCAAAGACTCCGACGGTAATCTCAGGATCGCCCTCAACAGCACCGCGCTCGGCCCGGGCGACTATCAGCTCACGATCGAGGGCCTTAGCTGGCAAGGCCAGCCACAGCCGGACTCGTGGGTCACCATAGGCGTCCGGGCGACTCAGTGAGTCCGGTGAGCCCCGTGCGTCCCGAAGTCTTCGTGGCACGGCAGCCCATCTACGACGCCTCCATGGCCGTCGTGGCGTACGAGCTGCTCTATCGCGCATCTCCTTCGAGCCGCAGCGCGCAGATCAGCGATCCCGGCGGCGCTACCCTGGAGGTCATCGCAGGGGCGGCGCTCGAGATCGGCCTCGATCGCCTCGCGGGCGGACTGCCGGTGCACATCAACTTTCCGCAGGAGCTGCTGGCGAAGCCGCCGGAGCTGCCGCTGCAGGCCGCGCGCGTCGTGATCGAGGTGTTGGAGGACGTGCGCGCTACTCCTCAGGTCCTTCAGGGAATCCGGACGCTGCGCACCCGTGGCCATCGCATCGCGCTGGATGACTACTCGCCGCAAGGCAGCGACCCGCGGCTGCTGGAGGTAGCAGACATCGTAAAGCTGGAGGTCACCCATCCTCCGGCCGATGAGTTCGCGCGCCTCGCGAGGGATCTGCGAGCCGCGGGCCTGGAGCTCATCGCCGAGAACGTCGAGAGCAAGGAAGACTTCGAGCGCTGCATCGCCCTGGGCTTCAACGGCTTGCAGGGCAACTTCCTGCAGCAGCCGGAGACCTTCGGCGCTCGCCGGGTGCCGGTGAGCCGCCTGGGCGCGCTGCGCCTCGCCGCGTCGCTGCAGAGCGAGGACTATTCGCTCGATGACGTGGAGCGGCTCCTCAGCCAGGACGTGTCACTCTCCTACAGGGTGCTGCGTTGCATCAATTCCAGCTACTACAACCTGCCGCGCAAGATCGACTCCATCCGCCAGGCCATCGTCATCCTCGGCCTGGATACGCTACGCCAGCTGTGCGGGCTGCTCTGCCTGCAGGGGCTCGATGACCGGCCACCCAGCCTCATCGTGCAGGCCATGACCCGCGGCCGCATGTGCGAGCAGCTCGGCAAGCTCGGCGGCGCGCGCGATGCCGGTGCGTTCTTCATCACCGGCCTCTTCTCCCTCCTCAATGCGCTGCTCGGGATCCCGACCCGCAAGGTCGTGGAGGAATTGCCGCTCGCGCCCGCGGTGGCCCGGGCTCTGGTCGCCGGCGAAGGGCCGCTCGGCGCGGCGCTGCAGTGCACGCGCGCATACGAGCGCGGCGTCTGGGATCACGCGGTGTATGCGAACCTCGCGCCGCACCTCATCCGCGCCGCCTACGTCGATGCGCTCTTCTGGGCCGAGCAGGCGCGCGCCCTGCTTGACTAAAGGGTGGCGCTGGTCGGGCACGAGGCATGCTCGGCGGCTCGGCTACGATTTCCTCCCCCATTGCCGATGGAGCCCACATGAGCAAGTCACCCGGACACCAGAAGTGGCCCGAGCACAAGGTGCGCGAGACGCCGGTCGGTGAGCGCGTCACGGTCGAGCTCAATGGACAGGTGATCGCCGATTCACGCGATGCGATCCGTGTCGATGAGGACGGCAGCCCGGCCAGGTATTACTTCCCGCGCGGCGATGTCACCATGGACAAGCTGCAGCGCACGGCCAGCACCAGCGAGTGCCCATTCAAGGGCACCGCGCACTACTTCAATCTCTCAATGGACGGGGCCGGCAACGGCGGTAAGCTCGATGACGCGGTATGGACCTATGAAGAGCCTTTCGATGAGCACCAGGCGCTCAAGGACAGGGTGGCCTTCTATGACGACAAGTACCGCAACATCCACGTGCGCGTGACCTGAGCCTCAGCAGAGGATCAGGATCGGTCGCCCCAGGCTGGCGCACTGGCAGGCTTTCGCCGGAACGGCGCTTTCAGGCGCTCGAGGATTCCCCGGATGATCCGCATCTCCCGCGACAGCGGCGAGTGCAGGAAGGCCACCTTGCGGATGTAGTCGGCGACCGTCCAGTGATAGCGGGAGCCCGCGGGGAAGAGGAAGGTGTCGCCCGCCTGCAATCGCCTGCGGGTCCCATCAGTGTCCTCGATGATGACGGAGCCTTCCAACACGTGGATGACTTCATCGGTGTCGTAGAGCCAGTCGAACCGGCCGGCCGTGCAATCCCACATGTAGGTGCCGGCCATATCATCGCTGCTGCCGGCGAGGCGCTTGTTGCGCGCAACCGGATTGCCTTCGCGGATCCAGGCCCGAGGGATCGGCGCGGGGCCGAGGCCGTGCGCATCGTGGCGCAGAGTCCGTGCGCCCTCGATCGTGATCGTCTGCTCCAGGATATCGAGCTCGACTGTTGGATCGTCGGCCGCCGGCTGGCGTGCCGCATTGTCGTGCGGTGACTTCCCCACGTCTTTCTCCCTCGAAATGCGCCGCAGGATAGCGGCGGCTCCGCGGCGGTTCCGTGAGTTGCCGCACATTGGCCGGACGACTCGTTATGTCACCCCGTCAGACAT
>DASVWT010000309.1:0-6611 GCA_036393055.1 Steroidobacteraceae bacterium
TGGAGGTCCCGGCGACGGTCTACACCCTGCCGGAAAACGTGAAGCTTGCCGCGGAGCGGGTCGATGGCCGCTATCGCTGGACGCGACACTTCCGCTTCCAGGTCGTGCGCAGAGGCGACTCGCTGTGGGCTATCGCACGCCGGCACGGCATGAACGTCCATACACTCGCCCGTCTCAATGGGCTCACGCCAGGACAGACACTGCATCCCGGACAGCGGCTTCGTCTCGTGGCGATGGCGCCCGCCTCCAGGCACTCGCGACACCACTACCGGCACTACTCGCGGCACGCCTCGTCCGCCTCGCAATCCAGCGCCCGCCGCGTCGTCTACACGGTCCGCTCGGGCGATACCCTGTGGCGGATCGCGAAGCTCTTCCAGGTGCGGGTCGCGCAGATTCTCGCCTGGAACGCCATGGGCTCACGCGCCCACATCCTGGCCGGCCAGAAGCTCACCATCCGGCTGGCCTCCGGCGGGTGAGCGCGGTGCTTTTATCGAGGACACTTAACGTGTCCTCGATCCGCGCGAACGCCCGGCCCCGGACGGGCCGGGCAGGGTGCCCTGCCGCCATGGACGGCCCTACCCGCCGCGCCCGATTCGTCTAAACTTCTCGGTCCCCCTCATTGCAGGCAGGCTCTGGCATGGGATTTCTCTCAGGTAAGCGCGCGTTCATCGTCGGTGTAGCGACCGACCGCTCGATCGCATGGGGCATCGCCCAGGCCATGCATCGCGAGGGCGCCGAGCTCGCCTTCTCCTACGTCAACGACAAGATGAAAGAGCGCGTCGAGCCGCTTGCCCAGTCGGTCGGCTCACGGCTCACGATGCCCCTGGACGTGACCGTCGACGGTCAGATCGACGCCGCGTTCGATCTGCTGAAGCGCGAGTGGGGCAGCCTCGACATCGTGATCCACGCCGTGGCATTCGCGCCCCGCGAGGCGCTCACCGGCGGCTTCGTGGAGAGCACGAGCCGCGATGCCTTCCGCATCGCCCATGACGTATCCAGCTACAGCCTCACCGCCCTGGCCCGCGGCGCGGCCCCGCTGATGGCAGGCCGCTCGGGGGCCCTGCTGACGTTGTCCTATCTCGGCGCAGTCCGCTCCATTCCGAGCTACAACGTCATGGGACTGGCCAAGGCGAGCCTCGAGGCCAACGTCCGCTTCCTCGCGGCCGATCTGGGTCCGCGGGGAATACGCATCAACGGCATTTCCGCAGGCCCGATCAAGACGCTGGCTGCGGCCGGGATCCCGGGCTTTCGCAAGATGCTGAGCCGGGTCGCCGACGTGGCGCCCCTCAGACGCAACGTCACCCCGGAAGACGTCGGCAACGCCGCAGCGTTCCTCTGCTCCGACCTGGCGGCGGGCATCACCGGCGAGATCCTCTACGTCGACAGCGGCTTCAACACGGTGGGGATGAGCTTCGCACAGGAAGCGGAGAGCTGACACTCCAGGCGTGAGCCGGGGCGTGGCGCTCCGCGCCGCGCGCTTTCCCGCCGGCGCACGGAACACCCGCCAGAGCTGGCGCGTTTTTGGGCCGATGTTGGTTGCGTTTGGGGAGGCGCGCTGATGTCGGCATTGAAGATCGGCCTCGTCGTCGACGGCGAGCGCCTGACGAAGCAGACCCACGATCTCGTGCAGTGGGCCCGATCGACAGGCGACATCCAGGTCACCCACCTCATCGTGCAACAGCGGCCCGCGCGGGCGCGCCGGCCGCTCTGGGCGAAGATCCTCCGCAAGTCACCGGCCGAGCTCACGGCGCTGCTGCTGTGGCGGCTGAAGGACCATATCGAGCAGCGCCAGGTCGAGGCGCTGCAGGCATACCGGGACTCGAATGCGACATTCGCAGTCGATGCGACAGTGCCCGGCCGCATCTTCGTCAACCCGCTGGTGTCCCCCTCGGGCTTCGTGCACCGCTTCGGCGAGGGGGACCTCGAGAGGATCCGGCAGGAGCGATTCGACCTCCTGCTGCGCTGCGGCTCCGGGATCCTCCGCGGTGACATCCTCGCGGCCGCACGGCTGGGGATCCTCTCCTTCCACCACGGCGATAACCGCATCAACCGCGGCGGCCCGCCTGGCTTCTGGGAGGTCTACCACGGCTGGAGCAAGACCGGGTTCGTGGTCCAGCGGCTCACGGAGGAGCTCGACGGCGGCGATGTCATCCTGCGCGGCTTCGTGCCGACACAACGCTCGCACCTGTTGAATTGCGCCCTCCTCTACGAGAAGTCCTGGTTTCATTTGCGGGCGCTGCTGCAGCGCATCGCGGCCGCCGGCGCTCTGCCCCAGCCCGAGCCTCATGTGCCGTACGCCAGCCGGCTCTATGTGGCACCCAGTGCGCGGCAGCTCGCCCGTTACCTGCTGAAGCGGGCCGCCCGCTCGCTTGCCGGACGCGTGCGCCAGGCGCTCGAGCACAAAGAGCGCTGGGGTGTCTGCTACCTGAAGTGCGACTGGCCGAATGCCGCACTCTGGCGCGGCCGCCGCATTGCGACGCCACCGGGACGCTTCCTCGCCGACCCCTTCGTCGCGACGCGCGGCGGACGAACATGCCTCTTCGTCGAAAACTACGTCTATCGCACGGGCAAGGCCCATATCAGCGTTTTCGAGCTGGAGGAGCCGGGCCCGAAAGAGCTCGGGATCGCGGTGGAGGAGGATTTCCATCTCTCCTTCCCCTTCCTCTTCGAGCATGACGGCAGTCTCTTCATGTGCCCGGAATCGAGCGCGGCGCGGCAGATACGGATCTATCGCTGCGTGGGCTTTCCGCTCGAGTGGCGCCTGGAATGTGTGGCGATGCGCGATGTCTCGGCGGTCGACTGCATGATCTTCTGCCACGAAGGACTCTGGTGGCTGCTCGCCAACCTGAGCTACGCGCCGCCCGTCGAGCAGCGCACGGAGCTGCATCTCTTCCGCGCCGCGGATCCGCTCTCGGGGGAATGGGAGCCCCACCGCCGCAATCCGGTGCTCATCGACCCGGAATTCGCGCGCAACGGCGGCTTGCTGCGCACCGATGGCGGCCTGGTGCGCGTGTGTCAGTCGGAGGGGTTCGGATCATACGGCGCGGCGGCGAATCTCATGCGGATCACTCGCCTCGACCTCGATCATTACACGGAGGAAGCGATCTGCCGCATCACGCCGGGCTTCCTGCCGGGGATCAACGGCACCCATCACATGCACTCCGACGGGATCTACTCCGTCTGGGACTACAAGCGTTGGGAGCGCGTGCGGCCCGCCCGCCGACGCCCGGCCGCGCGCGGCGGGATCACGCTGGGCCCGATTTGCCTTCCAGGCGCGGGTCCGACACAAGCGGCCGGTTGAAGTTACTGGAACGCGTCCGGATTCTTGCGCACTTTCGATGTGGCGCGCAGCTGCGCGATATAAGCCAACGCGGCAGCGTCGCCCTGGCGCTGCAGCTGCTCCTGCTCGAGGGCCTGCTCGAGGTACTTGTCGCTCTGCCCACCGCTGCGGATCTGGGTGACCGCGATCAGCGCGGCACCGCCATTCTGCAGGGTCACGGCGTCATAAACGGGACCGTGGACGGGCTTCGCCGAGTCGAATGCCACGGAGAGCACCTCCGCCGGGACGGACGGATCGCCGCGCCCCACGAACTTTGGTGGCTCGACGCTGACTTTGAGGCTCTTGGCGACCTGATCGAAAGACGTACCTGACTGCAGCTGTGCGCGCGCAGCTTTCGCAGCCGCAAGGGCTGCGTCTGACTCATGCTGCTTCTGCAGTGCCGCGACGATATTGTCGCGAACGTCCGCGAGCGGCTTGACGTGCTGTGGATGGCGGGCGATCACTTCGAAGATCACCATCTTGTCGTTGTCGAGGATCACCGGCCCGCCGAGCGTGTTGTCCGCAATGGCGCTGCCCCCGAAGACCTGGCCCTGCAGCGGCTTGGCCTTGCCGAGCGGCGCGCCTCCGGCGCCCAGCAGGAACTGCGGCACCTCTCCGGTCGTCAGGTTGTATTCCTTCGCCAAGCTGTCGAGGCTGACGCCCGGATCCTGCATCCGGCCCTGCAGCTTGTCCTCGACGTCACCGAAGCTATTGGTGGCCGCGCGCTGCTTGAGCTGCGCCTCGAGCTCCGGACGCGCCTCCGCCAGCGTCTTGGTCCTTGCGGGCTGGATCCCATCGAGCCGGATGATGTGGTAGCCGTACTGGGTCTTCACGGGACCCACGATGTCGCCGACCGCCTTGATCCCGAACAGCGCATCCGCGAACGGCGCCACGAAGCCGCTGCGATCCATCCAGCCGAGGCTGCCGCCGTTCTGCGCGGATCCCGGGTCCTGCGAGTACTTCTTGGCGAGCGCCGCGAAATTCTGGCCCGACTTGGCCAGCGCGAGGACTTTGTCCGCCTGCTTGAGGGCCGCCGCCGGATCCTTGCCGAAGGGAATGAGGATGTGGCTGGCCTCGCGCCGCTCCGGCTCGACGAAGCGGCTCTTTTCCTTGTCGTAGGCCTGCTGCACGTCTGCGTCCGACACCGTCTCGGTGCTCGCCACCTGCGACAGGGTGAGCTGCGCGTAGCGCAGGTCCACCGACTCCGGGACGAGGTAATCGGCCTGATGGGCCTTGTAGTAAGCCGCGATGGCATCCGCCTGGATCGGCGTGTCGCTCTTGTAGGCATCCGCCGGAAGGATTGCGTACTGGATCTCGCGCTCCTCGTCGCGCAGCGCCTGCGCGCGGTTGGCCTCCGCGGGCGTCACGAAGTCCGAGGAGGCGATGCCGTCGAGCAGCTGCAGGCGCCTGAGGTCGCTGCGCTTCTCGTCCTGGTACTGATCGAGCGAGAGGCGGTTGGCGGCCAGGACCTCCTTGGCCACATCGGGTGAGTATTGCCCGTTCACCTGGAACGCGGGCTCCGCACGGATGGCAGCGAGGAGCTCCGGCTCGCTGACGCGATAGCCGAGCTTCTCGGTCTGCTCCGAGACCAGCGCGTCGCCGATCAGGCTCTCGAGCACCTGGTCCTGGGCGCTCTTTTGCACCGCGGGGGGGATATTGCCGCCGTACTGCTGCTGCAGCTGGCTCTGCTCCCGCATCCAGGCGTTATGGGCCTGGTCGAGCGAGATCGTCTGGCCCCCCGCCTCGGCGGCATAGCTCGAGGTGCTGAAATTGAGGTTGACGATGCCATAGGCGCCCCACGCGGCGAAGACCAGCGCGAGCGCACCCAGGATGCTGTACCAGAGCCACTTGTGCGTCTCGATGGTATCGGTGATTTTCTGCAGCATAGCCGCCAAGAATAGCAAATCCGCGCCTGGGGCGTCCGAGCGGCATGCGCGGCTGACCCACTACCCACGGCTGGGACATCGCCGCGACGGTAGTACAATGCCCGGCTCCCACGTGCACGCATCCGGCCGGAACTCATGACCCAACAGCCCTCAAAACCCGCAATCGACGAGCTTTTGGCCAACAACCGCAGCTGGGCGCAGGAGACGGCCCGGGCCGACCCCGCATTCTTCCCGCGGCTCGCGGCGCAGCAGGCGCCGAAGTATTTCTGGATCGGCTGTGCCGACAGCCGCGTGCCCGCGAATCAGATCCTCGGCCTCGCCCCCGGCGAGGTCTTCGTGCACCGCAACATCGCGAACCTCGTGGTGCACACGGACCTCAATTGCCTGTCGGTCCTGCAATTCGCCGTCGATGTGCTGCGGGTCGAGCACGTGATCGTCTGCGGCCACTACGGCTGCGGCGGCATCGCGGCCGCCTGCAAGGGCACGCCCCTCGGCCTGATCGACAACTGGCTGCGGCACATCCAGGATCTGGCGGAGCACCGCCACACGCTGCTCGAGCGGGTAAGCGATTCCGACGTGCGCGCCGACCGGCTGTGCGAGCTAAACGTGCTGGAGCAGGCGCACAACGTCTGCCGCACGACCATCGTGCAGGACGCCTGGCAGCGAGGCCAGACTCTCACCGTGCACGGCTGGATCTACGGCCTCAAGGATGGGCTGCTGCACGATCTCGGCTTCGCGGCGGGCGCGCAGTCGCAGCCTGCGGCCGAGCTCGCCCGCGCCATCGATCGCATCGGGATCAAATCGCGATGACTTTGACGATTCCCGTCAACGCCTGAAAATCATCCGGATTGCGAGTGTAGAGAGGCAGGTTGCTCGCAGCAGCCGTAGCGGCAATCAGCAAGTCGGCAAGGCGCGAGCGGCTGGATTGCCCGGCAGCTCTGGCTGCCGCGAACATGCGGCCGTATAGCCGCGCCCCCTCTTCATCGAAAGGTATTGGATCCCAGGTCGCCGTCGCCCATTGCAGCCGGTCCTGTCGCCGCGCACGTTCGTCACTTTTGTCCGTAGCATGAGGACCGGCAGCCAACTCCGCGAGAGTGATGGCTGCGATGGCGGACTCATCGGGAAGTGACTCGGGATCGATCACGTCGTGATCGATCACCACTGAGGTATCGAGCAGTCCTCGGGTCGGCTCAGTCATCGATTCGCTGATCGCTCACGGCATCCAGATCGGCGCGGAATTGACGAGCGTCGACACGTGGAGCCCGCCCGGCCGCATCGGCGATCCTCGCCCGCGGCACAAACCGCCGCGGCCGAATGGGCCGTAACTCCGCCACCGGTGTACCGTTGCGGGTCAAGACGAAGGTTCGTCCCGCCTCGACCTCCCGGAGGACGGCAGCAGACTCGTT
>DASVWT010000310.1:0-3724 GCA_036393055.1 Steroidobacteraceae bacterium
ATGGCGAGGTCGTGCGCGAGCTGCGCGTCCCCGCCCTTCACCGCAATCAGCACCCCGATGCGCGTGCCGTGGGTGTAGGCGCCCAGGTGCTGCGGCGTCTCGAGCACGGCGAGGCGCCGCACGCCGATGTTCTCCCCGATCTTGGCCACGAGCGAGCGCCTGCGCTCCTCGATGGTCTCGGCACCGTCGAGCCTGACCTGCAGCAGCGCATCGAGGGTTTGCGGACGCTCCGCCACGGCGCGGCTGGCCACGGCCTTGGCGAAGGCCCGGAAGTCATCGCCGCGGGCTACGAAGTCGGTCTCGCAGTTGACCTCGACCATGGCAGCTGCCAGGCCATCGGCGGCGCGCTCGACCGCAATGACACCCTCGGCGGCTATGCGGGTCGCCTTCTTGTCGGCCTTGGCGAGGCCCTGCTTGCGCATGAGCTCCGCGGCCGCATCGAGGTCGCCCCCGGTCTCCACCAGGGCCTTCTTGCACTCCATCATGCCCGCGCCGGTGCGCTCGCGCAGCTGCTTGACCGTATCTGCTGTGATGCTCATCAGTGATTCCCGTCAGTCCCCGCGGCCCGTGCGCGACGGCGCACGAGGTGCGCGCCGGCCCGCGCCAGTGCCGCCCGGACGCCGTGCCGCAACACCGGCCTTCTCACCGGTGCCGCCGGAAGCGGCCACCTCCGGCACTTCCTCCCCTTCCAGATCGTCCTCCTCAGCCGGGAGTTCCTCGGGAGCGCCGGCAACGGCCGGCGCCTTGGCCGGCGCGGGACGGCGGCGCGGGGGCGCCTTCTTGTTGCGCACCGTGGCGGCAGGCCTCTGCCGGCCCCGCGCGGACTTGCGCCGGGGATTGCCGGCCTCGTCGAGTTCCACGAACTCGTCCTCGCCCACGGCTACCGCGGGCACGGCCTCCTTGCCCTCGAGCACGGCGTCCGCGACACCGGCGGCGTAGAGCTGGATGGCCCGCATCGCATCGTCGTTGCCCGGGATCACGTAGTCGATGCCGTCAGGGGAGCAATTGGTGTCGACGATCGCCACCACCGGAATGCCGAGCTTGCGTGCCTCATCGACCGCGATCTTCTCGTGACCGACATCGACGACGAAGAGCACGTCCGGCAGCGACTCCATGTTCTTGATGCCGCCGAGGCTCCTTTCGAGCTTTTCCATCTCGCGGCGAAGCTGAGTCGCCTCTTTCTTGCCGCGCTTCTCGAGCGCGCCCGAGGTGGCGAGCTCGGTGATCTCGCCCAGGCGCTTGATCGACTGGCGGATGGTCTTGAAGTTCGTCAGCATGCCCCCCAGCCACCGCTGGTTGACGTAGGGCTGGGTGGAGCGCTCGGCCTCTTTCTGTATGGCCTCGCGCGCGGAGCGCTTGGTGCCCACGAAGAGCACCCGGCCGCCGTCGGCGACCACGCCCTTGATGAACTGAGCCGCCTCCGCATAGAGCGGCTGCGTCTTCTCGAGATTGATGATGTGGATCTTGTTACGCTCGCCGAAGATGAAAGGCGCCATCTTCGGGTTCCAGAAGCGGGTCTGATGTCCAAAATGGACACCCGCTTCCAGCATCTGTCGCATGGACACGCCGGACATGAAGAATCTCCTGTTTGGGTTGAGCCTCCGCGCATCCCCGCAGCCACCCCCGAAGCTCGCTTCAGGGGCACCCAGCCGACGGGTATATCGATACGCGTGTGGTGTTTAATCGCCGAGAATTGCCAAAAAAGGCCGCGCTTTATACCATGAATCGAGACACCATGCACGTAACGATCAAAACCCCGGAAGAGCAGGAGAAGATGCGCATCGCCGGCCGCCTCGCCGCCGATGTGCTCGACATGATCGGCGAGTACGTGGTGCCCGGGGTGACCACGGAGGAGCTCGACCGCATCTGCAACGAGTACATCGTCAACGTGCAGAAGGCCGTGCCTGCGAACGTGAACTACCGCGGGTTCCCGAAGACCATCTGCACGTCGGTTAATCACGTCGTCTGCCACGGTATCCCGAATGACAAGCGCCTCAAGGCGGGGGACATCGTCAACATAGACGTCACCGTCATTCGCGACGGCTTTCACGGCGACACCAGCCGCATGTACTTCGTGGGCAAGCCTCCCCCGCACGCGCAGCGGCTCGCCGAGACGTGTCTCGCTGCCATGTGGCGCGGCATCGAGACGGTGCACCCCGGCGCACGGCTGGGAGACATTGGCCATGCCATCCAGACCTTCGTGGAGCAGAACAATTATTCCGTGGTCCGCGAGTACTGCGGCCACGGGATCGGGCGGATCTATCACGAGGATCCGCAGGTCCTGCATTATGGGGAGCCCGGCACGGGCCTGGAGCTCAAGGCCGGGATGACCTTCACCGTGGAGCCGATGGTCAACGCCGGCAAGCGCCACGTGCGCCTCCTACCCGACGGCTGGACCGTCATCACCAAGGATCACTCGCTCTCGGCCCAGTGGGAGCACACGGTGTTGGTTACCGATCAGGGTCACGAGGTGCTCACGCTGGGATCCGCCGACCGGCGGGCGCACTGAGTCGCGATGATGGCCGCCGGGGACGTCGATCTCCTCGAGGACGCGCTCCCCGCCCCGCCCGCCGATCCCGGGTGGCCGTGGCTGCAGCGCCTGCCGGCGCTTCTCGCCGAGACACAGGGCTCACCGGCTGCCTGGCGGGAGTTGCTTCGCCAGGCGCACGAGGAGCTGAAGGCCCGCTTCCTCGCCGATGAGCCGGTAGAGACCCTGGTCCACGCGCGCGCGGCGCTGGTCGATGTGGTGCTGCGGGAGTCTTGGCGCACGCACTCGATCGCCTCGATGATCTCCTGGGCACTGGTCGCGGTGGGCGGCTATGGCCGTGGCGAGCTGCATCTGTGCTCCGATATCGACATCCTGCTGCTCGTGCCGCGCACGCCGGACGCCGCGGAGCGAGGAGCGATCGAGCGCCTGCTGGCTTTCCTGTGGGACATCGGCCTCGAGGTCGGCCACAGCGTCCGTACGATCGAGGAATGCGCGGCGGAAAGCCTCGCCGACGTCAGCGTCATGACGACATTGCTCGAGGCGCGCCTGCTCTCCGGAAACGCCGCGCTCCTCGCCGACATGCAGCGGGCTCTGGCTCCGGATCGGCTCTGGCCCGTGAAGGAGTTCTTCGATGCCAAGGTGCGCGAGCAGGCCGAGCGTCACCTGAAGGCGAACGACACCGCCTTCAACCTGGAGCCCAACGTCAAGACCAGCCCCGGTGGGCTGCGCGACATCCAGACCATCGCCTGGGTGGCCAAGCGCCGCTTCGGCTCCGACACCCTCGACGGGCTCGCCACCAACAGCTTCCTGACCCTGGCGGAGCTGCGGCGCCTGAAGCAGGCGCAGTCCTTCCTCTGGAAAGTGCGCTTCGGCCTGCACGTACTCACCGGGCGGCGCGAGGACCGCCTGCTCTTCGACCATCAGCTGAAGCTCGCGCAGACCTTCGGCTACGAGGACGCTTCCTACACGCTGGCGGTGGAGCAGCTCATGCAGCGCTACTACCGCACGGTCAAGGACGTCACCCTGCTCAACGAGCTGTTGCTGCAGCTCTTCCGCGAGGCGCTGCAGAGCGAGAGCGAGCCGCCGCGGCCGCTCAACGCCCGCTTCCAGGTGCGCAACGGCTCGCTCGAGGCGGTGAGCGAGGACGTATTCGCGCGCACCCCCTCGGCGCTGCTCGAGCTCTTCGTACTGCTGCAGCAGAACCCGGACATCAAGGGCGTGCGCGCCGCAACGATG
>DASVWT010000311.1:0-9058 GCA_036393055.1 Steroidobacteraceae bacterium
CAGCCAGTGGTCGTAGATCGAAGAGGTGGCGATCGCCAGCACCACCGCCCAGCAGAGCGCCGGGATGAAATGCCGCAGCATCCAGGCGCCGGCGAGCACCAGCGCGCCGATGAGCACGTAACGCGCGGTCTTCTGGGCTATCGAGGCATTCTCGGGCAGCAAGCCGAAACTCTTCCAAGCGCTGTATTCGGGCATCCTACCCGGCCCAGCGCGCCGCGAGCAAAAAGCGTGGTTTTTGCTCGCGGCTCCGCCATCCATGGCGGCCGGCACGTCCCTGTGCTTCTCAGACCCCCTCTCGCACCAAAGCGTGCGCGGCCAGCGCCCCCTCCCTGAAGGCGCGCACCGCATCGAGCTCGCCGGCCGTGCGCGCCCCGCCCACCACCCGGAACGGGCGTCCGGCGCGCTGCAGGGCTGCGCTCAGCCGATCGTGCGGCTCCTGGCCGGCGGCGATGATCACGCGTCCGGCTGCAATCAGGCGGCTACGCCCCTCAGCATCGCGGATCAGGACACCCTCCGCGGCGATCCGCTCGTAGGTTACCCCCGTCAGCATTTCGACTCCCTGCTCTCGCAGCTCCTGCAGCAGGACCCACCGAGTGGAGCGGCCGATGTGCTCGCCGATGCGTCCTCCCCGGCACATCAGCGTCACCCGGCAACCGGCGCGGCTGAAGAAGTGCGCGACATCAACGCCGATGCCACCGGCCCCGATGATAGCCACCGGCACACCGCCGCCGGCCGCCTCGAGCAACGCCTGCGAGTAGGACCGAACGTGCGGCAACTCCATGCCGGGCAGGTCAGGGTTGCGCGGGCGCACGCCCGTAGCGAGGATGACCGCCTCGGCGTCCGCGAGCTCCTCCAGAGACCCGACGTCGATCGGTCGCCCCGTGCGGATCTCAACCCCCAGCCGACCGAGCTCGCCGGCAAAGTACGCGACCGTGCGCCCGTAATCGGCCTTTCCGGGCACCTTGCTCGCCAGGCGGAATTGTCCGCCAATCTCCAGCTCCGCCTCGAAGAGCACGACGCGCAGTCCAGCCTCCCCGAGCACGCGGGCCGCCTCCAGCCCCGCAGGTCCGCCCCCGACCACGGCGACCCAACCCAGCCCAGTCGCGCCCTGAGCGCCCTGCGCGGCCCGACCCCACCGCAGCGTGGTAGCCGACTCGCGAAACTCCAGCTCCCTTGCCGCCCTGGGATTGACCATGCAGGAGACGGCTTCGTCGGACAACGAGCGATCGATACAAGCCTGATTGCAGGCGAGACAGAGATTCACCCGATCGGATTGGCCGGCGCGCCACTTGGCGACGATCATGGGATCCGCAAGGAAGGGTCGCGCGAGCGAGACGAAGTCCACCCGCGCCTGCTCGAGCACCCGCTGCGCGAGCTCCTGAGTGTGAATGCGGGTGCTGGCGATCACCGGCACGCGACCCACGGCCTCCTTGATCCGTGCCGCGCAGCCCGCCCACGCCCCCGGCGAGACGGTGTACGGCACTGTTGGGATCTGCGACTCGTGCCAGCCGATACCGACATCGAGCGCGTCGGCGCCGGCGGCGCCGAGCAGGCTCGCGAACGCGGCAGTCTCCTCGTCCGTGCTCGAGCCCGGCATCAGATCCGCGCCCGAGAGGCGATAGATGACAGGGAAGTCCTCACCGACAGCCTCCCGCACACGGCGGAGCACCGCGAGCGGAAAGTTCGTGCGCCGCGCGAAGTCTCCGCCCCATTCGTCATCGCGCACATTGGTGAGCGGCGAGAGGAACTGGTTGAGCAGATAGCCCTCCGAGCCCATGAGCTCGACGGCATCGAAGCCGAGCTCGCGTGCCCGGCGCGCGCCGCCGGCGAAATCCTCCAGCGTCAGCGCGATGTCATCGGCCGTCATCGCGCGTGGTGTTGACCTCGAGAAGCGCGAGGGCACCGCGGAAGGCGCGACCGGCTGCAGCCCGAAGCTGCGCTCGAAGGCATAGCGGCCGGCATGGAAAAGCTGCAGCGCGATCCGGCCGCCCGCATGATGGACCGTATCGGCCACGCATCGCAGCTTCACCTCATCCGCCGGCTCGTTGATGAAGCTGTAATGTCTGCCGCCGGCGCCCACCCGGCTGACAGCCGACCCGCCGGTAATGATGAGCGCCGCGCCTCCCTGGGCGCGCTCCGCATAGAACGCCGCGAGCGCTTCCCCGTGCGGCTGCGACTCGATACCCAGGTGCATCGCGCCCATGACGATGCGATGCGGCAGCTCGAGGCTGCCGATCCGGCCCGGCCGCCAGCACATCGGGGGCACCTCAGCCCCCCATGGGCCGGCAGTCGACCCCGAGAGAAGGTGCCCCGCCACCGCAGGTGGCCCTCATGCCAGCGGCGCAGTCGCGTCCGCGTAGAAAGGCGGCGCAATCACCGACAGGCCGCCGTCGACCGCAATCGTCTGCCCGGTGATGTACTCCGCCTCCGGCGACAGCAGGAACGCCACCGCTTCGGCCATCTCCTCCACTTTGCCGCGCCGCGCCCGCGGCAGCTTGGAGAGGACGCTCTCCATGGGAGGGATACCGGGAACTTTGTAGAAAAATTCGAGCGAGTCGGTATCGATGAGCCCGCCGCTCACCGCGTTGACACTGATGCCCTGCGGCCCGAACTCCAGCGCCATGTAGCGCACCCAGGCCTCGATCGCCGCCTTCGCCGCCCCCAGGTTGGCGTAGGTCGGATAGGCGCGGCCGCTCCCATAGCTCGAGAGCGCGACGATGCGGCCGCCATCCTTCATCAGCGGCAGCGCGCGGATCGCGCCGAGCACGAAAGCGCGCACGTTGAGCGCGAAGGTGCGGTCGAGGTTGCGCGCGTTGAGATCGGCGATCCGCTTGAATGCGCTCGCGGCCGCATTGGAGATGAAGAAGTCGAGCCGGCCGTGCCGCTTGCCGACGTGCTCGAAGAGCATATCGATCTGCGCCGGCTCCTCGAGGTCCGCCCGGAAGACGCTGACTTGCACCCCGAGCGCCTCGATGTCGGCCAGCGCCGCCTGCGCCGCCTCTTCGTTGCGCCTGTAGTTGAGCACGAGCGCGGCCCCCTGGCGCGCGAGTGTCAGGGCCAGCGCTTTGCCGATACCGCGGGTGCCGCCGGTGATCAGCGCGACCTTGTCCGCGAAGCGGGCTCCCGATGACTGGGTGCGAGGCTCTGTCATGATGTGCGCCCCCCTTTGAATATCTCCCGTGCGATGACGGTCTTCTGGATCTCGTTGGTGCCTTCCTCGAAGCGCTGCGCGCGCGCATCGCGGTAGACCCGCTCGATCGGGTGCGGCTGCCAGTAGCCGATCCCGCCGTGGACCTGCAGCGCCCCGTCGGTGACGCGCTGCAGCATGGAGACCGCGAAGAGCTTCGACATGGAGGAGAGCATGTCCGCCTGCGCGCCGGAGCGCTCCCATTCCGCGGCCGCATGCAACACCAGCCGGCGGGCAGCTTCGAGCTCGGTCGCCATGTCGGCGATCATGAAGGCGATCGCCTGGCGGCGCCAGAGCGGCTTGCCGAAGGTCTCGCGTCTGCGGGAGCGCTCGATGGCGAGATCGAGCGCGCGGCGTGCGAGTCCCACGCAGCTCATCGCCACCGAGATACGGCTCGGCGCGAGGAAGCCGCCGAGCGCGATTTCGAGGCCCTGCCCCTCCTCGCCCAGGCGGTTGGCGACGGACACAGGCGCCCGCTCGAATCGCATGCGCGCATGGTCGCTGCCGCGCACGCCCATGGATTCCGGCATGACCTCGACCTGCGTGTTGGCCACATCGCGCGGCACGAGGAGGGCCACCGTCCCTTCCGCTCCGGCGGTACCGGCCATCCGGGCGAACAGCAACCAGTAATCGCAGATGGAGCCGAAAGTGATCATGTGCTTCTCGCCCGTTAGCAGGTAGCGATCACCCTCGCGGGTGAGCGAGCAGCGCAGGTCCGCACCGGTGCCGGCGCCAGGCTCGGTGAGCGCGAAAGCCACCTTGAGCTCCCCCGCCACGCAAGGCCGCACGAACCGGCGGCGCTGCTCCTCGGTCGCATGGCGGTCGAGCGCGCGCCAGATGCCGTTGACCACGTGCACGATCATGCGCACCGCGGCATGCGCCATGCCGAAGAGCTCCATTAGCTCGAGATAACGGCTGAACGAAAGTCCCCGCCCACCGAGAGAGGCGGGTGCCGCCAGGCTGAGATAACCCAGCTCGCGCAGCTGCGCCCACACCTGCGGCGGCACCTGTCGGTCCCGCTCGATCTGCTCCGCCCAGCGCTCGGCAGGACCGCGCACGTACTTCTCGACACCCGCCCGCAGCAACTCGAACTCGGCCCCAGTGCCAGTACTCGTCATACTCCCACCCCCGTGCTCAACGCCATGGTCGATTCCGCAGTCGATTCGCTGGTCAGTTTCTTGGCGCGCTCGCGCAGCAGATACTTGCGAACCTTGCCCGACGGCGTCTTCGGCAGCTCTGCCACGATCTCGACGTGCTCCGGCCAGTACTGCTTCGCCACACGCCTGCGGTCGAGAAATGCCTGTACGGCCGGCAGGTCGAGCAGTGCCGTGGCATCCCCCGCTTCCCCGGCCGGATCGGATCGTGACTGACGCATCACGATGAATGCGCAGGCGCGCTCCCCGAGCCGCGCGTCCGGCATGCCGACGATCGCCACTTCGCGCACCGCCTCGTGCTCGTGCAGCAGTTGCTCGATCTCCACGACCGGAATCTTCTCGCCGCCGCGGTTGACGACATCCTTCAGCCTCCCGGTCAGGCGCAGGTACCCCTCCGCATCGATCATGGCCAGGTCGCCCGTGCGGTACCACCCATCATCGGTGTAGGCGGCCGCGGTCCAATCGGGCCGCTCGAGATAACCCTGGAACATCGTCGGCGAGCGCGTCTGCAGCTGGCCTTCGACACCCGCCGGCAGCTTCCAACCCGCCTCGTCGCAGGTCCGTACCTCGATTCCGGCAAGCGGACGGCCATCCGTGCCGCACGCCTTTTCCGGCGAATCGGCCGGTGATCCGAGAGTCGCGAGACAGCCCTCCGTCGTACCGAATGCGCCGCAAACCCGGGTTCCCAACACACGGCTCGCTCGCGCGGCGAGCGCCCGCGGCACGGTCGTGCCGGTGGCCACGAACAGGCGCAGGCTGCAAGGCTTGGCTCCTTCGCTCGCGCCCCCGCGCTCCTCCACCGCCTGGACGAGATCCGCCAGAAATGGCGTCGCCGCCTGCACGAAGGTTCCGCTCCATTCCTCGAGCACCGCCAGCGCGAGCCTGGGCTCCCACGACTCCTGGAGTATCTGCGGTACGCCGAGCCGCAGCGCCAGCCACATGCCGTAGAGAAAGCCCGTCTGGTGGGCGAGCGGCGAAGGGATATAGATGCGGTCCGCCGCGGTGAGCCCGAGATGATCGATCTGCATCCGCACTGCCAGATCGAGCACGTCGGCCCGGTGCAACACGCCCTTCGGCTCTCCCGTGGTCCCCGAGGTGAAAAGGAGCTGCGCGAGCGCGGTGGACTCCACCCTCGCCGCAGTAATGTGAGAGGCTTGATCCTTCGCATCCCACTGCGCCGCCTGCAGCCACACGTGCCGCACGCGTCCGTCGTGCGCAAGCGCGTCCCCACGCGCGCGGCCATCCGAGCCGTCGGCCGCCAGCACAAACACAATCTCGAGCGACGGCACCTGCGACTCGATGGACGATACCTCGGCCAGCGGGTCGCGGCCGTGATACCGATCCATGATGAAAAGCACGCGCACTCGCGCCCGGCCCAGCATGTAACCGAGCTCCCGTTCCCGGAAGATCGGCATCAGCGGACAGCACACCGCACCGGCGAGCAGCGTCCCGATCGTGATCGCAACGAACTCCGCGCGGTTCGCCATCTGACAGGCGACGGCCTCACCCGGGCGGACGCCCGATGCAACCAGCAGCGCCGCGATCCGCTGCGATTCCTGCCACAGCCGGCTCCAGTCCCAAACCCTCACCCCGGCCGCATCGAGCGAGATCACGGCCGGCCCGCGCGGCCGCCGCCGCGCGAGCGAGGCGACCCGCCCGGGGAGGGTCTCGATCAAGAGGTGCACTCCATGTGCGCGCCGATGCCGTTCATGGCGTTCAGGAACTCGGGATAGGAGATGCGGTAGGCGTTTGGATACGTGAGGCGGCTGCGCCCGGTGGCGCGCGTCGCGGCGATCGCGAGCGACATCAGCACGCGGTGATCGTTGAAGGAGGACAGGTCGGCGCCGGTGAGGTGGTCCACGCCCTGGATGATGAGCTGCGAGTCGCCGACCCGCAGCCTCGCGCCCATGCCGTTGAGCTGCAGCATCGCCGCGACGCGATCGGACTCCTTGAGACGGACGTGATCGATGTTGGAAATCACCGTCTCGCCCTCGGCGAAGGCGGCGAGCGCCGCCACGATGGGCAATATATCGGGAGTCTGCCGGCAGTCGATCCGTACCGCCCGCGGCCGCCCGCCGTCATGCCGCACCCGCACGGCGCGCATCCCCGGCTCCTCCTCCATGGGCAGCCCCATGGAGCGGATGATGTCGAGGAAGGCAATCTCAGGATGATCGCCGGCGCCGTCGGCACAAGTCAGGTTGCGCAGCAGCAGGTCGCAGGGATGCAGCGCCGCGATGGCGAGGCCGAAGGCCGCCGAGCCGATGTCGGCCGGCAGACGTACCGTTGCGGGCCGCGCCTGTTGATTCGGCGGTATGACATACCGCAGCCGGTCCGCGGACGCGAACACCTGCAGCCCGAAGCGCGCCATCATGGCGAGTGTCAGCTCGATGTAAGGCCGCTCGTTGAGCGTGCCTTCGACCTCGATGACCGTCTCCGCGGTTGCGAACGGCGCGACCAGCAGCAGTCCCGAGACCCACTGCGAAAGGGTCCCGGCAATCCTGACGAGGCCGCCTCGAGGGCGTCCGCTCTCGATGGCGAGCGGCGGGCAGCCGCCGCTCGCGCTGATGCGGATCCCCAGACGTTGCAGCGCGGCGAGCAGCGGCCCGACGGGCCGGCGCTGCAGGTAACGCTGACCGGCGAGCGTCACCGGCGTTTCCGCCAGCGCGCACAGGCCCGCCATGAAATAGAGCGTCGAGCCGGAGCTGCCCACCGAAAGCACTCGGGCGAGCGGCTTGTAAGGGCCGCCATCGACGACGAAGGTGTTGCCGTCGATGTCGATCTTCGTCCCGAGGCCTCGCAACACCTCGAGTGTGCTCTCCACGTGCCGCGCGTGGGTGAGTCCGACGATACGGCTGCGCCCGGGCGCGAGGGAGGCCAGGATAAGCGCCCGGTGGGCGTGATACTTGGAGTTGGGGATGAGCAGCTCGCTCGCGAGCGGCCTCGTCGTCGGCTCCACGACTAGGCGCATGCCGGACTCGCGAAGCGGCTAAAGCGACAGTACGAGCGACGCATTCTGGCCTCCAAACCCAAAGGCGTTGACGGAGAATTCGCGGTAGGCGCGCCGGCGCGGCTCCCCGAGCACCACGTCGAAAGAGGCTTCGGGCTCGACCGTGCGGGTGCCGAGTGTCTGCGGGACGGTCGCAGCCTCCATGCCGAGGATTCCCGCAACCGCCGAGGTCGCGCCCGCCGCTGCCATCGCGTGTCCCAGATGGCCCCGCAGAGCCGTCACGATCGGACGCTGATCGCCAAACACTGCATTGATCGCGCGTAGCTCCGCGATATCACCAACGACCGTACTGGTCGCGTGGGCGAAGATCGTCCGCACGTCGCATCCGGAGTCGTCGAGCGCGGCGCGGATCGCTTCCGCCTCATAACGACCACCCGGCTCCGGTGCAGTGAGGTGGTGTGCGTCCGTCAGGGAGCCGTAACCGCGCACACGCGCGAGCACCCGTGCGCCGCGGCGTCGCGCACTAGCGTCATGCTCGAGCACGAGCACGGCAGCTCCGTCACCCATGACGAAGCCGTCCCGCTCGATGTCGAAGGGCCTGGAGGCTTTATCCGGATCGGTGGCTCGCGAGAGCGCCCGCGCGCGGTCCAGGCTCTGGTAGACGACCGGCGCCAGCAGCGTCTCCGTGCCGCCCGCGATGGCATGCTCGGCCTCCCCGCGCTCGATCATCCGGGCCGCCAGCCCGATCGCATCCAGCGAGGAGGCGCAGGCGGTGCTCACCGTGAGCTGCCGTCCGTGCAGGCCCCAGTTGAGCGAGATGCGCGCCGCCGCCATGTTGGGGATGACGAGCGCCATGAGCTTGGGGGTGACGTGCTGTGGCCGCCGCTCGAGCTCCATCTGCGTCTGTGCAAAAAGAGGCAGTCCACCCATGGTGTTGCCCAGGATGACGGCGGTACGCGGCGGCGGGGCATCAGAGAGCCCAGCCATGCCGAGCGCCTCCACCGTCGCCGCGAGCGCGTAGGCGGTGAAGCGGTCGGAGTTGCGCAGCATGGCGGCGGTGATCCCGGGCGCAGCGGCGAACTCGTCGCCGACGGCCGCCCAGAGGCGGTTGCCGCCCAGGCTGTCGGCATCCGCCATCGGGCGGAAGGCGTGGCGCCCGGCGAGCAGCGCATCCCAAAACGCACGCAGCCCCGAACCGATCGGTGACACGACTCCCATGCCCGTAACGGCGACCTGGTTCATCGAGTACTGGCGCGTGGCTCTGCGTTGGATCGTCCGGGCGGTCTGGCTCGAGCGATGCGGTTTGCCAGACGAATGCGTGCCGCTTTCAATTGTTCCCGCCCGGTACGGACTCGACGATCAGCGGGCCCTGGCTGACCCGCCAGCTGACGCCTACGTTGTCGTCCGAAGTGCGCAGGAAGCTCAGATCGACCAGCGCCTCGCCCACTCGCAACCGGGTGAGCCTCAGGCGATCGATGCCGGGGGGCAGCCGGGGGTCGACGATCCGCAACCGGTGCTCGAGCGCCTCGGGCTCGAGCCCGATGAGGCTCACCAGGGCGTAGGGCATGGCCGCTGCCGCCCAGGCTTGGGGACTGCAGGCCACGGGATAGCGGACCGGGTGTCGCTCGCAGGCGCCCCGCTCGAAGCCGGCGTAGAGCTCCGGAAGCCGGTGCGCGCGCAAGCCGCCGGCTGCGTCCCGAAGCGCCGCAAACACTCGTTGCGCCTCCGCGGCGCAGCCGTAGCGCCTGAAACCGGCAAGGATCAGCGCGT
>DASVWT010000312.1:0-4207 GCA_036393055.1 Steroidobacteraceae bacterium
CAGGTGTGGTGCACGACCTCTCTGCGGGGGAATCTCGTCGGCTTACTCACCATTCGCGTGCTCGAGGAAGGCGTGCACTCCGGCATGGCGACCGGCATTGCCCCGACACCGTTTCGCATCGCCGAGCAGCTGCTCGCGCGCCTGGAGAGCCCGATCAACGGCTCGATTCTGCTCGAGGATCTGTCGGTTTCCATCCCTAAGGACCGCCGTGCGCAGATCGAGGCGGCGGCGGCCGTTCTCGGCGACTCGGTGGCGGGCAAGCTTCCCTGGGCTTGCGGTGTGCGCCCCGTCGCCAACGACCCGGTGGAGCTTCTGATCAACAGCACCTGGAAGGCGACCCTGGCGGTGACCGGCGCCGACGGCATCCCGCCGACGGTCTCGGCCGGCAACGTGCTGTTGCCCTCGCTGACTTTGAAGCTGTCGCTGCGCTTGCCGCCCACCTGCGATCCCGCACGTGCCGCGCGCGCGCTGAAGCAGGCGCTGGAGCACAGCCCGCCGTATGGCGCCCAGGTGCGCTTCGAGTCCGGATCGGCGGCACCCGGCTGGAATGCGCCCGCCTTCGCGCCCTGGCTGGAAGAGTCGATTACGCGCGCTTCGCAGCGGATCTACGGACGCGAGGCCGTTCACGTCGGGTGCGGGGGGACGATCCCCTTCATGGGCATGCTGGGAGAGCGTTTCCCGCGCACCCAGTTCTTCATCACCGGCGTCCTCGGGCCGCACGCGAACGCGCACGGCCCCAACGAATTCCTCCACCTCGATTACGCGGAGAAGCTCACCGCCTGCGTGTCACTCGTGCTGGCCGATCATGCACGAACGGTCTGCTGAGATCACCGCATGTGCGCCATGTAGCTCGGCTTCACCGCGCCCTTGATCTTCTCCCACCCCTCGCGAAACAGCGCCGCCCCTTCGGCGTTGCTCTCCATGGCCGGGAACTCCGCCTTGAGCGCATCGATCATCAGCGTCCACTTCGGTAAGCCCTTGGGGAATTTCCCGCGCCGGGTGAACACCACCCTGCCCTCGACGGGCACCTCTGCCGCGATTGCCTTCACGGCCGCGATGCGGTCATAGAGGCCGCTCTGCGGATTGGTGAAGGTGAAGCGCCGCGGGCCATCCATGACCGTCCAGTCCGCCATCTGATCGCCGCCGAAGATGTTGCCCTGCACATCGCGCAGGTCGATGACCAGGACGCCGCGGGAGGTCAGCAGCAGGAAGTCGACATGAAAGCCGCCGCCCATGCCGTCGGGCACGAGCACATCGACGGCGTGGTCGGAACCGGCCGCGGTGACCGCCAGCCGCAGCGACTTGCGGGCGCGGTACTGGCGGTACCAGCGCCACAGCCAGGAGATGCCGAATCCCAGCGCCGCCGCGATCGCAATGAGAGCCCACGCGGTGGGCGGCAGCCTCGCGATGTCGTCCACGTCAACTACCCTCCGATCCCGGGCCGTCCCGCAGCGCACCCTGCAGCGATGCCAGGTCGGCATCGATCTCGGTACATTGCGACGGCCGTGCAAACAACCTGGCGAGCGATTGCGGCACGGGCACCTCGCGGCCGATCAGCGGCTCGACGATCTCACGGAATTTCGCCGGATGCGCCGTCGATACCAACAGCCAGCGGCCGCTGTCGCGGCGCTGCGCAGGCAGCCTCGAGTAAGCTTCGGCGGCGGTGGCGGTGTGCGGGCACCAGATCTGGCCGAGCTCCTGATAGCCGGTGCGTATGCGGGCGCGGATGGCCTCATCGTCCACGGTGCAGGCACTCACCGCGGAGCGCAGCTCGCTCAGGTCCGGATACAGCGCGCGCAGGCGCTCCATGTTGCTGGGGTTGCCGACGTCCATGGCGGATGCCAGCGTGGCGATGCTGGCGCGCGGCCGCCATTCCCCGGTCTCGAGAAAATCCGTCACGGTGCGGTTGGCATTGTGCGCCAACACCACCTCGGCGATCGGCAGCCCGAGCCGGCGCGCCCAGATGCAGGCAACCGCGTTGCCGAGGTTGCCGCTCGGCACGACGAAGGAGGCGCGCTCGCCGTAGCGCCTGAAGACGGCGAGACTCGCGGCGGCGTAGTACACCGTCTGGGGCAGCAGCCGGCCGAGGTTGATGCTGTTTGCCGAGGAGAGCGAGCGCTCCTCGCGCAGGCCGCGGTCGAGGAACGCCTGCTTGACCAGGCGCTGACAGTCATCGAACGTGCCGCGCACGGCGAAAGAGCGCACATTGCCGCCCCAGCAGGTGAGCTGCCGCTCCTGAGTCGGCGAGACCAGCCCCTTGGGGAAGAGCACCGCCACCTCGATTCCGGGGCGCCCGTGAAAGGCCGCCGCAACCGCCCCGCCGGTATCGCCCGAGGTGGCGACCAGGATGGTCAGGGGGCGCGCCGGCGCGCCGCGCAGCCGGGAGAGGCACGCCGCGAGAAAGCGGGCGCCGAAGTCCTTGAAGGCGGCTGTAGGGCCGTGGAAGAGCTCGAGTACCGCGAGGCGCCCTGAAGCGCCGAGCGCCACCACCGGCGCCGGGAAGTCGAAAGCCTCGGAAGTGATCTCGGGCAGTGAAGGGGCGAGCGGATCGCCGGCGGCGAAAGGCGCGAGCAGCTTCGCGCCGATGGTATCCAGGCTTTCCCGCGCGGTGAGCGCGCCGGCGCCCACGTGGGGCCATTCCATCGGAACGAAGAGTCCGCCGTCAGGCGCAAGTCCCTGAGCCAGGGCCTCCCCGAAGCCGGCCGTCAGCTGCTCGTCACGAGTACTCTTGAACCGCATCACGCTCGCCTCAGCCGCAGTCGATGACCTGGGCGCCCTCCGCCCCGACGTCCACCAGCCACTCATCGATCGAGACGGCGGCGGTGGCGAACTCGCGCCGCATGGCCTCCACCACCCGATGCGCGTCTTTCGCGAGCGCCCAGGCGAAGAGCGTCGGCCCGGCCCCGGAGATCGAGCAGCCGAGCGCGCCGGCCTGCATGGCCGCCAGACGTACTCCCTGAAACCCGGGTATCAGCGCCTGACGCTGCGGCTCGATGACGACGTCCTCGAAGGAGGCGCGGATCAGGTCGAGATCGTTGGTGTAGCAGCCGGAAATGAACCCGGCCAGGTTGGCAGTCTGCCAGACGAAGTCGGAGAGCTCGACACTGCGCTTGAGGATCGATCGCGCCTGCCGTGTGGAGAGGAACATGTGCGGATGAATGATGACGGCGCGGATCCCCTCCGGCACCGGGATCTGCTTCACCCGCGGATGATCGATCCCGACGGTGAGCACCAGTCCGCCGAAGAGCGAGGGCGCGATGTTGTCGACGTGCAGCGAGCCGCTCGCCACCGCCTCGCCCTGCATCGCGTACTTCAGCAGCTCGAGCTTGCCGCAGGGCTGCGGCAGGAGAGCATTGGCCGCCACGACCGCCCCGACCGCGGAGGCGGCCGAGCCGCCGAGACCCGAGCCGAGCGGAATACCCTTGTCGATCCGCATCGCGAACCCGAAGCCCGGCTGCAGCGCCTCCTGCATGGCGAGCAACGCCCGCCCGGCGGTGTTGTGCGCCGCCTCGCTCGGCAGCTTTCCGGCCACCCCCGTGATGTCGGTGATCGTGACGCCCCTCGCCTCCGTACGGCTCACGGTGACCCGATCGCCGAGCGCCGCCACCGAGAATCCGAGGATATCGAAACCGATTGCGACGTTGCCGACGGAGGCCGGCGCGAAGGCGGTGGCCCACTTGCGGGTGAGGCTCAAAGTCGCGCTCCGAGATACGCGCACAGGCGCAGCAGATCGGCGAACACTCCGCCCGCGGTGACCTCGGGTCCGGCGCCCGGCCCCTGGACGATGAGCGGATTGTCGCAATAACGGCGGGTGGCGAAGCGCACCACGTTGTCGGTGAGGGCGATGTTGGCAAAGGGATGCTTCGCATCGAGCTCCACCAGGCCCACGGCCGCAACGCCCGCGGGCTGTCCGTTGGAAGCGCTCTGGCAGGTCAGCCGGCCGACATAACGCAACACCTTGCTGCGCGCGCGGGCACGCTCCAGCCTCTCGCGCATGGCCGCATCGTGCCGCGGCAGCCGTCCCATGAAGTCCTCGATGGACCCCGATTCCAGGCCGGCGGGCACCAGGCTCTCGACTTCGACATCGGCGAGCTCCAGCTCGAGGCCCATCTCCCGCCCGAGGATGATGAGCTTGCGGGCGACGTCCATGCCGGAGAGGTCATCGCGCGGGTCGGGCTCGGTGTAGCCCCGCTGGCGCGCATCCCGC
>DASVWT010000313.1:0-4654 GCA_036393055.1 Steroidobacteraceae bacterium
GTACGGAATCTTGTAGCGCTCGCGCTCGCGGCCGAAGTCATCCACCACCCCGATCTCGCCGGAGCGCGACACGGCCACCAGGTGACCCTTCTCGTGCTGCACGGTCTTGATGTGATGGAAGCGGATGAGGCCCTTGTTGCGTACCTCCACACTGCTCGCCGCCGCGGCCCGCGACGCCGCGCCGCCGATGTGGAAGGTCCGCATCGTGAGCTGCGTGCCGGGCTCGCCGATCGACTGCGCGGCGATGACACCCACCGCCTCGCCGATGCTGATGATGCGTCCGCGGGCGAGATCGCGCCCGTAGCACTGGGCGCAAACGCCGTAGCGCGTCTGGCAGGTGATGGGGGAGCGGACCTTGATCTGGTCCACGCCATCATGCTCCAGCCGCCGCACCCACTTCTCATTGAGCAGGGTGCCCTTGGGGATCAGCACCTCCTCAGTGCTTCCCGGCTTGATGATGTCATCGGCCAGGACGCGGCCGAGGACGCGCTCGCCCAGCGCCTCCACCACGTCACCGCCCTCGACGAGCGGCGTCATATTGAGCCCGTTGGACGTGCCGCAGTCCGGCTCCGTCACGACGAGGTCTTGAGCAACGTCCACCAGCCGGCGGGTCAGGTAGCCGGAGTTGGCCGTCTTGAGCGCCGTATCGGCTAGACCCTTGCGCGCGCCGTGCGTCGAGATGAAGTACTGCAGAACGTTGAGGCCTTCACGGAAGTTCGCAGTGATGGGCGTCTCGATGATGGAGCCGTCAGGCTTCGCCATCAGGCCGCGCATACCGGCGAGCTGGCGAATCTGCGCAGCGGAGCCGCGCGCGCCGGAGTCGGCCATCATGAAGATGGAGTTGAAGGACTTCTGGCGCACCTGCTGGCCTTTCGCATCCTGCGCCTCCTCGCTGCCGAGCTTCTCCATCATCGCCTTCGCCACCTGATCGTTGGCGCGCGACCAGATGTCCACGACCTTGTTGTAGCGCTCGCCGTTGGTGACGAGACCGGACGCGTACTGGTCCTGGATCTCCTTCACCTCCCGGTCGGCAGAGGCGACGATCTTCGTCTTCTGCTCCGGAATGACGATGTCGTCGATGCCGAAGGACACCCCGGCGCGCGTGGCGTAGTGGAAGCCCGTGTACATCAGCTGGTCGGCGAAGATGACCGTCTCCTTCAGACCCAGCGCGCGATAGCACGCGTTGATGGTCGCGGAGATCGTCTTCTTCGTCATGTCCTGGTTGATCAGGTCGAACGACAGTCCCTTCGGCAGGATCTCGGAGAGCAACGCCCGGCCGACCGTCGTATCGACGATCCGGCGCTTCTCCTCGAACTCCCCGCCGGCGACGCGCAGTGTCTCGCGCAGGCGCACGCGCACCTTGGCCTGCAGATCGATCGTCCGGCTCTCGTAGGCGCGGTGCACCTCGTGGACGTCCGAGAAGAACATGCCTTCGCCACGGCAGCCGATACGCTCGCGGGTCATGTAATAGAGCCCGAGCACGACGTCCTGCGACGGCACGATGATCGGATCACCGTTGGCCGGCGAAAGGATGTTGTTCGAGGCCATCATCAGCGCGCGCGCCTCGAGCTGGGCCTCGAGGGACAGCGGCACGTGCACGGCCATCTGGTCGCCGTCGAAATCCGCGTTGAAGGCGGTGCAGACCAGCGGATGCAGCTGGATCGCCTTGCCCTCTACGAGCTGCGGCTCGAATGCCTGGATGCCGAGGCGGTGCAGGGTCGGCGCGCGGTTGAGCAGTACGGGATGCTCGCGGATGACCTCCTCGAGGATGTCCCACACCTCCGGCCCCTCGCGCTCCACCAGGCGCTTGGCGGCCTTGATGGTGGAAGCTTCGCCGCGCAGCTGCAGCTTCTGGAAGATGAACGGCTTGAACAGCTCCAGCGCCATCTTCTTCGGCAGGCCGCACTGGTGCAGGCGCAGCTGCGGGCCGACCACGATGACCGAGCGGCCCGAGTAGTCGACGCGCTTGCCGAGCAGGTTCTGGCGGAAGCGCCCCTGCTTGCCCTTGATCATGTCGGCCAGCGACTTCAGTGGCCGCTTGTTGGTGCCGGTGATCGCCCGGCCGCGGCGGCCGTTGTCGAGCAGCGCATCGACCGCTTCCTGCAGCATGCGCTTCTCGTTGCGCACGATGATGTCGGGCGCGTTGAGCTCGAGCAGCCGGCGCAGGCGGTTGTTGCGGTTGATGACACGGCGATAGAGATCGTTGAGATCCGAGGTGGCGAAGCGTCCGCCGTCCAGAGGCACCAGAGGGCGCAAGTCGGGCGGCAGCACCGGCAGGACGGTCATGACCATCCACTCCGGCTTGTTGCCCGACTCGATGAAGGACTCGATCAGCTTCAGGCGCTTGGAGAGCCGCTTGAGCTTGGTCTCCGAGGAGGTGCCGGCCATCTCCTCGCGCACCTTGCCCATCTCGGCCGCGAGGTCGATGGTGCGCAGCAGCTCGTAGACGGCCTCGGCTCCCATGCGGGCGTCGAACTCATCGCCGTGCTCCTCGATCGCCTCGAGGTACATCTCATCGGTGAGCAGCTGTCCGCGCTGCAGCGGCGTCATGCCCGGATCGATGACCACGAAGGCCTCGAAGTAGAGCACGCGCTCGATCTCGCGCAGCGTCATATCGAGCATGAGGCCGATGCGCGACGGCAGCGACTTCAGGAACCAGATGTGGGCGGTCGGGCTCGCGAGCTCGATGTGGCCCATGCGCTCGCGGCGCACCTTGGACTGGGTGACCTCGACGCCGCACTTCTCGCAGACGACGCCACGGTGCTTCAGGCGCTTGTACTTGCCGCAGAGGCACTCGTAGTCCTTCACGGGACCGAAGATCTTGGCGCAGAAGAGCCCGTCCCGCTCCGGCTTGAAGGTGCGGTAGTTGATGGTCTCGGGCTTCTTGACCTCGCCGTACGACCAGGCTCGGATCATCTCCGGCGAGGCGAGTCCGATCTTGATCGAATCGAACTGCTCGACCGGGGCATGCTGCTTGAAAAGCTTGAGTAGATCTTTCATGCGTAATGATCCTCAGTCTTGTTCCAGTTCCATGTTGATGCCGAGAGAGCGGATTTCCTTGACGAGCACATTGAAGGACTCCGGCATGCCGGCATCCATCTGGTGATTGCCGTCCACGATGTTCTTGTACATCTTGGTGCGGCCGTTCACGTCGTCGGACTTGACCGTCAGCATTTCCTGCAGCGTGTAGGAAGCGCCGTACGCCTCCAGCGCCCAGACTTCCATCTCGCCGAAGCGCTGGCCGCCGAACTGCGCCTTGCCGCCCAGCGGCTGCTGGGTGACCAGGCTGTACGGCCCGGTGGAGCGCGCGTGCATCTTGTCGTCGACCAGGTGGTTGAGCTTCAGCATGTACATGTAGCCCACCGTCACCGAGCGCTCGAAGCGCTCGCCGGTGCGGCCGTCATACAGATAGGTCTGACCGTTCGTCGGCAGGTCGGCAAGCTCCAGCATGCGCTTGATCTCCCTCTCGCTGGCGCCGTCGAACACGGGCGTCGCCATGGGCACGCCATTCGACAGGTTCTTCGCCAGTTGCTCGAGCTCCGTGCCGTTGAGCGTGTCGATCTCCTCGCGCTGGCCTCCGGTCTCGTTGTAAACCTGCTTGATGAACGAGCGCAGCTCCGCTTCCGCGGCCTGAGCCTCGAGCATCCGGCCGATCTTCAGGCCCACGCCCTTCGCCGCCCACCCGAGGTGCGTCTCGAGCACCTGGCCGACGTTCATACGCGAAGGAACGCCCAGCGGATTCAGGACGATGTCGACCGGCGTACCGTCCTCGGTGTACGGCATGTCCTCCACCGGAACGATGGTTGAAATCACGCCCTTGTTGCCGTGGCGGCCGGCCATCTTGTCGCCCGGCTGCACGCGGCGCTTCACCGCGAGGTATACCTTCACCATCTTGAGCACGCCCGGGGCGAGATCGTCGCCGGCCGTGATCTTCGCCTTCTTGTCCTCCAGGCGCTTCTCGAAGGCCTTGCGCTGCAGAGTGACCCGCTCGGACGCCTGCTCGAGCTGCGAGTTGGCATCCTCGTCCTCGAGGCGGATCTCGAACCACTCCTCGCGGGGCAGCTCGTCCAGATACTCCGCGGTGATCCGGGTTCCCGCCTTGAGCTTGCGAGGGCCGCCGGCGGCGCTCTGCCCGACCAGCATGCCGCGCACGCGCTGGAAGAGATCCTCCTCGAGGATGCGCTGCTGATCGGCGAAGTCCTTGCGGACCCGCTCGATCTCCGCCTTCTCGATCGACAGGGCGCGGCTGTCCTTCTCCACACCGTCGCGCGTGAACACGCGCACGTCGATCACGGTGCCGTCCATGCCGGGCGGCACTCTCAGGCTGGTGTCCTTAACGTCGGAAGCCTTCTCGCCGAAGATGGCGCGCAGCAGCTTCTCTTCCGGCGTCAGCTGCGTCTCCCCCTTCGGGGTGACCTTGCCGACCAGGATGTCGCCCGCCTTGACCTCCGCGCCGATGAAAGCGATGCCGGCCTCATCGAGCTTCGCGAGGGCCGCGTCACCGACGTTCGGGATGTCGGCGGTGATCTCCTCCGGCCCGAGCTTGGTGTCGCGGGCGACGCAGGTGAGCTCCTCGATGTGGATGGTCGTGAAGCGATCCTCCTGGACCACCCGCTCGGAGATCAGGATCGAGTCCTCGAAGTTGTAGCCGTTC
>DASVWT010000314.1:0-7524 GCA_036393055.1 Steroidobacteraceae bacterium
GTAACAAGATCCACATCATCAATCTCGAGAAGACGCAGCCGCTCTATGCGGAGGCGGCCCAGTTCATCAGGGGAGTGGTCGCCGACGGCGGCACGGTGCTCTTCGTCGGCACCAAGCGCTCCGCCCGCGAGGCGATGCAGAAAGAGGCCGAGCGCTCCAGCCAGCCCTTCGTCAACCAGCGCTGGCTGGGGGGCATGCTGACGAACTTCAAGACCATCCGGCAGTCGATCAAGCGGCTGGGGGAGATCACCGAGCTCGCCACCTCGGGCGCCCTCGAAAAGCGCGGCAAGAAGGAGGCGACCCAGCTGCGCCGGGAGATGGAAAAGCTGGAAAGGAGCCTCGGCGGCATCAAGAACATGGAGGGGTTGCCCGATGCGCTCTTCGTCGTCGATGTCGGGCACGAGAAAATCGCGGTCGACGAGGCGAGGAAGCTCGGTATTCCCGTGGTGGCTATCGTCGATACCAATTGCTCTCCGGACGGCATCGATTACGTGATCCCCGGGAATGATGATGCGATGCGGGCGATCCAGCTCTATGCCACTGGCGTCGCGGACGCCGTGCTCGAGGGCAAGGAGGCCGTGCCTGCGGTAGCCGTGGGCGAGGACGAGTTCGTGGAGCTCGACGAGGCCGGCAATCCCCGGCGCAAGTCCGCGCGGGGCCGGCAGAGGCCCGCCGCCACGGTACGCAACAAGAAGGCCCCCCCGCGCCGCCGGCCTGCGCCGGCCAAAACGCCGGCGGTTGCCGGCGCTCCCGAGGAACTCCCGGGCGAGGAGGACGATTTGGACGGGGAGGAAGTGCCGGAGGTGGCCGCTTCCGGCGGTACGGGCGAGAAGGCCGGCGTTGCGGCACGGCGCCCGGGCGGTACTGGAGCCGGCCGGCGAGCGCCTCGTACCCCTGCGCGCTCGGGCCGCGGGGACTGACGGAAATCACTGATGAGCATTACAGCAGATACGGTCAAGCAGCTTCGCGAGCGCACCGGCGCGGGCATGATGGAGTGCAAGAAGGCCCTGGTGGAGACCGGGGGCGACCTCGATGCGGCAGCGGAGCTCATGCGCAAGCAGGGCCTCGCCAAGGCCGACAAGAAGGCGACCCGCATAGCCGCCGAGGGCGTTATTGCGCTCGAGCGCTCCGCCGACGGCCTGGCAGCTGCCATGGTCGAGGTCAACTGCGAGACCGACTTTGTCGCCCGTGGCGATGACTTTCGCGCCTTCGCCAAGGCCGTGGCCAGCCGCGCGGTGGCGGAGCGTCCGCAGACCCTCGATGCGCTGCTGCAGGTCAGGCTCGATGGTTCCGAGACCATCGAGGAGCGCAGGCGCTCGCTCGTGGCGAAGATCGGGGAGAATATCGGTGTGCGGCGCTTGGCGCTGCTCGAGACGCCGCAGCACCTTGGCGCCTACACCCACGGCACGCGCATCGGGGTTCTGATCGCGGTGAAGGGCGGGGACGCGCAGCTCGCGCACGACCTCGCCATGCACGTCGCTGCCAGCAATCCCAGGTATCTTTCTCAGCGGGAGGTGCCCGCCGAGGTGATCGCCAAGGAGCGCGAGATCCTCACCGACCAGGCCCAAGCAGAGGCCAAGAGCGGGGGCAAGCCGCCGGAGATCATCGCCAAGATGGTCGAGGGACGCTTGCGCAAGTCCTTGGGGGAGATCACCCTTCTCGGCCAGCCGTTCGTCAAGGATCCGGACACGACCGTGGAGAAGCTGCTGAAGGGTGCCGGCGCGCAGGTGGTGGCGTTCGAGCGCTTCGAGGTCGGCGCGGGCATCGAGAAGAAGCAGGAGGACTACGTGGCGGAGGTCATGGCCCAGGTGAAGGGCTCCAAGCACTGACACCGCGACAACCGCTCACGAAAAAGCCCCGCTGTCAGCGGGGTTTTTTCCATCACGACGAGGCGTTTTGGGGCAAGGCATGAGTGAAGGCGACAACAAGGCTCGTTACTCCCGCATTCTCGTGAAGCTCTCGGGCGAGGCCCTCATGGGCACGGGCGACTACGGTATCGATCCGGCCATTCTCAAGCGCATCGCCGGGGAGCTGCAGGAGATCGTCGGCCTCGGCGTGCAGCTCGCGGTGGTCATCGGGGGCGGCAATATCTTTCGCGGCGCCGGACTTGCGCGCGCCGGGATGGACCGGGTGGCGGGCGATCACATGGGCATGCTCGCCACGGTCATGAACGCACTCGCGATGCAGGATGCGCTGGAGAGCCTCGGCCTCTATGCGCGCGTGATGTCGGCCATCCGCATCAACGAGGTCTGCGAGGACTACATCCGCCGCCGCGCCATCCGCCACCTGGAAAAAGGGCGCGTGGTCATCTGCGCGGCCGGAACCGGCAATCCGTTCTTCACCACCGACACGGCCGCGGCGCTGCGTGCCATCGAGATCAATGCCGACGTGCTTCTGAAGGCCACCAAGGTGGACGGCGTCTACTCCGACGATCCGCTGCGCAACCCGGCCGCGGTGCACTACCCGCGGCTCACCTTCGACCGGGTGCTCACCGAGAAGCTCAACGTCATGGATGCGACCGCCATCGTGATGTGCCGGGACAACCACTTGCCCTTGCGGGTCTTCAATCTCAACAATGCCGGCGACCTGACGCGCATCGTCCGGGGGGCGGACGTGGGCACGGCCGTCACCGAATAGCGCGGCGCGGAGATCGAAATATGATCGAAGACATCAAGAAAGAAGCGCGTGAGCGCATGGCCAAATGCGTGCAGACCTTCCAGGGGGACCTGAGAAAGCTGCGCACCGGACGGGCTCATCCGAGCCTGGTGGAGCACCTGAAGGTCGACTACTACGGCTCCGAGGTGCCGCTGCAGCAGGTAGCCAGCATTGCCGTGGAGGACGGACGCACCCTGGTCGTCTCCCCTTGGGAGAAGACCGTCGTGCAGGCGGTGGAGAAGGCCATTTTCAAGTCCGACCTCGGATTGACTCCCATGACCGCCGGCACCGTGATCCGCATTCCCATGCCGCCCCTCACCGAGGAGCGTCGCCGGGAGATCACCAAGGTGCTGCGGCACGACGCGGAAGGCGCGCGTGTTGCGGTGCGCAACGTGCGCCGCGACGTCATGGCCGACATCAAGGAAATGCTGAAGGAAAAGATGATCACTCAGGACGATGAGCGGCGCGCCGAAACGGAGATCCAGAAGCTCACCGACAAGCACGTGGCCGACATCGAGCAGCTTCTGACAGCCAAGGAAAAGGAAATCATGCAGGTTTGATGGACGCGCCCCGGCACATCGCGATCACGATGGACGGCAACGGCCGATGGGCCGCGGCGCGCGGCCTGCCCCGTTCGGCCGGCCACAAGGCCGGCCTCACGCCGGTGCGCGTGTGCGTCGAGGAGTGCAGCCGGCTGGGAGTCGAGGCGCTGACGCTGTTCGCCTTCTCCAGCGAGAACTGGTCGCGGCCGGCGGAGGAGGTGGCGAGCCTGATGGGCCTGTTTCTCGAGGCCGTCGATCGCGAGATCGCGGAGCTGCACCGCCAGGGAGTGCGTGTGCGTTTCATCGGCAACCGCCAGCGGCTCTCGGTGCGCCTGCAGGCGCAGATCGCCGCCGCAGAGCAGCACACCGCCGGCAACACGGGCCTGAAGCTGCAGGTGGCCGTGAGCTATGGCGGACGCTGGGACATCGTGCAGGCCGCCCAGCGCCTCGCCGCCCAATGCGCGAGCGGGGCGCTGCGCGCCACGGAGATCGACGAGGACCGCTTCGCGGCCGCGCTCGAGCTCGGCGGGCTGCCCGATGCGGACCTCCTGATCCGCACCGGCGGGGAGCGGCGGATCAGCAATTTCCTCCTCTGGAACATCGCCTACGCCGAGCTCTATTTCAGCGACCGCCTCTGGCCGGACTTCGACGAGACGGAGCTGTCGGCCGCGCTCGAGTTCTTCGCCGGCCGGGAGCGGCGCTTCGGGCTCACGGGCGGACAAGCGATGAAAGCCCGAGGCCCGTGAGCGAGTCGCTCCGTAAACGAGTCGCCACCGCCGCCGTCCTGATCGTGCTGCTGCTCGTGGTGCTCTTCTGGCTGCCGGCAGTCGCGACGGTGGTGCTCCTGACCCTTGTCGTGCTCATGGGCGCGTGGGAATGGTCCGCCTTCCTCAAGTGGCGGGACCCCCGGGCGCGGGTCGCGTTCGTCGTGCTCGTCGGCATCCTCCTGCCGGTGTCGTGGCTCATCAGCCGCACTCAGGCCGGGCTCGAGGCGCTGCTCGGCGCCGCAGTGCTCTGGTGGCTGATCGCCCTGGCGTGGATCGTGGCCGCCCCCCGGCGGGTGAGACCCTGGTCCGCGGGGCTCGCGGGCCTGCTCTCGCTCGTGCCGGCATGGCTCGCCCTGACGCGCCTCAGGATGGATACCCGGCATGGAGCACAATGGGTACTCTTTGCACTGCTGCTCGTCTGGATGGCCGACATAGGCGCGTACTTCTGCGGCCGCCGCTTCGGCCGGCGGCGTCTCGCCCCGGCCGTCTCTCCCGGCAAGACCTGGGAGGGTGCGCTCGGCGGCCTTCTCGCGAGCGGGATCGTCGCCGTTGCCGGCGGTGCCTGGTTCCGGCCGCCGCTCGGGCAGTTCCTCGGGCTGTGCCTCGCGGCGGTGGCCTTCTCCATCGTCGGGGATTTGACCGAAAGTCTGCTGAAGCGCTTCGCGGGAATGAAGGACAGCGGTACCCTCTTCCCGGGGCACGGCGGCGTGATGGACCGCATCGACAGTGTCACGGGCGCCGCGCCCGTGCTGCTGCTCGGCCTCACATTTCTAGGAGTCCTGCCATGATCGGTGTGGTCGTCTTGGGTTCCACCGGCTCGATCGGCGAGAGCACGCTCGATGTGCTCGCGCGCCATCCGGATCGCTTTCGCCTGGTGGCGCTGGGCGCCAATCGCAGTGTCGGAAAGCTCGTGGAGCAGGTCCGGCGGTTTCGGCCTGCGTACGCGGCCATGGCCGATGAGCAGGCCGCGAGGGAGCTCGTGAGCGAGCTCGGTGCCGATGCGCGCGGCATGCGCGTCCTCTCGGGGCCGGGTGCGCTGACGGAGCTCGCGACACTTCCTGAGGCCGAATGCGTCATGGCCGCCATCGTAGGTGCCGCGGGCCTGCGCTCCACGCTCGCCGCCGCGCGCGCGGGCAAGCGCCTGCTGCTTGCGAACAAGGAATCGCTCGTCATGTCGGGACCGCTGCTCATGGACGCCGTGCGCTCGAGCGGCGCGACGCTGTTACCCATCGACAGCGAGCACAACGCGATCTTCCAGTGCCTGCCGGCGGGCTCGCGCACCGGCGATGCGCCCAAGGGTGTGCGCCGCATCCTGCTCACCGCCTCCGGCGGTCCGTTCCGCGACTGGACGGTCGATGCCATCGCCGCGGCGACTCCCGAGGCGGCTTGCGCTCACCCCAACTGGGTGATGGGACGGAAGATCTCGGTCGACTCGGCAACCCTGATGAACAAGGGACTCGAGCTCATCGAGGCCTGCTTTCTCTTTGCGCTCGCGCCCGACCGTGTGGACATCGTCGTGCACCCGCAGAGCATCATCCACTCGCTGGTCGAGTACCTGGACGGGTCGCTGCTCGCGCAGCTCGGCTCGCCGGACATGCGGACCCCGATTGCGTGCGCGCTGTCCTGGCCCGAGAGGATGGCCTCCGGTGTAGAATTCCTCGATCTGGTGAAGACCTCGCGGCTCGACTTCCGCGCCCCGGACCCGCAGAAATTCCGCTGCCTGGCGCTGGCACAGTCAGCGGCGCGGGCTGGCGGGCTGACTCCGGTCGCCCTGAACGCCGCCAACGAGGTTGCCGTCCATGCCTTTCTGGAGCGCCGATTGAACTTTCCCGGCATCGCTGCAGTCATTGAACAGGTGGTCACACGGTGTCCCGCGGGGGCTATCGGCGGTCTGGAAGACGTGCTGGCGGCAGACGCGGAAGCAAGGCGGCTCGCCTCCGAGCACATTGCAGGCGGGTCGCGTGCGGCCGGGGGGCGCTCGCTCGAGGGCGCGCGGGCATGAGCGTCATCTGGTACACCCTGTGGTTCGTCATCGCGGTGGGACTGCTGGTCACCGTTCACGAGTTCGGCCACTTCTGGGTCGCGCGCCGCTTGGGCTTCAAGGTCCTCAGGTTCTCGGTCGGCTTCGGTCAGCCGTTGAAATCCTGGCGGCTGGGCGCGGACCGGACGGAGATCGCCATTGCGCCCATCCCGCTCGGCGGCTACGTGAAGCTCCTCGACGAGCGCGAGGGTCCGGTGCCGCCCGAGGACCTGCAGCGCTCCTTCACGCGCAAGCACCCCTTCCAGCGGATCGTGGTGCTGCTCGCGGGCCCCGGCTTCAACATTCTCTTCGCCATCCTGGTGCTCGCCGGGATCATGTGCGTCAACGGCGTCAACCAGGTCCGGCCCGTGGTGGGCGAGGTGACGTCCGGTTCGATCGCCGCCAATGCGGGGTTGCGCTCCGGCGATACCATCGCCGCGATCAATGGCTCTCCGGTGAGCGATCAGCAGGGCGTGGTCTTCGGGCTGCTGGATGCGATGAGCTCGAGCGGCGATGCCGATCTGACGGTACGCAGCAGCAGCGGCGCCACGCGCAGCATCGCGCTCGATGTGTCCAATCCGGCGACGCGCCGCCAGCTCACGATCGATCCGCTCACGGGCCTGGGATTTCAGTTCTGGGAGCCTCCCATTCCGGCGAAGCTCGGCCAGGTGTTGCCCGACGGGCCGGCGGCGCGCGCGGGCCTGAGGGAAGGCGATCGCGTACTGTCGGTAGACGGTCATCCGGTGAAGGACTGGGACGACCTCGTCGCGCAGGTCACTCCGCATCCGGGCGGCACGATCAGCCTGACGTACGAGCGCGACGGCACGAGCCACACGGTGCAAGTGGAAGTCAGGAGCGTGGAGGTCGACGGCAAATATCTCGGCCGCATCGAGGCGGCGGGGCCGAGCAACATCGTCTACCCGCCGAGCATGGTGCGGCACATCAGGCTGTCGCCCTTCACCGCCATCGCTCGTGCCGCCCAGCAGTCCTGGGACATGACGGCGCTGCAGGGCACGCTCTTCTGGCGCATGATGCTCGGGCAGGTCTCGCTCAAGAACCTGAGCGGGCCCGTGTCGATCGCGCAGTATGCGGGACAATCGGCGAGCGAGGGGGCGGGCGCGTTCCTCTACTTTCTGGTGCTGATCTCCTTATCGCTCGGCTTTCTCAACCTGCTGCCCATCCCCATCCTCGACGGCGGCCAGATCGTCTTCCAGCTGGTGGAGTGGGTGAAGGGCAGTCCCATGTCGGATCGGGCGCAGGCATTCGGCCAGCAGGTGGGGATCGCTCTGCTGATCCTCCTCATGGGGGTGGCGCTCTTCAACGATATCGCGCGCCAGTTCAGCTGACATTCGCGGGCTAGCGCCGGACCCCAAGAGGTCCGCACATCCCGCCGCGGTCCTCCTGCCGCGGCGACCGGGGTCGAATTACGTGATCAAAGTGACAAAGAAGTTGGGTATCAGAACATGAAGTCTCGCCGCGTGCTGCTCGCCTCGGTCGCACTGGCCGTCCATTCCGCGATCGCGCTCGCGCAGGCCCCGAT
>DASVWT010000315.1:0-3986 GCA_036393055.1 Steroidobacteraceae bacterium
ATGTAGCGGATGACGCCCGCCTGGGCGCCCGCTCCGAAGAGCGTACCCTGCGGGCCTTCCAGCACTTCCACCCGCTCCAGATCGACCGCATAGATATCGAGCTGCCGGTCGGGCAGCTCGGTCGATTCCTCATCGAGATACAGCGCGACGTTCGGGAACTGGCCGACCGCGCCCGAGGCCTGCGGGCCACCGGCGCCGAGACTCAATCCGCGCATGTACAGGTTGGCCTGACCGGGGCCGGCGGCGGCCATGGTGACATTGGGCACGTACTTCAGGTAGTCCGACAGTGTCTGGACGTGCAGCTGCTGCAGTGTTTGCCCCGTGAGTGCCTGGACGGTGATGGGCACATCCTGGACATTCTCGGAGAAGCGCGTGGCGGTCACGACGATCGGCTGCAGCTGCGTGGCGCCGGCGTCGGCGGCGCTCGTCGCTGCGGGGGCAGCGGCCCAACCGGCGTGTGCGGCCGAGGCGAGAATTGCGCCGACGGTGCTCGAGAGAATAGTGTTGCGTTTCATATCGATTCGGTCCCCCCGTGCACATGATGCCCGCGCAGCGATCCTGACCCCGGGGCGATGGATTCTTTTGAATGGCCGCGACGCGGCCTTGTCGAATCGCGGCGTCGCGGTTGCGATGGAATTTTCGTCGGGCTGCTGCTATAAAAACCTCAATGGCGCCTCCCCTACGCCTCATGCTTGCGGTGCTCACCGCATGCGCGGTGCCGGCGCTTGCGGCCGCACAGCCGCCAAGCACGTTCGGTCCCGACGCCCCGGCGCTCGCTCGGCTCGGGCCCAACGCCGTAGGGGTCGAGACGCTTACTCTCATCCAGCACGGACAGGTCGATGTACTGGCGTACGACCCGGCGACCCACCGTGCGCCCAGACGCGATCGGGCTCTCCTGGTCGATATCTGGTATCCGGCTCGCGCCGAGGCCGCCGCACCGCGCGTGGTGTATTCGGCTGCATTCCCGGCCGAGCCCCCCGCGCCACCGGCGCGATTCACCGTGCCCGGCATCGCGGTGCGCGGTGCGCCATTCAGCGGCGCCCCCTATCCGCTCGTCATCGTCTCGCACGGCTACAGCAATGCGCCGGCGGCAATGAGCTGGATTACGGAGAACCTCGCCTCCAAGGGCTACGTGGTCGCGGCGATTCATCACGACGATCCGCCGATCACCGATTCCGCGGGATTCGTCGAGCCCGTGCTGCGCCGGCCGCTCGACATCGCGTTCGTGGCCGCGACACTGCAGCGAGAGCTCGCGGCCAGACACTGGATCGACCCGCGGCGAATGGCGCTCATCGGCTATTCGATGGGCGGCTACGGCGTCCTGACGGCTGCCGGCGCCGTGCTCGATCCGCACGGTGTCCTGGCGAAGGCCGTCCCCGGGGGCCTGCTGTTGCCGTATTGCCGCGGCGGGGCGCGGCAAAGCGCCGTCCGGGTCGCAAACCTGCGTGCAGTCGTTGCCATTTCCCCGGCCGGCGGGCCGCCCTGGAGCGCCTGGGGAGAGCGCGGCCTCGGCGCCATCCGCACGCCGCTGTTGATCATCAACGGCGATCGGGATCGCACCGTCGGCTACCGCCGGGCGGGCCTGCGCGTTTTCCAGGAGGCGACCCACGCACCTCGCTATCTCCTGACGTTCGAGGAGGCAGGTCACGACATCGGGCTCGACCCGGCTCCCGTTCAGATGCGCGGCTCGCTCTGGAACCTGTCGTGGTTCCAGGACCCGGTCTGGGACGCGGCGCGTGTCAACGCGATCAACGCGCATTTCATCACGGCGTTTCTCGATCTTTACGTCAAGGGCGAGAAGGGCTACGCGAGCTATCTCGATGTGCGCGTCGTGCACGCGGGGCAGGGCGTCTGGCCGAATGACCACGCTCCGTTCGCGGCCTACAGCCCCGGGACGGGCGGTATTACCGTCTGGAAGGGATTCCAGCGCTCCTTCGCGGTCGGCCTGCAATTGCAGCGGGCGCAGGCCGCACGCTAAATGGCCGTGGCCGCGAGTGCCCGTTCATCGAGCGCGTAACCCATACCGGGCGAGTCACCGAGACTCAGCCAGCCGTCCGCGTCCGCTTTCAGCGGCTCGGCCAACATGAAATCCCGCCGCGCGAGCGACCACTGCGGCGGGTCGTAGGCATACTCGAGGAACGGCGCATCGGCGAGGCCCGCGACCAGATGAGCGTTGGCCGTCAGCCCCATGCCGTTGGTCCAGGTGTGCGGCGTGAAGACGAGTTGGTGCTCGTGCGCCATGGCCGCAATGCGCCTGAGCCCGGTGATGCCGCCGACGAGGGCCGCGTCCGGCTGTATGATATCCACGGATCCGGTGGTGATCAGATCGCGCAGCTCGTGCATCTGGCGCGTCATCTCACCCGCGGCGATCCTCACCTCCGTGGCCTCGCGCAGCGCCTTCATGCCGGCGTGATCGCCGCGATGCAGCGGCTCTTCCATCCAGAACACATCGAGCCGCTCGAGCTCCCGCGCCACCGTCAGCGCATCCTTCAGGCTCCAGGGCGCCTGCGTGTCCCACGGCATGCGCCAGCCCTGGTTGCAATCGACCATCAGCTCGAGCCGCGTGCCGACGCGCTGGCGCACGGCCTCGAGCGCACGGATGTCCTGGCGCCAGCCGCTCCGTTGAAAGCGAATCTTCATCGCGCGAAAGCCCTGCTCGACATAACGCTCGGCCTGCTCCGCGAGGGCCGCGGGGTCGCGCAGCGTGCCCGAGGAGGCGTAGGCGCGCACCCGGTTCGCGAGGCCGCCGAGCAGCCGCCAGCACGGCTGGCCGGTGATCTTGCCGGCAAGGTCCCACAGGGCGAGATCGAGCGGCCAGCACCGCCCGTAATGAAAGTCGATGTGCGAGAGGACGCGGTAGTGACGCTCCATCGCGAGCGCGTCCTGGCCGATGAACAACGGCTCGTGGCCCGCGAAGCCCACCATCAGATCCCCGGAGCCGCAGCCTTCCAGTCCCGTGTCGGTGGTCACCCGCACGATGGTGGCATCGAAATGCACCCGCGGGCGGGTGTCCCAGCTCGCGTGGAACGGCGGATCGAGCGGCAGGCGATGATGGGTGATGCGGATCGAGTCGATCCGGTGCCCCGAGGAGAGGGGCGCGGGTTGCTGGGGCAACGCGTTCATGGGGCTTCAGATAGGCTTCCACAATTGCGACCCTGCTCCAAGCCGAGAATTTGGCTATGGGCATCGAAAAAAGGCATCGAAATGCCTTGCGCCGCCGTGCTCGCGGGCGGCTAGTATGCTCGGGCCGCTCTGGAGGCACTAATGGGCAAGAAGACGATAGATCGGCGTTGGTTGCCGCTGAACGCACTCAGGGCGTTCGAGGGCGTGGCCAAGCACGGCAGCTTTACTGCCGCCGCGCACGCGCTGCTCATCTCCCAGAGCGCCCTGTCGCGGCACGTCATCTCGCTCGAGCGCCTGATCGGGGTGCAGCTATTCGAGCGGCGGCCGCACGCGCTGACGCTGACCAAGGCAGGCCAACACCTGCTGCCGGCCGTAGCCAAGTCCTTCGACCGGCTGGAATACGCGATCGATGACATCCGCAATGAAGGGGCCCCGGCCCAGCGCACCCTGCGCGTGCGTATGCCACCGAGCTTCGCGGTGCAGCTTGCGGTACCCATTCTCAGGGACTTTCGCCAGGCGGGGACGGAGGTCGACATCGATCTGATCAGCCCGGCCGCGGCCGGGCCGCCGCTCGGCGATGTCGATGTGGCGGTGGTCTACTCGCGGCCCATGGTGACCGACCTGGTTGCCGATCTTCTCTGGCCGGTGCGCGTCAGCATTCTCTGCCATCCCGACATTGCCGCCCGGCACGCCGCCAAGGGCCTCGCCGCCTTCATCGAGGCGAACGAGCTGGTGCACGTGCGGATCGACGAGCTGCCGCGGCACGAGGCCTGGTCGCAGTTCGTGCGGCATGCGGGGCTGGGCCCGGTCAACGTCGAGCGTGGCCTGGTATTCGATACCGCGCTGCTCGCCGCGCAGTACGC
>DASVWT010000316.1:0-6252 GCA_036393055.1 Steroidobacteraceae bacterium
CTGGTTGGGCCGGTCGGCGATCGCGTACAGCTCCCGCCCGCAGAACCCCGTCGCCGCGAGCACTACGGTCGTGCCAACAGGCGTGTTTGCGACGACAGCCTCCAACGCCGTCTGTCGTGATGGCCGCGCCTCGGGCGCGTGTCGCCGCGGCTCCAGCACCGCTGCCGCCGGTGCGGTATGGCGAACCGGCCGCACTTCCGCCTCCAAGACGTATGGGGCAACGCAACCCTTTGGCATCACCAGCGCGTAGGGCCGGCCGCTCTCGAGGAGATGCGCCATCGCGCGATCGAGCACGCCGCCGAGGGCCGGCCGCTGCGCCGGAAAGAGCTCCCACGGGATCTCCATGGTGGTGAGCATCGCCGGCGTGATCGGCCCCATGAGCGCGTGCTGCGGCTCATCCGCCACGCCCGGCTGCCCGCGCCAGGTCACGATCAGCAACTGCGGCAGTCGGAAAGTCCAGGTGAGCGAGGTCAGCGGGCTCACCGCATTGCCCAGGCCGGAATTCTGCATCATCGCGATGCCGCAGGGCGCACCGTCTCTGCCGAGCGTGGCGCCAGCGATCAGCGCGACGGCATCGCCCTCGTTCGCCATGGAGAAGTAGCGCAGCGAGGGGTCCTGCACGACATGGTTGATGAAGGGCGTGAGGTACGAGCAAGGCACACCGGCATACCAGCCGAACCCGCGCTCACGCGCCGCCTCGATGAAATCGCGTGCCTCGATCATGGGCTCGAGGGCGCCGCGGGCTCCGTCTTCTCGGAGTCGCCCAGGCGTCGCTGAGCATGCGCAAAATCCGCCGCCCGGCGAAAGTCCTCGAGATCGTTGACTCCGCGCCAGTGGCCGTGCACGTACTGCACTTCGATGGCGGCGCCCCGTGCGAGCAGCGCGTTGAGCAGATGCGGAATATCGAGGGCGTCGAAATCGGTACGCCCGCGCAGCTCGTTCAGGACCTGCTTCAGCAGCGGCAGCCCGGCACGGCTCACCTTCAACATTCCGATCCAGCGTCCGTGCGCGGCTGCCACGGAAACCTTGGACGTCTGGTCACTCGCCACGGCAGGATCCTTCGTCGCATCCGAGTCCGCCGTCATGCGCGTGAGCAGCACCGGCGTGCCGAACAGCCCGCGATCATCGCGCCGGGAGCAATAGGCGAAATCGCGCACCGTGCGGTTGTTCTCTCCCGTCGGCGAGGAATCGACCACCACGGCAAACTGCGCCTCGCTCTCGACGAGATCGCGAAGCACGTAGCTGCGAAAGAGCAGGTCGCCGTAGGAGATCACGGTGTCCGACTCCAGCGCATCGGCGGCGCAGGCAAGGGAGGCAAGCTCGCCAGTGCTCTCATAACGCTCGTTGACCAGCAACCGCACGCCGGCCGTGTCGATTGCATCTGCGCGGTAGCCGCCGACGACGGTGATGTCGTTGATGCTCTCTTTCTTGAACCCGTCGATCAACCAGCGCAGGAGCGGCTTGCCCGCGATCGGCAGCATGACCTTCGGGCGATCCGCGGTCACGGCCTCGAGGCCCTTGCCGCGGCTGGCGGCGAGCACGACCGCCGCCCGGGAAGAGCTCGCCGCGGACAGGTAGAGGCGCTCTGCCGCCGAGTACTCCTCGGCATCCTGCAGCCGGAAGATTTCCTGGACGGAGGCGATCTGATCCTCCACATTCACCAGGGTCTCGCTCTCGAAGATCTCGCGAGCCGTGCTCTGCATGGCCGCCGCGGCCGAGCGCAGCACGTGGTTCGCCCAGATCACCACGCTGATGCCCGCCTTGCGAAAGACATCGGTCGGGGTACTGTAGTACTTGGTCGGCACGATCACGAGCGGCCCGCGCCCCGCCCACTCGCGCGCAAAAGTGAGGATCTCGTCGGGCTTGGACAGCTTGCTGTGGATGAGGATGGCATCCGCTCCGGCCCTTCGGTATGCCTCGGCGCGGCGCAGCGCTTCCTCCATGCCCCAGCCGGCGATCAACGCCTCGACACGGGCAACGATCGAGAAGTCCGGATCGAGCTGCGTCGCCTTCCCCGCGGCGATCTTGCCGCAGAACTCATCCATGTCGGCGAGCGGCTGGCGCTCGCCGTTGAGGAAGCTGTTGGTCTTGGGGAACACCTTGTCCTCGATGCAGACTCCGGCGATGCCGCGCTGCTCGAGCTTGCGCACCAGGCGGCGCAGATTGTTGAAATTGCCGTAGCCGGTGTCGCCGTCGAGCAGGATCGGCAGATTGCTGGCATCGGCCATGAACTCCAGCATGTCGACGACCTGAGTCCAGCTCGCCTCGTTGTTGTCGCGCACGCCGAACTGCGCCGAGATGGAAAGGCCCGAGGCCCAGATGCCGTGGAAGCCGGCCTCGCGCACGATCCGCGCGGAGAGGCCGTTGTGCGCCTCCATGAGGAATTCCAGCCGATCGCTGAGCAGCATGCGCCGCAGCGCCGCGCACCGGCTGCGGGGCGCCTCGAACCGGCCTTGGGGCTCGGCACTCATAGTTACGTCTCCAGCTGCGGTAAAACTTCCCGCGCGGCGCGCGCCACGTCCGCCGGGAAGTCGATCTCGATCCAGGGCGCGCCCGTCACGTCGCAGACCTCGAAGGATTGACTGCGCTCGAGCAGGAGGTCGCGCACCGCCTCCTCGTGCGGCAGGTGTGCGCGCGAGCTCGCCACGTGATCCTCCACGATGGCCGCGAGGCGCCGCGACGCCCGCTCGTCGAAGCGGAAGAACCCGACCGATTCGCCGATGGTGTCGTATTGCAGCCCGGGCTCGAGCTTCTTGCGCAGCTCGACCGGCACGCCCGCCGCCACGCACACCTTCACCGGCTCCTCGCCGGCCTCGAAGTCACGATCGATCAGCAGCCGATTGACCGGCCCACGGCCGGCAGTCAGCGCGGCCATGATCCGCTCGTGATACAACACGTCGGCGTCCATCAGCAGCACGTCACCGCCTCTCGTGAGCGGCGCGGCGGCGGTGTGGACCGTCAACATGCTGCCGAGCTCGTAGCGCGGGTTCAGCACGATGTCGATGCGCGAGCGGCGCCCTAGGCGCGCGAGCTCCGCCTCGATGAGGTCGTGGCGGAAGCCCAGGGCGAGGACGATCTCCTCCACGCCGGCGGCCTGCAGCAATTGCAGATGCCGCTCGAGGAGGCTGCGGCCACCGAATGTCAGCAGGCACTTGGGCAGTTGGCCGTCCGACGCCTGTTGCAGGCGTGATCCGCGTCCTGCCGCTAGGATGATGGCGCGCATGAGCCCCTTGGTAGCGGTAATTTTTCCGATATTACAAAAAAGCGCGGCCGGAGTCCGTGTCCGCGACCACGCCTCGCGAGCGGCGCCAGACCCGCTCGCAGTGATGCAGGTAGATGAGGCCGGGTATACCGAGGGCGATCTCGCGGGCGCGCTTTGCAAAGGAGAGCGCCAGAGCCGCATCGGGCGCCAGCCCGGCGAAAGGCGCAAGCAGCAGATAGCCGCCTTCCTGCACGCCGAGCGCCCCCGGGATGGCGAACGCGGCGCCGCGGATCGCCTGCCCCAGACTCTCGAGCAGCAGTGCGTCGCGCCAGCCGACGGGCGAGCCCAGCAGCCACAGAGCAAGATAGACCTCGCCCGAGCCGACCAGCCACCCGACGAGGCTCAGCGCGAAGCTCATGGCCGCGTGCCGGCCGCGCCCATAGGTCTCCTCCACCGCCACGTCGATCGCCTCGGCGCGGCTCAGCAGGCCGGACCAATCGCGCCGGCGCATCATTCGCGCGAGGCGGCGCACCGATCCGCCAAAGAGCCCCCGCCGCTGCACCAGATAGAACGAGACCAGGATGAGGGCCAGCACGATGCTCGCGGTGAGAGTGGCGGCGACTACCGTGTGATGCGCTTGACGGGTGCTGGCGCTCTCGATTCTCGCCGGCAGCGCGAGCAGCGCAACGCCCATCAGACCGAAGGCGAATTGCCCCAGGGCCTGAAGAGTGGTCGAAACGGTGATGGCCGCTGCCGCACTCTGCGTGGCCATGCCCCGGCGGGAGAGATGTCGGGTCATGACGACCGGCCCGGCCACCTGGCCGAGCGGCATGAGACTGTTCGCCGACTCGCCCACCCAGCGCGCGAGCAGCGCCTCGCGCCATGCGCCCTGGACCGCGCCCGCCTCGAAGAGCACCCGGATGGCCGCCGCATCCAGCCAGAGCGGCAGCAGGTGAAAGAGTGCGACGAGAAGCAGGCCCCACCCCGCCGTCGCCAGGGTGGCGAGCACGGGCGCGAGTCCCTGCGAGGCGAGCACTCCGACGAGGAGCAGCAGCCCCGCCGAAAACAACCAGAAGGCCGGCTTTCTCACGACGCTCCGCGAGAGCGGCGCCGGAAGACCTGCCGGAAGCCGAAATAGCCGAGCGCATCCTTCATGTTGGAGATCAGGCGCCAGCCGCGGCGTATCCGCGGGTCGGTGACATACTCGAGCGTGAGCGACACCCGCATCTCGCCCTCCCCGAGCGGCGTGATCCGGTGGCGCAGCGCATCGCCATCGAAGAACACGAGGCCGCCCGGCGGGATCTGAATCGAGCCCGCCACCACCGCGACGCCCGGATCACGGGTGTGCAACTCGTAGTCGAGACGGCTGGAGGACTGATCGATGACGCCGAAGAGCACAGTGTAGCGGCGGCCCACGTAATAGGACGTATCGTAATGCCAGCCGATGTGATCGCCCTGGCGAGTATAGAAATAAAGGGCGTAAGCATGCGGATCCTGCGGCGGCGAGAGCTGCAGGCGCTCGCCCGCAATGCCCTCGAGCATCTCGATCAGGGCACGGGAGCGATAGAGGTCGGCAATGAAGGGCGCACGCTCATCAATGACGTACCGGCCGACGCTGCCCCCCTGCTTGTGGCCCGGTAGGTAATTGCGGTTGACCGACGGCTGCACGGCCGCCACGGCCGATACCAGCCGCGCGGTTGCCTCCGGCGGCAGGAACTGCGGAAGGAATAGGAACGAGCCCTGCTCGACGAACGCGCGTCGCAATGGCTCGAGTGGAATGCCGCTCGGAAGCCCGGTCAGACCAGTCCCGTCCCCGACGTCGCTGCCGCCAGCGGCTTCAGACGGCGCGCCACCCGGCGATAGTCGATCACGATCCACGCGGCAAACAACGGCGCGCCGATCGATGCGGCGATCAGGAAGGGCATGACCCCGTTGCAGAGGGTTACCAGCGGCAGCAGGTAGAGAATGTCCTCGGTCTCGAAGCCGCCGAGGGAAGCCTGGCGAGTCGCGGCCTTGCCCGCCATCTCCTCGATGCGCATGCGCAAGTAAAAGATCAGCGCGACCGCGGCTCCCGCGACCGCCCCCAGCATGGGCGGCGGTAGTCCGAGCAGATTGTCGGCGCTGGTCGCGACGCCGACGCCCATCGCGGCGAACAGGAGGATGGTGACCGCGGCATCGCTCGCCAGATCGTAAACGTGACCGACGCGGCTCGTCTTCCCGCTGAGCCGCGCGAGCTCACCATCCGTGTGGTCGAGGAAGTTGGACAGGATCATCAGCACGGCGGCAATGTTGGACCAGCCGTAGGTCCCCTGAGTGAAGGCGGCCGCGCCCGCGAGCCCGACCGCGAGGCGCACGGTGGTCAGGTGGTTGGGCGTGATGCGGCTGGCGGCGAGCGGCGTCACCAGCCATCGTGCGAGGCGCGCGTCCCAGGGACGCTGCGCGCGCGATGCCGCTGCCAGGATAACGTCAGACATCGTCTAGTCCGCAAGGACCCCCTGCCGTATTGCGGAGCATTGTACCCACAATCCCGGCCGCGTCGAGGCAGCCTCAGCGGAATGTGCTCCAGAGCAGCGTCAGCGCTATCCCCACATGAGGAGCGCTACTAATCCATCCAGCACCCGCCAGGCTAGCGGCCGCGCGAAAACCGGCGCGAGCAGTCGCGAGCCGAATCCGAGACTCGTGAACCGTTCGACGTCCCTCTTTACTGGCAGGCGACGCGCCTGACGCAGAGCGTCCTCCGCGCCGCAGCCGCGGCATTGCAGCCGATCTAGGACGTCCGACTCATCAGCCGGTCACGCTGCCTCAGGATTCGCAGGCAGGCTGGGCCACCGCCCGGGTGCCAGGGCTGCTACGGGTGTTGGTCAAGACAACGCCCGCCACCACCACCGCGCCCCCGATCAGCGTCATCCAGCCCGGCCGTTCCCCCAACCACGCCCAACTGATGAGGAGTGCGAGCGGAGTCGAGAAATAGATGAAGCTGGACACCTTGCTGACACTCGCCCGGTGAAGCGCCATGTTCCAGGTGAGATAACCGAGGAAGGTCGGCGCCA
>DASVWT010000317.1:0-11491 GCA_036393055.1 Steroidobacteraceae bacterium
CGTATTCCTTCTCCATGATGCGCACGCTGACCCGTGCCTGATCCTGACTGCTCATGTGCCATGCTCCAGGGTCTTCAGCCTGCCGATCATGGCCTCGACGCGGGTGCGTACCTGCTCGTTCTTGGAGAGCAGAGAGGCGCGCTCGGTCGCCAGCGACTCGTGGCGCTGGCGCAGTGCGCGGTTCTCCTCGCGCAGGTGGTCCACGGTGGCGACCAGCTCCTCGATGCGCCGCGCGAGGCGCGCAAGCTCGAGATCGAGCTGTGATTTGGCGGTGTCGCTCATGGTGCCCCCGAATATAGTGCCGCGCTCGCGGCGGGGTCAATCATAACTGACGGGGTTTCCCGGGGCGCATCGTTACGCGCTGGCGGACCTCAGGGTCTATCCAAAGGCTATAATGCAATGTCCATGATCCAAGCCATCTACACGGACATTGCGCGCGTCCTGGGCGATGAGCGCGCGTTGGCCGATGCCGCCGAGGCGCACGGCACGCTCACCGGGTGCCTGTGCGCCGCCGTCGGCTATCGCTTCGAGGATTGGCTGCTCGAGATCCTGCCCGACGGGCGCGCGCAGCCGCTCGCCGCCGCCACATTGCGCGAGCTCTATACCGAGACGGCCGGCTCCCTGCGGGCGCCGGACATGGAGTTCGACCTGCTGTTGCCGGAAGACGCGCACTCGATCGACACACGCACGGCGGCGCTCGCCCAATGGTGTCAGGGATTCCTGTACGGCCTTGGCTCCGGCGCGGTTCAGGATGCGGGCAGTCTTCCCGGCGACTTGGGGGAGATCGTGCGCGACCTCACGGAGATCAGCCGTGTCGGTGTCGATACCGCCCAGACCGAGGAATCGAACGAGAGCGCTTATGCGGAACTGGTGGAGTTCGTGCGCGTGAGCGTGCAGGTCGTCTTCGAGGAGCTGGAGCCCATGAGAGCCCGGCCCTCCTCACCCGGAGCATCATTGCATTGATCCGCCATCGAACCGCCGCCCGACGAGCAACGCCGCCGCACGTCTCACGTTCCGCGAGCTCGAGCCGACAGGATCTGCGCAACGAGTTCGCGCGCCGCCGGCGGGCGCTGATGAAGCTCATGGGCCGCGACTCGATCGCCATCCTGCCCGCCGCGCCGGTACGGCAGCGCAACAACGATGTCGAGTATGCCTACCGGCAGGACAGCGATTTCTATTACCTGACCGGCTTCGAGGAGCCGGAATCGGTCGCGGTCCTCGTCCCCGGCCGCGATCACGCCGAATACATCCTGTTCGTGCGCGAGCGCGATCCGGCGCGTGAGACCTGGGATGGCCGGCGCGCGGGACCTGCGGGAGCGCGGCGCGCCTTCGGCGCAGACGATGCGTTTCCCATCACGGACATCGACCAGATTCTCCCCGGGCTCATGGAGAACCGCGCCAGGGTGTTCTATTCCATGGGCATGTATCCGGAGTTCGACCAGAGGCTGGTCGGCTGGGTGAATGGCCTGCGTACGCAGGCGCGCGACGGACGCCATCCACCGCAGGAAATCGTCGCCCTCGATCACTTCCTGCACGACATGCGGCTCTACAAATCGCGGGTCGAGATCGGCCTGATGCGCGAGGCCGCGCGGATCGCCGCCGCGGCGCACGTGCGCGCCATGCGCTTCTGCCGCCCGGGGCGCAAGGAATACGAGGTGATGGCGGAGATCATCCATGAGTTCCGCCTGCACAATGCGGATACCTCGTACCACCCGATCGTCGGCGGGGGCGCCAACAGCTGCATCCTGCATTACCATGAAAACGATCAGCCGCTCGTGGCCGGTGATGTGCTCCTGATCGATGCCGGTTGCGAGTACGAGACGTACGCCTCGGACATCACGCGCACGTTTCCGGTCAGCGGCCGCTTCACGCCAGAGCAGCGCGCCGTGTACGAGGTCGTGCTCGAGGCCAATCGGGCGGCGATCGCCAAGGTCCGGCCCGGCAATCACTGGAACGAGCCGCACGAGGCCGCCGTACGCGTCGTCACGCAGGGTCTGGTGAAGCTGGGCCTGCTCAAGGGGCGGCCCGCGAAGCTCGAGCGCGATGGCGCCTACCGGCGTTTCTTCATGCACCGCACCGGCCATTGGCTCGGCATGGACGTGCACGATGTCGGCGATTACAAGATCGGGGACGAATGGCGCGTGCTCGAGCCGGGCATGGCGCTCACGATAGAGCCCGGAATCTACATTCCCGCGGGCGCTCGGGGCGTTCCGAAGCGGTTCCAGCGAATCGGCGTGCGAATCGAGGATGACGTCGTGGTCACCAAGACCGGGGTGGAGGTGCTCACCGACGGGGCGCCAAAGGATGTGGCAGCCATCGAGAAGCTGATGTCGCAAAGCGCCGCAGCCCATGCCTGAGCCCGGTAGCCGGACAGCAACATCACCGTCCGCGGCGGTCGCGGAAGCCGATGTCGCTATCGTCGGCGGCGGATTGGTGGGGGCCAGCCTCGCCCTTGGACTCTCGGGCACGGGGGTGCGGGTGCTGCTCATCGAGAGTGTCGCGCCGGACTCGGCGGCTCAGCCGAGCTTCGACGAGCGCACCACGGCTCTCGGCAACGCCAGCCGGCGGATCTTTCAGGGCCTCGGCGTCTGGGATGAGATCGCGCGCGAGGCCGCTGCGATTCGCGCCATCCATGTCTCGGATGCAGGGCGGTTCGGGTTCGCCCGCCTGAAGGCCGTCGACCACGGGATCGATGCCTTCGGTTACGTCGTTCCCAACAGAGTGATCGGGACCGCGTTGTGGCGAGGACTCTCGGCTGCAAGCGGTGTAGAGATCCGCGTGCCCGCCAGCATAGAGGACGTCGAGATCACGACGGAGCGCGCCTACTTCAAGGTGGCCACCGCCGCGGGCGGGCGCGAGGTGACGTCGGCTCGTCTGCTGGTCGCCGCCGATGGGGCACATTCCGCGGTGCGTGCGGCGGCGGGAATCGAAGCCGGCGTCGAGGATTACGAGCAGATTGCGATCGCCGCCGCCGTGGTAGGCGATCATGCTCACGATGGCACCGCCTTCGAGCGTTTCACGCCGACGGGGCCGGTTGCGGTGCTGCCGCTTCGAGGTGGCGGCTATGGAACGATCTGGTCATGCACGCCGCAACGCGCGACGGAGCTGCTGGCATTGGAGGATGACGCCTATCTCGTGGAGCTGCAGAGCCGCTTCGGCTGGCGTGCCGGCAGATTCCGGCGTATCGGCCGCCGCGCTTCGTATCCATTGAAGCTGACGCGCGCGGCGACGACCATTGCCCGCCGCACGGTGCTCATCGGCAATGCCGCGCAGGCGCTGCACCCGATCGCCGGGCAAGGATTCAACCTGGGGCTGCGCGACGCCGCGCTGCTCGCCGAAGTGATCGCCGGTGCCACCGGCGACGTAGGATCGCCGGAGCTGCTGCGGAAATTCTCGGACTGGCGAGCGGCCGATCGCGGCGGTGTCGTGCGTTTCACGGATGGCCTCGTGAGGCTCTTCGGCAGCCGGATGCCGGGTGTGGGCCTGCTGCGCAACCTTGGGCTGCTGGCGTTCGACCTCTCGCCCCCCGCCAAGCGTGCGCTCGCCCGGGTCAGCCTGGGATTCGGCGGCCCCACGCCGCGCCTGGCGCGCGGATTGCCGCTGCCGTGAGTACTCCAGCGGCAGCGAGCGAGCCGTTTGACGTCCTCATTGTCGGGGGCGGTCCCGTCGGCGCGAGCGCCGCGGCGTTGCTGCAGGTGGCCACGAAGGATGCGCGTCGGCCGCTTCGCGTCGCCGTCCTGGAGCTGAATAGGCCCGCCCCGATCGCACCCGACGCTCCTCTTGATTCCCGCGTTTCCGCGCTCTCCCGCGCGAGCGAGCGCATCCTGACTGCGATTGGTGCGTGGACGCTCATCCCGCCCTCACGCATGCAGGCATACGAGCGCATGCGTGTGTGGCACCAAAGCGTGCAGCCGCGAAGCGCCGACGTGCTGGAGTTCGACGCCGCGTACGCCGGCGAGCCGAACCTCGGCTATATCGTCGAGAACCGCCTCATACAGACAGCAGCGCTCACGGCTTTCGAGTCCTCCGGCGGCAATGTCATCGCCGGCCAGCTCTCTCGTCTGCGCGTACACAATGATCACGTCGAGCTGGAGACGAGCGCAGGCACTCTCGCCTGCCGACTCCTCGTGGGTGCGGACGGCGCCCGCTCGTCCGTACGCGAAGCGAGCGGCCTTTCCGCGGAAACGTCCAGCTACCACCAGACCGCGATCGTGGCGAACGTCCGCACCGAGCTGCCGCACGAGCGCACCGCGTGGCAGCGCTTCCTACGCAAGGGAACGCTGGCCTTCCTGCCGCTCGCCGATGGGTGCAGCTCCATCGTCTGGTCCGTTGATGATGATGCGGCGGCACCTCTCCTCGGAATGTCCCCGAGCACCTTCGAGCAAGAGCTGCTGCGTCAGTCTGACGGCGTACTGGGCGCCGTAAGGCTGCGCACGGACCGTCTGTCATTTCCGCTGCACAAGCTGACAGCGCACCGCTTCACCGCGCACCGGTGCGCGTTGATAGGCGACGCCGCACACGTCGTTCATCCGCTGGCAGGGCAGGGCGTCAACCTCGGCCTGTTGGACGCCGCGGCGCTATGCGAACTGATCTCCGCCGCCCACCGTGTCCGCGAGGATCCCGGCGCCCAGAGCGTGCTTCGCCGCTATGAGCGCTGGCGCAAGAGCGAGATCGAGCCCATCGCCCTGGCCATCGACGGCTTCAACCGCTACCTCGCCCATGGCGTGGGTCCGTTGTCGCGCATCGCGCAACACGGTCTTGCCCTGGTGAACCGCACCGATGAGGTCAAGCGCTTCTTCATCACCCGCGCCCTCGGCCTCGCTGGCGAGCTGCCGAAGGTGGCGCGATACAAGGCCTGAGGCTACCTAACGGCCGCCCAAGGTGAACCGGGGCTTCCTACGCCAGCGGAATTGCGTCGATCTTGGCGGCGCAGATGAAGTCGTTCTCTGACAGTCCCTTGATCGCGTGGGTGGTGTACTGCACGCGGCAGTAGTTGTAGCCCACTTCGAGGTCCGGATGATGGTCCTCGATGTTGGCGATGTGGGCGAGGGCGTTGACGAAGCTCATCGTGCGGTAGAAGTCCTTGAACTTGAGCTCGCGCCGCAGGTAGGGCCCCTCCTTCGACAGCACCCACTCGCGCGAGAGCTGTTTCATGAGCTTCTCGGCCTCTTCTCGGGAATACGGTGCGGCGCCGCCCTCACAAGGCTTGCAGTGCTTCTCGGTGAGCTCGCTCATGATCGTCTCCTTGCCAGTATCGTCATCGTCATCAAGCGACAGCAGCCCCGGCCGTGACAGTCTTCTTGCTGAACTTCCGGGCCACGTATTGCTCCAGCAATTCCTGGAACTCCTCCGCGATCCGGTCTCCCTTCAGCGTGACCGTCTTTTCCCCATCCTCGTAGACAGGCGCCACCGGCCGCTCGCCGGTGCCCGGCAAGCTGATGCCAATGTTTGCGTGCTTGCTCTCGCCAGGTCCGTTGACGACGCACCCCATGACCGCCACGGTCATGTCCTCGACGCCGTCGTACTCACGACGCCACTCCGGCATACGGTGCCGGATGTGTGACTGGATGCTTTGGGCAAGCTCCTGGAAGACGGTGCTGGTCGTGCGCCCGCATCCGGGGCAAGCCGTAACGAGCGGCAGGAACGATCGCAGGCCCATGGTCTGCAGAATCTCCTGCGCGACGATGACCTCCTGCGTCCGATCCCCACCCGGCTCCGGCGTGAGCGATACGCGGATCGTGTCACCGATGCCCTGTTGCAGGAGCACCGCCATCCCCGCGGTCGAGGCCACGATGCCCTTCGATCCCATGCCCGCCTCCGTCAGGCCCAGGTGCAACGGGTAATCGCAACGGCCGCCGAGGTCGCCATAAATTGCGATCAGGTCCTGTACCCCGCTCACCTTCGCGGAAAGAATGATCCGGTCGTGCGCCATGCCCAGGTCCTCCGCGCGCCGCGCGCTCTCCAGCGCCGACAGCACGACCGCGCTGCGCATGATCTGCTGCGCGCTCAACGGCTCCGCTCTCGAAGAGTTCTCATCCATCAGCCTGGTGAGCAGGTCCTGGTCCAGGCTGCCCCAGTTGACGCCGATACGCACCGGCTTGCCGTAGCGGCAAGCCGTCTCGATCATCTCCGCGAACTGCGGGTCGCGCTTGCTGCCGCGACCGACATTGCCCGGATTGATGCGGTACTTGGCCAGCGCCTCCGCGCATCCCGGGTGCTCGCGCAGCAGCTTGTGACCGTTGAAATGAAAATCACCGATCAACGGCACCGACACCCCGAGCTGATCGAGGCGATTGCGGATATGCGGCACAGCCTCCGCCGCTTCCGCCGTATTTACCGTAATGCGGACCAGCTCCGACCCGGCGCGGGCGAGAGATTTGACCTGCTGAGCCGTACCCTCGGCATCGGCCGTATCGGTATTCGTCATGGATTGCACGACGATCGGTGCCGTCCCGCCCACACGGACGGGGCCGATGGACACCTGCACGGACTTGCGACGCTGGATGGAGGACATGGGTACCTGCCGGAGAAGGGCTTCCTGGGACCGGAGATTTTACATGCTAGAATGCGCGCACCCCATAATCGGTCTGTCCGGAGAGGGTCCGGCCACCGCCGGAACGCCGAAGGCGCAAGCTCCGCCCGGAAACGCTCAGGCACACGAACGGCAGATCGCGGGGGCTCTGGAGAGTGGTGGATGCCTCGAGGCTTCCGCCCACCGAAGGGGAGCGGCGCCGACGGCGCCCGATCTCTCAGGTCACAGGACAGAGGGGCGGCAGAGGCATATGTGTGCCTGCCGTTCACGATGGGATCCGGAGCGCCTGTGACACGACACACCCCGCTATTCGACCTGCACCAGAAGCTCGGCGCCAGGATGGTCGACTTCGGCGGCTGGGACATGCCCCTGCAGTACGGCTCGCAGATCGCGGAGCACCACGCCGTGCGCCGCGGTGCCGGCGTGTTCGATGTCTCTCACATGTGCGTCGTCGACCTCAAGGGTGGCCGCGTCAGGCCCTTTCTACAGAGGCTCCTCGCCAACGACCCCGGCAGGCTCAAAGCGCCGGGCAAGGCGCTCTACGGCTGCATGCTGAAGGAGACGGGTGGCGTCATCGACGATCTCATCGTCTATTTCCTCGATGATTCGTGGTTCCGCGCCGTCGTCAACGCAGGCACGCGTGACAAGGACCTCGCTTGGATCCGCCAGCATGCGGCGGGCTTCGGCGTCGAGGTGATCGAGCGCACCGATCTCGCCATGCTGGCCGTGCAAGGCCCGGAGGCCCGCGCCAAGGCCGTGAGACTCCTTTCCCCTGCGGGTGCGGCGAGCGCGCTTGCTCTCGAGCCTTTCTTTGGACGCGAGATCGACGGTTGGTTCGTTGCGCGCACCGGCTACACGGGCGAAGACGGCTTCGAGATGATGTTGCCTGGTACGGAAGCGGAGCGGGCATGGCAGGCGTTGAATTCCGCCGGTGTGACTTCCTGTGGTCTGGGCGCGCGCGATACGCTGCGCCTCGAGGCCGGCATGAGCCTCTACGGCAGCGACATGGACGAGAGCACGCATCCTTTCGAGTCCGGCCTCGGCTGGACGGTGGCGCTGGAGCCGCGCGAGCGGGACTTCATCGGCCGCAACGCGCTCGAGGCGATCCGCGCGAGCGGGCCGCAGCGCAAGCTCGTGGGCCTGCTGCTCGAAGGCCGCGGTGTCCTGCGCTCGCACCAGAAGGTGCTCGTACCCAATGCCGGGGACGGCGAGGCCGCGCAAGGCGAGATCACCAGTGGCACCTTCTCCCCCACTCTCGAGCGCTCGATAGCGCTGGCCCGTGTGCCGGCAGCGGCCGGCTCCAGCGTGCAGGTGGATATCCGCGGCAAGCTGCACGATGCGCGCATCGTGCGGCCGCCGTTCGTCCGTCATGGCAAGGCGCTCGTCAGCTGAGCGCATCTTCCTCGATTTCGAGTCTGAACCTTCATCCTGACCCCTCGATCCAAGCCCAAGAGCCCCGGAGCGCCGCATGAGCAACGTTCCTTCCGATCTCAAGTACACCAAGACCCACGAATGGCTGCGGACCCTGCCCGATGGCACGCTGGAGATCGGCATCACCGATCACGCCCAGCATGCCCTCGGAGATCTGGTGTTCGTGGAGGTGCCCGAGGCTGGCCGCAAGCTCTCGGCGGGTGAGCCATTCGCGGTCGTGGAGTCGGTCAAAGCCGCCTCCGATGTCTACTCCCCCGTGGCGGGAGAAGTGACCGCCGGCAATCCTGCGCTGGCCGCGGAGCCGGAAGCGATCAACTCCGACGCCTACGGCAAGGGCTGGTTGATGCGCGTGCGCCCTGCCGCCGGCGGCGCGGCCCCCGCGCTGCTGAGCGCCGCGGAGTACGAGAAGCTGATCGCGGAGGAGGCCGGCTGATGGCCTTCATCCCCCACACCCGCGAGGATGTCGAGTCGATGCTGCAGGCCATAGGCGTCGGCAGCACCGAGCAGCTCTTCGACGAGATCCCCGCCAACCTGCGGCTGACTGCGCTTTCCGGGGTACCGGAGGCGCTGAGCGAGATGGAGGTCGGCCGCCTCATGGCTGAACGGGCGCGCCTCGACGGGCGTCCGCTCTGCTTCATCGGCGCGGGCGCCTACGAGCATCACATCCCGGCGGCCGTGTGGGCGATCACCACACGCGGCGAGTTCTACAGCGCCTATACGCCTTACCAGGCGGAGGCGAGTCAGGGCACGCTGCAGCTCCTCTACGAATACCAGACCATGATGGCAAGCCTGACCGGCATGCAGGTCTCGAACGCATCGCTCTACGACGGCGCGAGCGCCGTGGGTGAGGCGTGCCTCATGGCGGTGCGTGCCAACCGCAAGTCGCGCTCGCAGCGGATCCTCGTGCCTACGACCGTGAACCCGCACTACCGCAGGACCGCGGCGGCGGTGGCGGGCAATCAGGGGCTCGTGTTCGAGGAGCTGCCGTACTGCACGGAAGAAGGCTGCATTCCCGCCGGGGCGCTCGGGCGTTACGACGGCGAGGACATCACCGCGCTCGTCATCCAGCAGCCCAACTTCTTCGGACGGCTGGAGGATGTCGATGCGCTCTGTGATTGGGCGCACGCGCGCAACATCCTGGTGGTCGCGGTGGTCAATCCGACCTCGCTCGCCCTGCTGAAGCCGCCGGGTGAGTGGGGCGCCAAGGGGGTGGACATCGCGGTCGGCGATGGCCAGCCGCTAGGGGTGCCGCTCTCCTCGGGCGGACCCTACTTCGGCTTCATGACGGCGCGCATGGAGCACGTGCGGCAGATGCCCGGCCGCATCGTCGGGCGCACGGTCGATGCCGCGGGCCGGCAGGGCTTCACGCTGACGCTGCAGGCGCGAGAGCAGCACATCCGCCGCGCCAAGGCAACTTCCAACATCTGCACCAACCAGGGGCTGCTGGTGACCGCCGCGGCGGTGTATCTCTCGCTCATGGGTCCGGCGGGCCTGGAGCGGGTTGCGGCCGCATCGCACGCGCGCACGCGCGAGCTGGTTGCCGAGTTGACCCGCGTACCGGGCGTGCGGCGTCTCTTCCGCGGACCTGTCTTCCACGAGGAGGCCATCGCCCTCGACCGGCCGGCGGCGCCCGTGCTGGAGAAACTCGCCGCGCGGGGGATCCTCGCAGGACTGGATCTCACCGAGCATTACCCGGAGCTCGGCCCGGCGCTTCTCGTCTGCGCCACCGAGACCAAGACAACCGCCGATATCGAGCGCTATGCCAGTGCGCTCGCTGACTGTCTGCGCGAAGCGCGCGCGGCCTGAGGCCTCAAGATCATGCCCATCCGCCTGGAAAAACCCATTTTCGAGTACTCCGTCCCCGGCCGCGGGGCCGAGGACCAATGGCCGCGCGATCCGGGCGCAGCGGCCACGGACGACCTGCCCGCGACGCTGCGGCGTACGGCGCACCCGCTGCTGCCGCAGGTCAGTGAGCTGGAGGCGGTGCGGCATTTCACCCGCCTTTCGCAACTCAACTTCTCCATCGACACGCACTTCTACCCGCTGGGGTCGTGCACGATGAAGTACAACCCGAAGGCATGCAATCAGTACGCCATGCTGCCGGAGTTCCTGGCGCGCCATCCGCTCTCGCCGGAGAGTGTGGGACAGGGCTTTCTCGCCTGCCTGTACGAGCTGCAGGAGATGCTGAAGGCGGTGACCGGGATGCAGTCCGTGGCGCTGAGCCCCATGGCCGGGGCCCAGGGCGAGTTCGCCGGTGTCGCCATGATCCGCGCATATCACCGCGCACGCGGTGACCTCGAGCTCAACGAGATCATCGTGCCCGAAGCGGCCCATGGCACCAACCCCGCCACCGCCACCATGTGCGGCTGTGTGGTGCGCGAGGTACCGGTCGATGCCGAAGGCGATGTCGACCTCGAAGCGCTGAAGGCCGTTGTCGGCCCCAGGACCGCGGGCATCATGCTCACCAATCCGTCCACTCTCGGCGTGTTCGAGCGCAGGATCGAGGAGGTGGCGCGCACGGTGCACGCGGCCGGTGGGCTTCTTTATTACGATGGCGCCAATCTCAACGCCATCCTCGGCAAGGTGCGGCCGGGCGACATGGGTTTCGACGTCATCCACGTCAACCTGCACAAGACCTTCTCCACGCCCCACGGCGGCGGCGGCCCCGGCGCGGGTCCGGTCGGAGTCAGCGCACGCCTGGCGCCGTTCCTGCCCGTGCCGATCGTCGGGCGGCGCGGTGGGCGTTATTGCTGGCTCACCGAACGCGACCTGCCGCAGTCGATCGGGCATCTCTCCGGGTTCATGGGTAACGCCGGGGTTCTCCTTCGCGCCTACATCTACATGCGCATGCTCGGCCGGGAGGGGATGGCGAAAGTGAGCGAGTACGCCACCCTGAATGCCAACTATCTGTTGGCGCAATTGACCCGGGCGGGCTTCGATGCGGCCTACCCCAGGCGCCGGGCGAGTCACGAGCTGATCATCACCCTCAAGCGCCAGGCGAAGGAGCTGGGCACCACGGCCATGGACTTCGCCAAGCGGCTGCTCGATCACGGCATGCACGCGCCGACCACCTATTTCCCGCTTCTCGTGCCGGAGTGCCTGCTCATCGAGCCGACGGAGACCGAGAGTAAGGCGGCGCTCGATGCGTTCGTCGCCGCGATGCGCGATATCCTGGAAGAGGCCGCAAAAGAACCCGAGCGCGTCACCGGCGCTCCGCATACCATGCCCGTACGGCGCCTGGATGACGTTCGGGCGGCGAAGCAACTGGATCTCACGTGGAAGCCGGCCGGAGCGCATGCGATTCCCTCGACGCCTTAGTCTCGTACTGCTCGCCACCTGCGCGCCCCTGAGCTTCTGCTGGGGAGCGCCCCAGGCGGCCTCGCCTGTCACCGCGGAGCAGAATGTGCCGCCGCAGGCGCATGCCCCGGTGCAACCGCGTCCGGCGGGGCCGCGTCACGTGCGCGCGCCCAGGGTTCCGCTGCCCGGCGGCGCGCCGCAAGCGGCGCATCTGGCGCGGCAGGCTGCCGC
>DASVWT010000318.1:0-5369 GCA_036393055.1 Steroidobacteraceae bacterium
CCGTCGTAGTCGAGCACGTATCGCACGCTTGCGCCCACCGCCTCATAAGTGAAAGGCGCGACGGCGAAGGTGCCGAGGAACTCCGATCCATACTTCTGCCGTCCCGTGCCCGCCTGCAGGCCCACCTGCGGATAGCGTTGCCCGGACTGCGCCGCCACCAGCTCGTGCGCCTGCGCGAGCGTGTCCTTCGCAGCTGCCAGATCCGGGTTGTCGGCTATGGCGCGCCGCATCAGCTCATCGAGCTGCGGGGACTCGAAGATCTTCCACCACTCGGGTGCGGCCTGGGCGCCGAGCAGGATCCGCTGCGAATAGGCGTCCGCCGCGGGCGCGAGCCGCTGTGCGGCGGCGGCGGACGCACCGGGAGCGCTGGATTCTCCGGCAGGCCGGTACGCGGATGCCTGCGGCGCGGCCGGCCGGTGAAAGTTGGGGCCGACGGTGCAACCGCAAAGCAGAGCCGCCGCGGCCGCTGCACATGCGGCGGTCACTGCCCGCCAATGGTGAAGCTCGACGCTCACGTGCTCATTCCATCACCGCCGTTTCCTGCGCTCGCGCGCGGGCCGGCCGCAGCAGGAATACCAGAGGTATCAACGCCAGGGTCATCCAGAACATCAGCTTGAAATCGTCGTTGTACGCGATCATCTGCGCCTGCCGGGTCACCGCCGCATTGAGGGCTGCCAGGCCTGCGGGCGCGGTGAGGCTGAAAGGGGCGTGCAGCCGTATCTGTCCGCCCCAGGGGATGATGTGTGCCACCAGGCGCTCGTGCATGACTTGTGTATTGCGCGTGAGGAGCGCTCCGGTTGCGGCGATGCCGATGCTGCTGCCCACGTTGCGCAGCAGATTGAACATCGAGGTCCCCTCGGACCGGTATTGTACCCCGAGAGTCGCGAACGCCACGGTCGTCAGCGTGACATAGGTGAGGCCGGTGCCGAGGCCCTGGATGAAGGTCGTCGTCCAGACGAGCGTCTGGGGCATGAGGGTGGAATAACCACACATCATCTCGAGCGAGGCGGCGGTCACCGCGATGCCGATGGCGATGAGCAGCCGCGAGTCGACGCGGCCGATGAGCCGGCCGGCGAGATACATGGAGATGAAGCTGCCGAAGCCGCGGGGCGCCATGGCGATACCGGAGGTCAAGACCGGATAGCCGAGCAGATCCTCGAGCAGCGGCGGCAGCAACGCCAGAGTCGCGAAGAGCACCACGCCGACGATGAACACCAGGATGTTCCCCATCGAAAAGTTGGTGTCCTTGAACAGCGCAAGGCTGATGAACGGCTCCCGCGCGGTCAGCGTGTGCACCAGGAATACATATAGAGCGCCTATGGCGATGCCGGCCTCGATCCAGATCTCCGGCGAGCCGAACCAGTCCTTGAGCTCGCCGCGATCCAGCAGGATCTGCAGCGCGCCCACCGCGAGGCTCAGAGCGCCGAACCCGAGGAAGTCGAAGCGGGTCTCGCGGGTCTCGCTCTCGCGCACGTACGCCATGAGGCCGATGGCCGAGAGTATGCCGAACGGCACGTTGATGTAGAACACCCAGCGCCAGCTGTAGTTGTCGGTGAGCCAGCCGCCGAGCACCGGCGCGAGCATGGGGCCCAGCACCACTCCCTGGCCCCAGAGCGCCATGGCGCGGCCGTGCCGCTCGGGCGGATTGATGTCGAGCAGCACGGCCTGCGACAACGGCACCAGTCCCGCCCCGGAAAGGCCCTGCAGCACGCGAAACAACACGATCTGATCGATCGACTGCGCCATGCCGCAGAGCATGGAGCTCACGGTGAAGCCGATCACCGACAGCACCAGCACCCGCTTGCGGCCGAAGCGGCCCGCGAGCCAGCCCGAGAGCGGCGTCATGATGGCCGCCGCCACGATGTAGGATGTCAGGATCCAGTCCATCTGCTCGAGCGATGCCGAGAGATTGCCGCCGATGTGCGGCAGCGCGACGTTGGCGATGGTCGTGTCCACCGCCTGCAGCACGGTGGCGAGGGTCACCGAGGCGGTGATCAGCCCCCGGTGCTGCGATTGGCTCAAGTGCCCGCACCGCCCGCGCCGGTATCGACGGTGACTGCCGCACTCAGCCCGGAGCGCACGGCCGGCGGACTTCCCTCGAGGCGCAGGCGCACTTCGAGCCGCTGCACGACCTTCACCCAGTTGCCGGTGGCGTTCTGCGGCGGCAGCACCGAGAACTGCGAGCCGGTGCCCGGTGTGACGCTCGCCACCGCGGCACGGAAGGTCCGGCCGGGATAGGCATCGATCCTCACGGTCGCCGAATCGCCCGGACGCATGTGCGCGAGCTGATCTTCCTTGAAATCCGCTTCCACCCAGACATCGTGCGTCGAGACCAGCACGAAAGCCGGCGTCGCGGAGGGCAGATAGCTGCCGGCCTGCAGGTGCTCCACGCCTGTGACGATGCCGTCGGAAGGCGCGCTCACCGTCGTGTACGAAAGGTCGAGCGAGGCGCGATCGAGAGCCGCCTGCGCCTGCTCCACCAGCGGATGGGCATCCACGGCGATGCCGGGCTGGCCGCCGAGCTTCGCGAGCGCCGCGGTGATCTGCTGCTTCGCCGCCGCCACGCTCTGTTGCGCCTGGTTGCGGGCGAGCAGCGCTTTGTCCACCTGCGACTGGGAGGCGATGCCGCTGGCGAGCAGCCGCGACTCGCGGCGGTACTCGCGCCCGGCATAGTCGAGGGCGCTCTGCGCCGAGCGCAGATCGGCGAGCCGCTGCCGATAGTCCGCCTTCAGCGATTCGACCTGCAGACGTGCGCCCTGCAGCCGGGCCTGCGCAGCCTCGACCGCGATGCGGAACGGCCGGTCGTCCAGGCGAAAGAGCATCTGGCCGCGGCGCACCTGCTGGTTGTCGCGCACGTCGACCTCGCTGACCCTGCCCGACACGTTGGCGCTGATCGCCACCTCCGCTGCCCGCAGGTACGCGTCATCCGTCGATTGGTAGCGGCCGCTGGTCAGGTAGACATACAGCCCGCCGGCCGCCATGAGGAGCGGCACTCCCCACATGAGCGGCAGACGCAACCGCGCCCGGAAGGATCTGGCCGGCGCCGCCGGCTCGTGTGCTTCCGGCGGCAGCGCAGCCGGCGCATCGCCGCGGGATATTTCTCTGGCGGGCTCGGGGCTGCGGGCGGTGGTGGCACTCATCGTGACGACCTCGGCGGCCTCTCGGGGGTAAGGGGTGGGAGCGAGGACAGGTTGGCGTGGGCCCGTTCCAACAGCTCGATCAGCCTGGCGCGCTCCTCGTTGGAAAGCCCGTGCAGGGTCTCGGCGCGCGTCTCCGCGATCAGGTGGGCGATGTGCTCGAGGACGGGTTTGCTCTTCGGCGTCAGCCACAAGGTATGCGCCCGCCGGTCGGCCGGATCGAAGCGCCGCTGCACCCAGCCGTCCGCCTCCATGCGATCGAGGATCCTGACGAGCGCCATCGGATCGAGCTCGGTCAGCTCCGACAGGCGCTTCTGACTCACGCCTTCGTTGTTCTCGAGGTGCAGCAGCGCGCGGCACTGCGGCAATGTCAGGGAAAGGGCCTGCGCCCGTTCCTCGAAGCGCCGCGTGTAGCGGCGGCTCGTATCCTTCAGCAGGAATCCGAGCTGGCGGTTGAGGTCCATGGCCATATCGCCGGATATAATATCACCATATATCATCTCTGCTGATATTTGTAGAATCCTGACAACTGCTCCGAAAGCTGGCCTGTAGAATCGCCGGATGTCCTCTTCATACCTCTGCCGCCGGTCCAACCGGCTCTTGGCCATGCGCGTCGGCTTGCTCGCCATTTCATGGCTGGCCTCGGCAGCCGCAATGGCTGGGGCGGCTGCCACCATCACCGCGGCGCCGGCGCCGTTCGTACCCACCCCCGCGCAGCTCTTCGGGCCGCTGTTCGTACAGGTGCAAATGGACGCGCTGCTCCCGGACGGGAAGGAGTTCCCGGATGCGGTGCCGAAAGCCCCTGCGCAGCTCATCCTGCGGCGCTATCGCACGACCGACCCCCGCGCGCACGCGGCCTTGCTGCGCTTCGTGAAGAGCAACTTCTCTCTTCCGACCCAGGCGCGCACGCCGCCTGCGCACCGCGATAAGAGCCTGGAAGCGCACATTGCAAGACTGTGGCCTCTGCTGACGCGGCAGCCTGCCGTACCACCCCCCTACTCGTCGCTCCTGTACGTGCCGGAGCCGTACGTAGTGCCGGGCGGACGCTTCAGGGAGTTCTATTACTGGGATTCCTACTTCACCATGCTCGGCCTGATCCCCGACGGCCATATGGATACGGCCCGCGACCTGGTCGCCGACTTCTCCTACATGCTGCGGGAGTACGGACACATTCCCAACGGCGCGCGTACTTACTACCTGTCGCGCTCGCAACCGCCGGTGTACTACCTCATGGTCGGACTCCTTTCGCCCGACCCGGCCGTCGCGTGGTCACGGCACCTCCAGGATCTCGAGCGCGAGTACGCCTACTGGATGGAAGGCTCGGCCGGGCTGCATCCCGGAATGGCGCGACGCAACGTCGTGGAGATGCCCGATGGCTCCATGCTCAACCGGTATTGGGATGCCTCCGACACGCCGCGCGATGAGTCCTACCGCAATGACGTGCTGATTGCGCGCCGGTCGCACAGACCGGCGCCGCAGGTTTATCGTGACCTGCGTGCCGCAGCGGAGAGCGGCTGGGATTTCAGCTCGCGCTGGCTGGCGGACGGACGGCATCTCACCACGATCCGCACCACCGACATCGTGCCGATCGACCTCAACAGCCTGCTCTACGGCCTGGAGCAGGCGATCTCCCGCGGCTGCGCCGTGCGGCACGAGACCGCGTGCGAGCGCGGTTTCGCCGATCGGGCCCGACGCCGCAGACGCGCCATCGACCGCTACCTCTGGGATTCCAAGGCGGGGTACTTCATGGATTATGACTGGCGGCACGAGAAGCGGACCGGAGAGCTCAGCGCAGCGACGCTCTATCCGCTCTTCACCGGTGTCGCCGACATCAGGCAGGCGGATGCCGTCGGCGCGGTGACGCAGACGCGGCTGCTCGAGCAGGGCGGGATCGTCACTACCAACATCACCTCCGGGCAACAGTGGGACGCCCCGAATGGCTGGCCGCCCCTGCAATGGATCGCGGTGACCGGATTCCGCCGTTACGATCAGCCGGCGCTCGCGCGGGAGATAGCCCGCCGCTGGCTCGACACCGTCCGGCGGGTCTTCGCCAACACGGGCAAGCTGGTCGAGAAGTATGACGTGGAGCACAATCTTCCCGGCGGCGGCGGCGAGTACCCTCTGCAGGACGGCTTCGGCTGGACCAACGGTGTGACCCGGGCCTTGCTTGGCCTCTATCCTGACCTTGCGCCAGCACCGGGTAGGCGTGCGGCGGCTGCGGGCGTAAACTAG
>DASVWT010000319.1:0-11562 GCA_036393055.1 Steroidobacteraceae bacterium
CGGGTATTGCATGACTCCGCGGAGCCGCGTGGGTCTCTTCGCGATTTCCTCTGCGTCGCTTGTGCTGAGCTGCGTGTTTTTCTTTGACGCTGCGTCAGCTCACGCTGCGTCGGCCGTTGGGAACATGCGTCCGACGATGACCCAGTACGAAGACGCGCCTAACACGCGCGTTACTGTGACGGACGACTTCGGAAACAAAGTTACCGTCCGTTATCCGCCGCAACGGATCGTGAGTCTGGCGCCTGGTCCGACTGCTATGCTCCGCGCTGCCGGAGCGGGCGGCCGGCTCGTCGCGACCATCGAGTACTCCGATCAAGCAGCAGCCGATAGCGAGCTTCCAAAGAGTGGAAGCGTCGATGCGATCGACATCGAGCGGCTGATCGCCTTGCGGCCCGACGTGCTCGTCGTCTGGCCGGATGGGAATAACCCGGCGCAGATCGCAACCATCGAGCGCTTGGGCCTGCCGGTCTATCGGCAGGAGGCCGTTACCCTGGACGGCATGGGGGCGTCGCTCCGTCGCCTGGGAAAGCTGACCGGGACCAGCCACATTGCGGACCAGGCGGCGAGCGTCCTGGAGGCGAGGCTCGCCTCGCTGAGGAAGGAATACTCAAAACCGGGCCCCGCCCCCACGGCCTTCCTGGAGGTGTGGGATCGACCCGTCTATACGGTGGGCGGCAAGGAACTGATGAGCGACGCCCTCAAGGTATGCGGGCTGCGCAATGTGTTCGCCGACCTGCCGCAGCGCGCTCCGGCGATCGGCATCGAGGCGGTGCTCGCGCGCAATCCGGACATCATCATCGCGGCAGCCCCACCCGGCCTGGGTGCTTCCTGGCTGGCCGAATGGCGGCGTTTCCCTTCCCTTCGGGCCGTGAGGGCCGGGCGGCTGATGAACTTCGAGGATCAGCGCCTCAGCGGACTGGGACCCGGTATCATTGACGCAACGGCGGCCCTATGCAGGAAAGTCGCCGCATTGGAGGCCGAAACTGAACGGAAGTAGGCCGGATCCGGCTTGCCGCTGGGGCAGACTCGGGCCGTAGCCTGGCGGCATGGCGCTGTTCGGCGCCAATATAATGTGGGCTGTTGCGCACGTTTGTGACGCCAGGGCTTCACGGAGACTCGGACGCCTACCCCGGTGAGGGTGTAATAAATACTTACTGACACAACCCGCTCGGCTGAGCGCTCTGTCCCCCGCCGACATCAATGGGACCATGAGCAAAACCGAGTCTCGAACGCCCGGTCAAGTGGGAAATTGGCGGAAATTGGCGGGGTTGTGACAGGGGGCAGTTGAATGTGACCCCTCCCCTGGATTGCCCGGCCCCGGTACCGCGCTGCCGGGCGGTCTGGTAGAGTGTGGGTTAGACGGAGAACTATCAAGCAGAATGAGATAGGGGCCGGAGACAGGGCGGCAGCGTATCGGAAGATGGACAGGATCAGCTCGCTTGCTGTGCACACGCTGCTTTATCTGTTGTATGCAGCATCACTCCTCTTGTTGGTTTCGGCGGACGCCTGGGCCGATGATCCGGTCGCGCGCTTCGACCTGCCCTCGGAGCCTCTCGCCCAGGCCCTCATAGACTTCTATCACCAGTCCGGCGTCCAGCCGGGCTTTGCCGCGACGCCGCAGATGCAGAAGGCGAAGAGCAATCCGGTTTCCGGCGTGATGGCGAGCTCGACGGCGCTGGCGCTGATGCTGAAGGGCACGGGGTACACGTACCGCTTCGATACCGGTGATGCGGTCGACGTCATACCGGAGGGGCTCGACAAAGGTCAGGAGCCGTCCGTTGCGCTCGCGCGACCTGCCATGCCGCCGCCGATTCGAATGGCAGAGGTCGAGCAAGATCGGGGCAGGCTGGAGCAGGTCAACGTAACAGGCAGCCTGATCCACGGGGTGCAGGGAGCCGTCGCCCCCCTCATCTATTTGAAGCGGGAGCAGCTCGCCATGACGAGCTACGCGACGGTCCAGGATGCCCTGTATTCACTGCCGATCATGTCCCTCAATGGACCGCGCGAGGATCTCGGCATCGACGACAACTACCAGTACGGCGCGGGGCTCGACCTGCGCGGACTGGGCGTGGGCGCAACGCTGGTATTGGTGAATGGGCAGCGGCAACCCCTGTCGGGGCTCAACGGCGACTTCGTAGACGTCTCGACCATTCCCTGGAGCGCCGTGCAGCGCATCGAGGTCCTGCCGGATGGAGCATCAGCGCTTTATGGCTCGGACGCGGTTGCCGGTGTCGTCAATATCATCATGAGGGACAACTTCGATGGCGCCACCTCGCAGTTAAGGTACGGAACGGCGGTCGGAGGCCGGCGGGAGCTGATGGCCTCGCAGCTCCTCGGCACCCGCTGGAGCAGCGGCCACGCAATGCTGGCCTACCAGTACTCGGATACGACAGCCCTCGACGCCGCCGATCGCCCCTACGCGGCCAACGCGGACAAGACGCCCTACGGCGGTGGCAACTACGATAGCTACTACAGCAATCCTGGCAACTTCATCGACCCCACGACCCTTCAGCCAACGTACGGCATCCCGGCGGGCCAGAATGGCCGGGCGCTGAGCCAGGCGGCGCTCTCGCCGAACATCAATCTGGAAAATCAGTTCGCACACTACCAGATCTTCCCGGAAGTTCGGGGGCACGAGCTTTACACCTCAGTGGCGGAGGATATCAACGAGAGGACGCAGCTGTTCTTCAATGGCCGCTTCGCCGAGCGCGATGCGCTGCGAAGCGCCTTTCCGAACACCCAGCTCCTGGTCGTGCCATCTTCCAATCCCTTCTACGTCAACCCTTTTGGGAGTATCCCTGATGCGCTCGTGGCCTACAGTTTCTCGCACGACTTGGGACCTTCGATATTCTCCGCGAGAAGCCAGGCCTACATCGGTACCGTAGGGGCGAAGCAGCAATTCGGCGAATCCTGGCAAATTACGCTGAGTGAGTCATACGGGCGCCAATCCTTGTCCAGTGACGAGTACAACGTAGCGGATCCGATCGCGCTTGCCGGCAGTCTGGCCGACTCCGATTCGTCCACTGCTTTCGACCCATTCGGCGCCGGCTCAAATACCAGTCCAGAAACGCTGCAGGGAATAAACAAAAATTATCCCATCCATTCGGTATCGGGCATTGAAGCTACACGGCTGGTCGCAGATGGTTCACTCTTCCCTATGCCAGCAGGTCCCGCCAGGATCGCGCTCGGCTTGGAGAGGCGAGAGGAAATGCTTTCTCACGATGTGACCAATCAGCTGAATCCCCTGGAACCGGAGGTCTACGAGAGCTACGACCGCCATGTGACCTCCCTGTTCACGCAGCTCGCGCTACCTTTGATCGGTGATCCCACGAATCCCCGGGCAGTGCCGCGATTGGAGCTGACAGCTGCGGGACGCTACGAGCACTACAGCGACTTTGGCGGTACCTTCAATCCGTCCGTTCGAATCAGATGGATACCGACCGAGTCTCTGAAATTAAGAGCAAGCTGGGGCCGCTCGTTTCGCGCCCCAAAGCTTGACGATCTGTATGACACCTCGGACAACGCTGCGGGGTCGATCGTGCTCGCAGATCCAAAGGCGCGCACTGGCCGCTCACTGATCCTGGTGGAGCAGGGCTCCAACCCGACCTTGAAGCAGGAGACCGCAAAAACATGGACCGCTGGATTCGATCTGGCGCCAATGCTGTTGCCAGGCTCGACCTTCTCATTGACATACTACTCGATCGACTACGAAAACCGCATAGCGCAGCCGGCGGCCGACGATCCCTTCGCCATTCTTGTGAACGAGAGCGAGTGGGCGGCCGTAATTCATCGAGATCCGTCGCGAGCCGAAATTACCGCGGTCTGCAATAGCCCCGTTTACCAAGGTTCGGTGTCAGCATGTCTTGCGAGCTCGCCCGCAGCAATCATCGACGGCAGGTTGGCGAACCTCGCCGCGACCAAGACGACCGGTATAGATGTGCAGGCGAGCGGAACCTTCAGCGGCTCGTGGGGGCGCCTCGATACGGGGTTGACCGGGAACTACGTCTTCAAGTTTGATCAGGCCGTAACACCCACATCGCCCGCCGTTGATATCGTCAATACGATCACCAACCCCCTGGCTTTGCGGCTACGCGGTACGATCGAATGGAATCGCGTGGGACCCGGAATGCCGGGGCCGGGAGTCAGTGTGGCAGTGAACCACACCGGCGGATACAAAAACCCCGGCAGCATGCTGATGCCCAATGTCTCCCCTTGGACGACACTGGATGCCCGAATTATCTATCGAACCCAGCCGAGTGGCGGCTGGCTGAGCGGCATGGAACTTTCCCTGAACGCGGTGAACGTGTTCAACCACGACCCGCCGTTTGTAGATGACCTCTACGGCTATGATCTATACAACGTGCAGGCGCTCGGGCGAGTCGTGAGCGCCAATATCAGCAAGCAATGGTAGTTCGGGGATGGCGGCTGATGATCCAGCCGCCGTCCGGTTCAATTTCGACAGATCAGGCGTAAGTCAGGCCTGCGCCGCTGTCATTCTTGGAGCCCAACCATCCACCCTTCGTATCCGATACCTTGCCCAGTTCCACGAGCGCGGTGTCCACGTCCGCCTTCTCCTGGCGAGCGGTTTCGATCTTCTCTTCTGCTCGAACCGACACAGTTTCCGAACTAGTCATGTTTCACTCCCGTCAGCATTACAAGCCGCTGTCGATTGACAGCAGCCTTCGTGTGAGGTCTGGTACGACAGCGCTGACTGCTCAATCCTATAACAAAACAGCCCGGCGGGCGACACGCTCGCCGTGCGGGCTGTCGGGCTGGCGAGGCCCGCTTTATGTAGCCTGCGGGCCCGGTCTATGCGGCTTGGGCCTCCCTGGATGTCCCCCAGCCGACGTTATCCAGTACCCGGGCTACCGCGTGGACTGTGGCTGCGATCCGGACGGCGCTCTGCACGGCCTCCCGGGGCAGGCCGTGCTGCCGGATCTGGCGCTCGTGGGAGGCTACGCAGGTGCCGCAGCCGTTGATGGCCGAGACGGCCAGGGAGACCAGCTCGAAATCGGCCTTGTCGATCCCGGGGTTGCCGATGACGTTCATCCGTAATCTGGCTGGCAACCGGGTGTACTCGGGGTCCTCCACCAGGTGCAGGAACCGGTAGTAGACGTTGTTCATGCCCATGATGGCGGCCGCCGCCCGGGCGCCGCTCTGGTAGGCGTCATCGAGGTGCGCGGCCGAGAGCTCCAAGATGGCCGCCGCGAAGGCGGGGTTGCGGGAGGCTTCGGCCGCGCCCAGGGCCACAGTCCAGATCTGCCGCTCCGTCAGGCCCGGCGCCCCCGTCGGGGAGAGCACCGAGCCCAGGTTGAGCTTAAGGTCACGCGCGTAGTCCGGCAGCGCGTCGCGAAGGGTATCCAAGGTCATCATTGCGGATCCTCTAGTGGTTTGCTGCTTGCTCAGAGGGCCATGCCACTGACCGTCCATGGTGGCGGGCCACCCGGCCAAGGCGGCTTACGCCGCCTTCAGCGTCGCCTCGCCCTGCTTCCAGTTGCAGGGGCAGAGCTCGTCGGTCTGCAGCGCGTCGAGTACGCGCAGCACCTCCTCAGGGCTGCGGCCGACGTTGAGGTCGGTGACGTACACGAAGCGGATCACGCCCTGCGGGTCCACGATGAAGGTGGCGCGCTGCGCGACGCCTGCCTCGGGGTCGAGGATGCCGAGGCGGCTCGACAGCTCCCGCTTGATGTCCGAGAGCATGGGGAAGGGCAGATTCCTCAGCTCCTCCTTGTCCTTGCGCCAGGCCAGGTGCACGAACTCGCTGTCGATGCTGGCGCCGAGCACCTGCGCATCGCGGGCCTGGAATTCCTTCTCCAGCCTGCCGAAAGCCGCAATCTCGGTCGGGCAGACGAAGGTGAAGTCCTTCGGCCAGAAGAACACGACTTTCCACTTGCCGGGGAAGCTGTTCTGGTCGATGGGCTGGAAGGCGGCGTCGAGGTCGTTGGAGACCACGCCGGTGAGAGAGAAATCGGGGAAACGCTGACCAATGCCTAACATGTCGTGAGCTCCTGTAATCGTCTGATCGCCGGTCCCAAGTGGGAACGACCAGGATGATGGGTGCCGGAGGGCGATTTATCCAATGGATTGACTTTATAAATCCGATAGACGCCATATATCGGAGGGCAGACGCCCTTCTCCACCGGAAGCTCGTGATGGCCGAAATCAAATTGAAAGACCTGCACTACCTGGTCGCCGTGGCAGACGCCCGGCATTTCGGGCGAGCGGCGGAGCACTGCTTCGTCAGCCAGCCGACGCTCTCTGCGCAGCTGAAGAAGCTGGAGCAGTACCTTGGCGTGCAGCTCATCGAGCGCCAGCCCAACAATGTCGCGCTCACCGACGCGGGGGAGCAGATCGTGGCCCGGGCGCGCCGGATCCTCGAGGCCAGCGATGAGGTCGTAACCCTGGCGAGAGCGCACCGCGATCCCCTGGCGGGCCGTCTGCGCGTGGCGCTGCTGCCCACCATCGGTCCATACCTGCTGCCGCGGGTCTCGCAGGCGATTCGCCGCAGCTTGCCGCGGATCGAGCTGCATCTTTACGAGTACCGGACCGGACCCATGCTGGAGAAGCTCAAGGCCGGAGAGCTCGACCTCGGCATCCTGGCCCTGCCGGTGGATCTGGAAGGTCTGGAGGCGCGGGAGCTTTTCACGGAGCCCTTCACCGTGGCACTGCCGGAGCGGCATCGGCTGGCGAAGCGCGAGCGCGTCCAGGTGACCGATCTCGAGGGCGAGAGTCTGCTCCTCCTCGAGGAAGGCCACTGCCTGCGAGATCAGGCGCTGGAGGTCTGCAGCCACATCGGCGCGGGCGAACCCCAGGATTTTCGCGCCACCAGCCTGGAGACGCTGCGGCAGATGGTTGCGACCGGTGCAGGCATCACCTTGCTACCGGAGCTGGCCACCAAGGGAGCCTATGGCGATGCGCGCGGAGTCGTCGTGTTGCCCTTCGCCAGGCCGGTGCCCGTGCGGCACGTGGGCGCAGTATGGCGCAAGACCACCGCCCGGCGCCCCGCGATCGACGCCGTCTGCAATGTAATTGCCGAGCGGGCAGGCTGAAAGCGCCGCTCTGGCATAATCGAAAGACGTGAGCCGCCCGGGAACAAGCACACAGCACATCACCCCGTACGACCGGTTCGCCTGGAGCGACGTCGAGATCGAGAGGATGTTGGCCTCCGGCGAGCACAGGCAGGAGCTGGCCGCATACTTCGGCGAGTCGGAGTATCTGGACCTGGTACGGCTTGCCCGCAAGGCCGAGCGTGTCGCCGTCAGGGAGGCGCATCCGCACGTGTTCGTGATCCCGGGGATCCTGGGCTCGCAGCTCGGCATCGCCCGCCGCCCGCCGCTCCCAAATGATGTCCTATGGCTCGATCCGATCGACATCCAGGTAGGGCGCCTCAAGCTGCTCAGTCTGGATGCCGGCGCGCCCATCGCGCCGCTCGGAGTCGTTCTCTACTCCCACCTCAAATTGCGGTTGCGCCTGCGCGCCGCCGGCTTTGCCGTTACGCTGCACGCCTATGACTGGCGGCTCGGGATCGAGGAGTCAGCGGCGTCATTTGCCGAACAGCTTCGCAAGCGGCTTCCCCGACGCGTGGCGATCGTTGCACACAGCATGGGAGGGCTTGTCAGTCGCGCCGCGCTGGCCATGCCAGGAACGGAGCATGTGGAGCGGGTGGTGCTTCTCGGGACCCCCAACCGGGGATCATATGCACCTGTCCAGGCCCTGCGGGGGACCTACGCTGTCGTTAGAAAGGTCGCGCGACTGGATGTTGCGGGCACAGCCGAGCGCCTCACGGCGGAAGTATTCAACAGTTTTCCGAGCCTGTATCAGATGATCCCGGTTTCGAGCCGCCGAGGCGCGGCCGACCTGCTGGAGGCGAGCGAATGGCCAGGCTCGGGGCCGCCGTTGCGGCTCTCTCTCCTAGAGAGAGCGCGACGCTTCCGCGAGGGGCTCGAGGCTCCCGATGGGCGTTTCGTTGCCATCGCGGGTGTCGGGCAGGAAACGGTGACGGCCGTCTCGAAGGGACGGGACGGGTCTGGGTTCGTATACACCATCACGCGCCATGGGGATGGAACCGTACCCACCGAGAGCGCGGCGTTGGACGGGGTGAGCACCTATTTCGCGAATACCGCCCACAGCGACCTGACACGTGATGCACAGGTCGCGTCGGCGATCGTGGATATCCTGCGCAAGGGCTCGACGAGCCGCCTGCAGATGCGCTGGAGAAGCGACAACCGCGCGCAAGCCCGCGTAAGCGATCGCGAGTTGCGGCTCACGCACACCGACAAGGTCGATTGGGCGAGCCTCACGCCCGCGCAGCGGCGGGATTTCCTGGAGAGCCTCAACGAGCCGCCGAAGCTCCGGCTCAGAGTACCGGCGGGCCGCCGGCGCCCCTCCCCGCGGCCCGCCCACCCTTCGCGCACATCACGGGACAGGTCTTGACGCCGGTGATGCAAGAACTGTCCCGCAGCGTGCCGCACGCCGATCAGGTAGTGCGCGTGGCACTTCGCATGTTCGCTGCCCTCATCGTCGGCACCATCATCGGCCTGCAGCGCGAGCTGACGCACAAGCCAGCCGGCCTGCGGACCCACCTGCTGGTGGCGCTCGGCACGGCGCTCCTGGTCGTCGCCGCGGTGAATGCAAATTTGAAGCCGGCCGATGTCTCGCGCGTGATCCAAGGCCTCATCACTGGCATCGGCTTTCTCGGCGGCGGCACGATCCTCAAGCTGACGCGGGAGCACGAAATTCGCGGGCCGACGACCGCCGCCGGCATCTGGCTCACCGGCTCAGCCGCCGCAGTCGGCGCGCGATACGGTGACCGTGGCCAACTCCTGGCCATCCTTGTCGCGGTAGCGGAAGCGAATGACCGTGCCGGTGCTGAGCATCGGCCGCAGGGCGGTGCTGCGGCAGACTGCCTGGCGCACGTGTGCAGATAGGCGCCACCGGAGCGTCTCCAGAGTCATCGCGGAGAGCCGCGCCGCATGCATGTTGGTCAGCGTGTACTCATAGGTGAAGAGCGCCCCGGGGCCCACGTGGGCACCGTCGAGTCGGGTGATGCGGTCGACCATGTGTGGGGAGTTCGCATTCACGCCGTTTGCCGCCTGTGTCAACTCCTGCTGCAGGACGGGTGCCGGAGTATGCGCCACGGTGTATGCCGATCTGTCGTGTCGAGTGTATAGCCCGAGAGCGAGCAAGGCGGTCACTCCGAGGACATAGATCGAGGCGACGGCCCAGGTGCGCAGCTCCGAGCCTGAGAGCACGTAGACTCGCGAGCCGGAGAGTCGATCCCATCTCGAGATATCGCCGGCCGCTGCGCGACGATAGCTGGCGATCAGGGTGATCAGACTGACCAGCGGCAACCCGAGCCCGAGCCCGAAGGCGTACACGCCGAAATTCCGGCCGAGGTATGCGGCTGCGCTCAGTGGCCGGCGCCCGTCCTGCGTGAGCACTTTGACTCCGCCGATGGCCTTGCCCGGCGTGTTGCCGAGCGCCCAATGGATCAGCGCATCCATCGCCAGCGCGAAAGGAAGCAGGATCAGCACGATGATCCATCCGGCGTGCTTTGCCGCGCCCACTTGAGCCGAAAGGCCCGGCCGAAGCGCGCCGATCAACACGGCCACCACGAACGTGCTGATCGTGATGTCCAGCGATCGCGCCCAATAGCGGCGCCACGGAGACGCCGGCTCGGCGAGCGTCACGCCCGCTGGGAGCGCGGTATCCGCTGGGAGCGTGGCGCCGGCCGGGAGCGCAGTGTTCGCTTGCAGCGCGGTGCCCGCCGGCGCGAATGTCATCGAGCGGGGCGCATCGGGCGCGGCCGTGACCAGGGGCGGCCGCAGGCTCGCTGCAAATGGGGCGGTAGCCCGCGGTCCGAGTACTCCGGGGAGCGCGATCGCCTCGGTCCAGGCCGACAGGCCCTCGCGCCAGAGCTGGGTGTCGGCGCTGATCTGACCCGTGCCGACGAGCGCGCGCAGGGCATCCTCACCCACCGGTCCTATCTCGCGCTCGCCGCGCCGCACGTACCAACTCATGGATCGGTCGCCTCAGTGACTCTGCAGCGCGCGCAGGAACGCCGCCGCTGTAGCCGGACTTTCGGTCATTGCCGTGTCATACATGAGCAGCAATCGATCGCAGCCCACCTTGGGGTCGGATGCCGGCGCATCCAGGCCGGTGCCCGGGAGTGACCCGCCCACCAACTCTCTCACTTGCTGCAGAGCATCGACTCCAGTGTTTGGCGCCGTGGCGGCCGACGCCGTCGGTGCGTCGAGGATCGCAACGAGCGCCGGCCCGATCGCCGACAACGCTGCCGCCGAGCGAACCGGCGCAGCCGCAGAGAGCGGCGCGAGAATGGCCATGCACTGCGCCGGCTGCGAAGACTGGAACGCACGGGCCGCGTTGCGCAGGGCGAGCGCGAAGCGGAGCGCGCCGAAATCACCGACAGCGGTCAACCGTTCGCTCTCGATCCGGCCGGCGGCATCGGCGACCCGTCGATTGAGCTCGGCCGCCGTCGCCCCGCGCCGGAATCCCAGTCTCACCGCCCGATCGAGCTGGCCGAACCCCACAGGGTCGACCCGCCGAAAGTCCTCGAGGAACGGATAGCGCGCTTCGAAGCGCGATGCCTGCGGCGCAAGCCCGGCGAGTGATTCCCCCGATGGACCGAACCCGTCGGAGGAGATCCGATCGACCAGATGCCCGGCGACGAGTTGCCGCGGATCCGGCATCCAGAGGCCGTTGGCCGGAGTGGACGTGGACCATGCGACCAGCCCAGGAGAAACGCCGTAACGCAGCAGCACCTTCTGGTAGAGCTCATTGCCCAGCGTGGCGAGCAGAGGATCGGCATCGCCGCCTGAGGTGGAGTGCAATCCCAGCCGCGCATCGGGATCGAGGACGCGAGGAGTGCCCGCTGCGAAGGCCAGCACACACGCGCTGTAGCAGCCGGTCGCGGTGTACGTGCCGAGCCGCCTGGCGTGAATCACTCGCGCTAGCCGCTCGCCCTCGGTGACCCATCCGCCCCGACTGTTCAAGTGGATGAACCGCACCCCCGGATGGGTCTGCAGCACCTCCTGCAGGCGCGCTGCGATTCCCGCCTCCAGCGTGCCCCGAATCTCCACCTCCCGCCCGCCCGGCAGCACTTCGATCGCAGCTCGAGGCAGCGGATCCGCGCCGATCGCGATGAGCAGGAGCGGACGTGCGTTGAGGAAGGTGCTGATCACGCTGACCGCCAGAACGAGGGCGCAGAGTGCCGCGAGAGTGCGCAGCCCGCCGCGCACAGGCCCATTCCGCCCCAGCGCATCGGGGCGGGTGGCGCGCCACAGGCCGGGTAACACGGCGATGCCGGCCAGCAGAAGAAGCAGCGGTCCGGCGGTGTTGAGCCGTGCGACCAGAATCCCGTCGATCAACCCGGGCCACAGCTCGAAGCGCTCGATCAGGAATGCGACGGTGAGCGCAATCCATGCCATCCCTGCCGCGACGAGGAGCGGATGAGCACGCCGCGCGTTTGGGTCGGCGGCAGCCTCGCCGGGCTCAGCGGCCGCACTCGCAGCTCTCGCCCGCCCGGACCGAGCCGGCTCACGA
>DASVWT010000320.1:0-2143 GCA_036393055.1 Steroidobacteraceae bacterium
TCACCGCATCGGTATCGAAGTGCATGTCGGCGAAGCCGTCGCCGCTTATCATGGCGGATTCGCCGTAGTAGACACCCGGCCGACTCGCCTCCAGATTCAGCCTGCCGGCCATGCCATTCATGCAGTAGAGCATGCTGCCGAGCTGTGGAACCCAGAACACGTTCCACACGGAGGCCGAGGTCAGCGTCAGGTGCAGCGGCACTCCGGCCGGTACCACCAGCCTGTTGACACTCGCGATGCCGAGCTTGGGATAGATGAAGAGCCACTTCCAATCGAGGGAGACCACCTGGATATCGAGCGGCGCTTGTTTCGACGGCAGGGGCCGCGCCGGGTCGAGGTCGTGGGAGCTGATCCAGGCGATGCCGCCGAGGAAGATGACGACCAGGATGGGAATCCCCCATACGACGAGCTCGACCCGCCCCGAGTAGACGAAGTCCGGTTGCCGGCGCGCGCGCCGGTTGGAGGGGCGATACCACCACGCCACGCCCAGCGTCGCGAGAATCGTCGGAACGACGATCGCCAGCATGATGACGACGGAATCGAGCAGGATCTTGCGCTCGGCGTCGCTCACCGGGCCCGCCGGCTGCAGTTGCGCGCGCCCGCAGCCCGAGAGTGCCCCGAGCACCAGCAGCGCCAGGAGCGCGAGGCCGACTTTGCCCGTTATGGCCGAGCTTCTTTTCCGGTCGATGGCGGCGTCTCCTCCGGCAAAGGCCGGGATCAACGCAGGTGCTACTACGAAGTTCCTGATGCCGGGGGATGGGATCGATACTGTTACGCTCGAGCCTGACGGGGCCGGCCGCGGGCCGGGGTGGCTCGGGTGCTCTCGGGTGTCGGTCATGCGTTGCCTCCTTCGGCGCGCGAGTCTGCATCCGCATCCCACATCAGGCGGGAGTCGAACGTCACCGAGGCCGCGATGGTCAGCAGGCTCATGAGGATGAACGCCGTTGCGCCCCAGCCGGCGGCTTCGGCCCCGAGATGACCGAAGTCGATGAGCGGCACGAAGAAGACGATCGACAGGGGGCCGGTCTCCGACCAGCGTCCGGCCTCCGACACCATCCGCAGGAGCCTGGTCTTGAGCACCAGCCGGCGGGCCGAGCGCCGCCGTACGGAAGCCACGCACCATGCCAGGGCGGCCAACATGAGAGCGGGGTTGAGGATGCTGGTCCAGAAGGTGATGCCGCTCAGCGGCCAGAGACCCTTGTTCCAGAGCTGCAGGACGTAGCCGAAGTTGGTGTAGGTCAGGCGAACACCGAGCAGATCCGAGGTGTTCATCGGATAGATGTTGGCGGGGAAGAGCAGGATGAATGCGGCGCACACCAGCGCCGCGGTGATGGAGACCGCATCGAGCTTGCGCAGGCGAAGGCGCGCGCCGCAACGGGCGCAGGGTGCGCCTTCCCGCGCGGCGGACTGGATGAGGCCGCAAGTGGCGCAGCCTATCATCCGTTGACCCGGCGCGGCGACGGCATCACGGCCGATCGCGCGCCACACGGTGCGCTCATCCAGGGTGGCGCGGCACAATGTCGTCAGCAGGCCGGCGGTGAGCAGGAAGCCGCCGCCGCTCTCGATCGTCACGTTGAGACGCTCTACCGTCGTCAGGTAGTAGTAGCCCACGGCGACCGCCAGGAGAAACACGTCGAGCATCGCCCAGCGGTCGAGCCACACGGCCCAGCGGAACGCGCGACCCAGCCATGGTGGGCGAAGCCTGAAGCGCAGCGCGCCGAGCACCAGGCTCAGAAGCACCATGCGCAAAGCGGGGAGGAGAATCACGAAGATGACGCTCAGCCCCGCCAGCGCGATCCAGTCGTGCTCCCAAAGCTGCGCGACGCCGCTGAGGAGCGAGCTTCGGGAATGCTGGCCGAGCAGCTCCGCCTGCAGCAGCGGCAGGGCGTAAACCGCAGGCAGCAGCGCCAGGGTGATGAGCGCGCAGGCGAGCGCCGCGTCGATGCTGCGCCCGATGGTGGTCTCGACCTGGGTGCCGCAGCGCAGACAGACTGCCGTGCTGCGGCGGGGCAGTGCAGGGAACGTCAGCAGAGTGCCGCAATCCGGGCAGGCAATGGCCACGTGGCAGATTCCGCTCGAATCGAATGCGGGCTTGCCGATCCAACGCCGCGCTCGCGCGCAAGTTCCTCGGCGGACGCCGCGC
>DASVWT010000321.1:0-11961 GCA_036393055.1 Steroidobacteraceae bacterium
CTCGATCTTCAGCACCATCCAGATCTACGCCTGGATCGCGACCCTGTGGAAGGGCAAGCCGGTCCTCACCACATCGATGTGCTTCGCGCTGGCGTTCATCGCGGTGTTCATCATCGGCGGCCTGAATGGCGTGATCACCGCCCTCATTCCATTCGACTGGCAGCTCAACGACAGCTACTGGATCGTCGCCCACATCCACTACGTGCTGGTGGGCGCGAACCTCTTCCCGGTGCTGGCCGGCTTTTACTACTGGCTGCCGAAGATGACCGGCCGGATGATGAACGAGCGGCTGGGCATGATCAGCTTCTGGACCATTCTCATCGGGTTCAACGCGACCTTCTTTCCGATGCACTTCCTGGGCTTGCTCGGCATGCCGCGGCGGATCTACACCTACAGCGCCGGCCTGGGCTGGGGCGACTGGAATCTGGCCATGACGGTGGGCGCCTTCCTCCTCGCCGCCGGGATCGTGTTGAGCGTGATCAATTTCCTGGTGAGCGCCAAGTACGGGCAGCCGGCGGGCCCGAATCCCTGGAACGCCGACACGCTGGAGTGGTCGATGCCGTCGCCGCCGCCGTCCTACGGCTCGGTGCACATACCCACGGTCCAGAGCCGACATCCTCTCTGGGACGAGCACGATGAGGAGTACGACCCGGAGGACGCGCGCGTGCTCGACCGCGAGCGCATGACGATCTCGACCAGCTGGCTCGATGCGCTGCCGATCGGGCTCGCCAAGATGCCGGAGGACTCCATCTGGCCACTGGTGCTCGCGCTCGCGCTCAGCGCGATCGCCGGCCTGGTGCTGGTGAGGTCGATGTGGTGGACGCTCGCCCCGATCGTGGTGGGACTCGCAGTGACGGCCGTCTGGCTCTGGCCGAAAGAGGAGAAGCACGCCGAATGAACGCGAATGCCTTCATCGAGAGCAACGGCACGAGCCGCGAGTGGGTGAGCGCCCAGGCGATCCGTGATCTGCCGATCGATCAGGGCCGCGGCACCGGCGCAATGGCCTGGTTCATAGCGTCGGAGGCGATGGTCTTCCTGGCACTCTTCTTCAGCTACTACTACCTCGGCCACATGCAGCCGCGCTGGCCCATCGGCGATGCGCCGCCGCTGACGCTGCCGACCGCCATGGTGTTCATCCTCTTCCTCAGCTGCATCGCCCTCTGGGCGGGCGGATGGCTGCTGCGGCAGGGGCGCGAGCTGCCGGCGCGGGGGGCGCTGCTCCTCACCATCCTGCTCGGCTGCGGCTTCATGGTGCTCAACGCCTACTCCTACGACTCCGCATCGAGGATTCAGCCCGTCACGCAGAATTCCTACACGTCCATCTTCTACACCATCGAGGGGGTGCACGCGGCACACGCGATTCTCGGGCTTCTGTTCCTCCTTTACGCGGCGGTGCTGCCGCGCCTCGGCCCGACGGACAAGCCTCCTCACGGCTCCTATCGCAACGCGGCGATGTACTGGTACTTCGTGACGGCGGTGTGGTTCGTCATGTACGCCATCATGTACATCAGTCCGCACCATGTGGTCGCGGCCAATCCCGCGCTTCACTGAACGGAACCTCCAACCGATGGCCGCAACACCGCTTCCACCCACCCGCCGGGGCATCTGGTACGGCATCTTTGCCGCACCCGTCGCGTTCGGGTTGCAGGAAATGCTCAACTGGCTGATCTCGAGCGGCGCCTGCCCGTCGGGCAATCCCGCCGGCATCGGCGGCATACCGCTCTTCCCGCACACCCGTCCCATCCTCTGGGGCATCGGCGCGGCAGCCTTGGTCGCCGCCGCCGTGGCGCTCTGGATCGGAATCGGAGCATGGCGGCAGTCGCACGACCCTTCGTTCCTGTCGATCCGGGCGCGGCTGCGCTCGGATTACCTCGCCGCCGCGGCCATGCTCGTCAGCGCCGTGTTCCTCATCGCAATCCTGTGGCAGACGGTCGGGGTGTTCGTGCTGCCCGAGTGCGGGGTCGTCAGATGAGACCGTCCGCGCTTGCGGCTCTTGCGGCAGCCTCGTCATTGCTCCTGCTCCTCGCGGGCTGCCGCGGAGGCCGGTACACGCCTCCTGCCGAAGAAGTCGTGCCGGGCGGTGACAGCCAGGTCGGCGCGCAGCTCATCGAGAAGTACCGCTGCGGCGCCTGTCACACGATTCCAGGCATCAGGGGTGCCGACGGCCTCGTCGCCCCGCCGCTCATCCTGTTTGCGCGCCGGACGTATGTCGGCGGCGAGGTGCCCAACACGCCGCCCAATCTCGTCCACTGGATCATGGATCCGGCTTCGATCGAGCCCGGCACCGCGATGCCGACCCTGGGGCTCAACGAGCAGCAGGCGCGGGACGTGGCGGCCTATCTATACACGCTGAGGTGAAATGACGTGACGGCAAAAGACGGCAGGCGACGTTCGACCCGGTGGGCCTCTGCGGCCGCCACTCTCACTGCGCTCGCGGCTGCTGCCCCTGCGGCATTCCCGCAGTCGAGCGTCTCCTCCCCGCCCCCGCCGAGCGCTACGGGTGCCCCGACTCTGCAGCTGCTCAACCCGCTGCCCACGGTGACGGACATCCACACCGTGGCGCCTCTCGCCGATGGCCAGTGGACGCTGCCGGCCGGCGACTACGCAAGCACGCGCTTCAGCCCGTTGAATCAGATCAACGCGACCAACGTGGGCAAGCTCAAGGTCGTATCGACGATGGCGGACGGCATCGCCCACGGTTGGGAAGGCCAGCCGCTCGTCGTGGGGGACACGATGTACGTCGTGACTCCGTACCCTGACAAGCTGATCGCGATCGACCTGAAGGATCCCACCGGCCCGGTCAAGTGGATCTACAACCCGCTTCCCGATCCGCGATCCCAGGGCGTCGCGTGCTGCGACGTGGTCAACCGGGGCGCCGTCTACGCCGACGGCAAGATCATCTACAACCTGCTCGACGTCGAGACGGTGGCCGTGGACGCCAAGACCGGCAAGCAGGTCTGGCGCACGAAGCTCGGCAGCATTCAGGACGGAATGACCATGACCATGGCGCCCATCGCCGTGGACGGCAAGGTGTTCGTCGGCAACTCCGGCAACGAGCTCGGCGTGCGGGGCTGGATCGCCGCGCTCAATGTGAGCGATGGCTCGATCGCCTGGCGCGCCTACAGCACCGGAACGGACAAGGACTGCCTGATCGGCCCGGACTTCAAGCCGTATTACGCCAAGGACCGCGGCAAGAATCTCGGAATCACCACCTGGACGCCGGGCCAGTGGAAGTTGGGTGGCGGCGCCGTCTGGGGCTGGATCTCCTACGACCCCGAGACCAAGCTCCTTTTCTACGGCACCGGCAATCCCGGTACCTGGAACCCGAGCCAGAGACCCGGCGACAACAAGTGGAGCGATACCATTTTCGCGCGCGATCCGGATACCGGAATGGCCAAGTGGGCCTTTCAGGAGGATGCGCACGATGCCTGGGACTACGACACGATCGTCGAGAACATTCTCGTGGACATGCCGTGGCACGGCCAGATGCGCAAGCTGCTGATCCATCCCGGACGGATGGGCTTCGTGCAGGTGTTCGATCGCACCAACGGGGAGCTGTTGTCGGCGAAGAAGTATGTGCCGGTCAACTGGGCCCGCTCCTTCAGCCTGAAGACGGGACTTCCCGACGAGGACCCGGCCTATCGGCCGCACGAGGGCAGCACGACGCACAACATCTGTCCTTCCCCGACGGGCGGCAGGGACTGGAATCCGAGCTCTTTCGACCCGCAGACCGGGATGCTCTACATCCAGGCGCACAACGACTGCTTCGACGACACGCCCCACAAGGTGAACTACATAGCGGGCACGCCCTATCTCGGGACCGAGGTCACCATGTATCCGGGGCCGGACGGCTGGCAGGGAGCGCTGCTCGCGTGGGATGTCGCAGACGCGCGGCCGGTCTGGATGTTGAAGCAGAACAAGCTGCCGCTGTTCGGCGGAGTGCTCTCGACCGGCGGCAATCTCGTGTTCTACGGATCCCTCGACGGCTGGTTCCGGGCCGTCGATGCCCGCACCGGCAAGGTGCTGTGGCAGTTCAAGACCAGCTCCGGGATCGTCGGAGAGCCGATGACGTTCGTCGGGCCGGACGGCAAGCAGTACATCGCAGTCTATTCCGGCGTCGGCGGCTGGCTTCCGGCGGCTGCGCTGCCGAGCGTCTCGGAAACCGATCCAACCGCGGCGCTCGGTGTCGTCGGTGCGGTACCGGACATCAAGAAGTACACGGCCCCGGGAGGAGTGCTGTATGTATTCGGCCTGTAGTCGGCTGTCGTTGATTGTCCTGGCCGGAGCGATCGCGCTGGCGATGGGCGGCTGCTCCGCGTCGGATCCGCCGCCCCAGGGCGCGGCCGAGAGCGCGGCGCCTGCGCCGGGCACTCTTCCGGGCACCTCCACTCAGCCCACGAGCGGCACCGTGCCGCCGGCGCTCGCTCCCGTGGGGCCGATCCCGGGCCCGCAGTTCGCGGGCGAGAATCCCGCGACTACGATTCAGAATCCGTATGCCGGCAACCCCTCCGCGCTCGAGGAGGGCCGGGAGCTGTTCGTCCAGATGAACTGCGCCGGCTGTCATGGAGGGCATGCGGGTGGCGGCATGGGGCCGAATCTGCGCTCGCCGAAGGAATGGCTCTACGGCAACCTGCCGGCGAACATCTACGACTCCATCTCGATGGGCCGGGGCAAGGGCATGCCCGCGTGGGGAACGAAGCTGCCGCCGGATGTGATCTGGAAGATCGTCGCCTACATCCAGACTCTCGGGACGCCAATGGAGCCGGACAAGCCGGCTCCCGCTCCGGTGCACGCGCCTGACTCCATCGCCTCGCCGGCCTACTGATCGCCATGAAATCACGCCGACATAGCCGCCTTGCAATCCTGGCTCTCGGGGCGCTTGCCGCCTCGGGCTGCAGCACGCCGATGAATTTCATGATCGGCAACGGGGGCGTGGGCGCACGTTCCGCCGCCTGGCTCGGATGGCAGGCGCTCATCGCATTCTGTGCGGCGACACTCGTCACCTGGGCCTTTCTGCTCTGGTTCGCGCTGCGCCGCCGCGGCACGCTCGCCGAGCATGAGCCGATCGACATCAACCAGGGGCAGGCGTGGATTCTGATCGGCGGCTTCCTGGTGCCGATCGGGGTGCTCATCTTTCTCTTCGTCGATATGATGATCGTTTTCGCCTCGGAGCCCATGGCGAAGCCGGTGAGCCCATCCCCGGACATCGTGGTCTCCGGGCAGCAGTGGTGGTGGAATGCGACCTATCGCGTCAAGGGCCACCCGGACCTGACCGTGAGCCTGCCCACCGAGATCCACATACCCGTCGGCAAGCCGATGATGGTCGAGGTGAGAAGCGACGATGTCATGCATTCCTTCTGGGTGCCCAAACTCAACGGCAAGATCGACCTCGTTCCCGGGCTCAGGAATTACGAGGTGCTCGATGCCGTGCGACCCGGAACGTACCTCGGGGAGTGCGCCTCGTATTGTGGCGAGCAGCACGCCAACATGAAGTTCCGGGTCATCGCGCAAACGCCGAGCGCGTACGAGGAGTGGCTCGCGCACCAGCGCGCTGCCGCGGCCGCCCCCACCGGCGGGGAGGCGATCCGCGGCGAGCAGGTCTTCATGGCAGGCGCGTGCAGCCTCTGCCACACCATCCGCGGTACGCCGGCGAGGGGCGAGTACGGGCCCGATCTGACGCATCTCGCGAGCCGCACCACCATCGCCGGCGGGATGTTGCCCAACGACACTGCCGACCTGGAGGCCTGGATCACACACGCTCAGTCGCTGAAGCCCGGTAGCCCGATGCCGGACCTGCCGCAGTTCCGCGGCGCGGATCTGCGTGCTCTGGTGACGTATCTTCAGGGCCTGAAGTGACGCGGTTCGCCGCCTGATCGAGCTTGCGGCCGAGAAACAGGAAGAACACCAGCCCGGAAAGGAGTGCGCTCGGAACCCACATGGCGGTGCCGGCCAGCTCCTGATCCATCACCGGTGAGATCGGCAGAAATCGCCCGCACACCGCGTATACCGGATACCAGTTCGTCTGCGAGAACGCCAGGGCCGCCGAAGCCAGCGTCATGGGCATCATGCCCGCATAGAGAAAGACGAAACGCCGCCGCAGGCGCAGGCGCGCCAGCGGATGGGCTCGCGGATCGAGCATCAGGTGCCAGAAGGGCAGGGCGCCGAGCAACGCGCTCCAGTTCATGAGCTCGAAGAGCCGATTGCTCAGCATGACGTCGAAGGCGATCGGCGGCAGCAGCCATACGAGCTGGCTCACCACGTACAGCGTGGTCGCGATTCGTACGTCGAGCAGCAGGTCGAGCGGCCTCGAGAGCAGCCGGCCGGCTGCCTGCAGCCGCAAGCGGCCCCACCGCGGCAGCCCGCACGCCAGAGCCGCCCCCGGCGCCGCGGCTGCCAGAAGCGCAGGCGCCAGATCGTGCAGGACGAAGTGCTGCAGCTGCAGCACGAAGAGCATGTGGCTCGCGTAGTAACCGCAAGCCGTCTGCAGCGCCAGGTAGATCGATCCGATGCCGGCAAAGTAGGCGGCGCGGCGCAGATAGGGCGCTGCGCTGGCCGCCGCACCGCGCAGGTAGAGCACCAGCGCGAGTACCGTCGCGAGCAGCACCGTCGGCGAGAACTGCCACGGGAGCACAAGAGCCAGCATCGATCGGCGATCCCGCGACCTGTCTGATGGGGCGGCGGCAGGGTCGCAAGCGCCGTTCCGCGGGAGTGGCCGCGGGCAGCGCTCAATGCAATCGCTGCAACACGATCACCGCCAACGACAGCAGCAATGCGGGCGGCATCACGAGCATTCCCAGCCTGAGGAATGTCAGGCCGTCGAGATGCACCTTCTCGCGCCGTAGCGCGATGAGCCACAGAATCGTCGCGAGCGAGCCGGTCACGGAGAGATTCGGCCCAAGGTCGACACCGACCAGCATGGCGTCCTTGAGCTGCGGGGAGACTCCTGCCCCCGCGCCGATCGAGCCTGCGACCAGGGCCACCGGCAGGTTGTTCATGACGTTGGACACCGCCGCAGTGCCGGCTCCGGCAGCGAGCGTAGCAGCGTGTCCGGAGTGCAGAGTCAGCCGTTGCAGGGCTGCCCCGAGCGCGGCGAGCAGCCCGGTGCGATCGAGCCCCGCGACCAGCACGAAGAGGCCCGCCACCAGCGGGATCACCCCCCAGGAGATGCCCTTCACGATGGACCACGGCGAGCGGCGATCCAGAACGAGGACCAGAGCGGTGGTGATGCCGCCGGCCGCGAAGGTCGGCAGGCCGAGCTCGAGGCCGGCGGCAGAGGCGCAGAGCAACGCAACGGCGGTGAGCAGGATGCCGAGCGCGGCGAGCCGTGCGCCCCGAGTCAGCGCCGGCAAGGGCACGCTGCTCGCGAAGTCTGCGCGCAACGCACCGCGCTGCGTTATCCGCAATACGAGGAAGGTCGCCGCGATCGCCGCGAGCGAAGGGAGAGCGAATTCGGCGAGCCACGCGGGCAGCGGCGGCAGATGACTGGCGAATACCACGAGGTTCGCCGGATTGGATATCGGGAGGAGAAAGCTCGCCGCGTTGGCGATGAAGGCGCAGATCAGCAGATACGGCAGTGGATCGGTACGTGCCTTGGTGGCCGCGGCATAGACCGCCGGTGTCAGGACGACCGCCGTGGCGTCGTTCGACAACAGAGCCGTCACCACGATGCCGACCAGGTAGATGAGGCCGAATAGCCGTGACGGTGCGCCGCGAGCCCAGCGCACGGCGAGCGCGGCCACCCAGTCGAAGAGGCCCTCGGTCCGCGCGAGCTCCGCAAGCAGCATCATCCCTGCCAGGAAGAGATACACGTCGGTCCCGCGCGCGACCGCCGTCCAGGCATCGTGCAGCGGAAGCAGCGACCCGAGCACCAGAAGGGCGGCGCCGGCCGCCGCCCACACGGCTTCGGGGAGTCCCCAGGGGCGGATGAGGATGCCGAGAATCGCCAGGGCAGCGATCAGCCAGATGATCTCGTGTGCCAGATTATGTGCCAGGGTCGCGGACATCGTGGGGGGGTGGGCTCGAAGCTGAGCGGCGCGCCATTGCACCCGCAGGCGGGCGGCACGTCAAGGTCAAGAGGCGGGAAGGATGGCGTGGGCATCTTTGTTGCGTTGCAACAGCGCCATTTGAAGCTCGAGGGCATGTCATGAAAGTTGAAAGGGCGTTCCGCCACAGTTATTCCGCCGCGACCGCCGCTGTGCTCGTGCTGGCAGGCCGGCGCTGGCGGCCGACCCGACCCACTGTCCGGTCACGTATCAGCAGCTCGAGCAGGCGTTGCGCGCCAGCGTGCATGCGAGCGGCGGCCCGGAGAATGGCGGGCTGCCGGTGAACGAATGGGCGGCGGTGGTGGACCGTGCCAGCAATCCCGCGGTGCCGGTGGACCTCTATGCCGGCCCGCTGTCGCGCTGGGGAACCGCGTCCGATCCGCTGATCGGGGAATCGGTCGGCGGCGTCATCGACTTCGGCGGGGGGGCTCGGCCTCTATGACAAGAGCGGGGTCGTGGGCGGCCTCGGCGCGAGCGGCAACACCTCCTGTGCCGATCACAACATCGCGTGGCGCATCCGCGAGAAGTTGCATCTGAACATGGTGCCCGATGGCCCGAGTCCGCAGCACAACGATGAGATCATCTACGACGTCGGCCCGAATGGAAAGAGCAAGTCGGGCTGGGGCCATCCGCGGCGCGGGGGGCTGGGAGCGGCCCAGGTCGCGCAGGCGATCCATTCCGGAGTGGTCACGGTGGCGGTGGCCTCGGCCGGCAAGGGCGGTACGCGCTCGCGCTGAGCCGGCGCTCGCGCTGCGGAACCCGCCACGCGATTTCCCGTTGGAGGAGTTTCGCCTGCGGAGTGCGCCACATGAAGACTCTCATCGGATTCGTCTCGGCCGCGGCGCTGGCGTGCATGCTGGCGGCGCCGCTCGCGCTCGCCGCCAACACCACCAAGGCGGACGCCTTCATGAAGAAGGCGATCGAAGGCAACCTGGCCGAGATCAAGGTCGGCCAGCTCGCGCAGCAGAAGGGCGCCAGCGAGGGAGTGCGGAACTTCGGCAGCGTGTTGGAGCAGGATCACTCCAAGGCCAACCAGGAGGCGATGACGGCCGCCTCCTCGATGGGAGTGACGCCGCCGTCGGAGCCCGGCTCGAAGGAACAGATGGAGTACCGGAAGCTGGCGTCGCTCTCCGGCACGAAGTTCGACAAGACATTCGCCAAGTACATGGTCAAGGATCACAGGAAAGACATCGCCGAGTACAAGAAGGAATCGAAGATGAGCAACAGCCAGGCTTCATCCTACGCCCAGGCGTCTCTGCCGACGCTGCAGAAGCACCTGCGCATGGCGGAAGCGCTCGAGCGGCACCCGAGCGGTTGAGAGAGTTTTCCGAACGCGGAGCGTCATCATGGCCACTACACCTTACGGATCGCCGCCGGCAGCCGGCGCCCCGAGCGATGAGCGCGAGTCGCAGTCGGCATTCGGGCTGCTGCGCCGCCTGACGGACGAGCTGTCCACGCTCCTTCGCCAGGAGCTGGCGCTCGCCACCGCGGAGGTCTCCCGCTCCATGCGGGTGATGCTCACCGGGGCGGCCTCGCTCGCGGTGGGCGGTGCGGTGCTGTTCACGGGACTCTTGGCCATGCTCGCCGCGGCCGTATTGGGGCTCGCCACGGTCCTCAGTCCCTGGCTCTCGGCCCTCCTCATCGGCGCGGCGGTCGCCATCATCGGCGTCGTACTGGTGCTGGCCGGCATCCGCTCGCTCGATCCGTCAACCCTCAAACCCTCGCGCACGGCGGAGTCTCTGCGCAGGGACAAGGATGTCATCACCCGGAGACAACCATGATCGAGACCGGCGGCACCGAATCGCTCGCGCAGAACGACCCCGCGCACATCGAGAAGCACATCGATGCCACCCGGGAGGAGGTCGACCGCACGCTCGGCGAGCTGCAATCGCGGCTCTCGGTGCGGCGCCGGATGTCGGTGGCACTCGACAACATGACACCGGACATCACCAGGATGATCCGCCTGGATCACGCGCACGTGCTCGCGGCGTTCCGGCGGTACCGCTCGCGCATGGCCGAGTCCCGCAAGAGAGCGCTGGTCGAGAACGTCTGCCTGGCGCTCGAGATCCATACGCAGCTCGAGGAGGAGATCTTCTATCCCGCGATGCGGGAGATCGCCGCTGCCGGCGAGATACTCGGCAAGAGCGTGCCGGAGCACGAGGAGATGCGCAGCCTCATCGGCGCGATCCGCGGCATGGACCCGCTCGAGGCCGCTTACGATGAGACTTTCCGCAAGCTGATCCGCAAAGTGCTGCATCACGTCGCGGATGAGGAGACGGTGCTGCTGCCGCTCGCCGAGGAGCTGATGCCCGATGAGCTCGGGCATCTCGGGCGGCTCATGACGCGGCGGCGCATCGAGTTGCTGAGACCGCACGCCGCGGAGGCTGCGGCCACGACCATCCGCACCTTCCCGGTCGGGGCCGCGGCGGCCGCGGCGGGCGTGCTGACTGCGGGATGGCTGCTGGTCAGAGGGCTGACCAGCCGGTCCCACTGACGGCTCCCGCCCGCGCCGCCAACCGCGCCTTCTCTACAGCTCGCCGCGCGCGGCGAGTGCTTTGATCCGGTCCGCGGTGCGGCAGGCGATGGCCTGGATGGTGAGGGACGGATTGACGCCGCCCACCGTCGGAAACACCGAGCCGTCGCAGATCCACAGGTTGGGGATGTCCCACGAGCGGCAGTCCGCGTTGACGACGCTCGTGCGCGGGTCGTCCCCCATCCGGGCGGTGCCGTTCAGATGGCAGGTATCGTCGGTCTCCTCCCACACATCCCGCGCATCCAGCGTATCCATGGCCCGATGCAGGAAGCCGAGCGCATGTCGGATGAGGCGCTTGTCGTTGTCGCAGAAGGAGTAGGTCACTCGGGGAATGGGCAGACCGTACTGGTCCTTCTCCCCGGCCAGGGTCACCCCGTTGCGCTCCTGCGGCAGGAACTCGCCCACGATCTTGAGTCCCACCTGATGGTTGTACTCCTCCATCTGGGCGCGCAGGCGCTCTCCCCAGAGGCCGCGCTTGCTCGACATCACGCGTGACCAGAGCATCGGCAGCGGGCCCTGGCTCATGTAGCTGTAGCCGCCGAAGAAGTCCTTGCCGCGGTCGGTGTAGTTCCAGTGCTCGGTGATGGCGAGCGAGGGAGGGCCTTTGTAGAAGCGGACCTCCCGCTCGAGCAGGCCCCAGACCGCCTGATTGGCCTGCACCATGAGGTTTCGACCGAGGAGACCGGAGGAGTTGGCGAGGCCATTGGGATAACGGCCGCTCGCGGAATTCAACAGCAGGCGCGGCGTCTCGATGGAGTAGCCGGCGACCACCACGTTGCGGGCTCTCTGGAAGTGCCAGCGCCCATCGCGGTGGAAGCGGACTCCGGTGACCTTTCCGCTCGCATCATGCTCGACCTGGCCGGCCATCGCGAGATCGCGGATCTCGGCGCCAGCCGCAAGGGCGCGCGGCAGCCAGGTGACGAGCACGCTCTGCTTGGCATTCGTGGAGCAGCCGATCACGCACATGCCGCGGTATACGCACGGGTGCGCCAGGCCGCGAGGGGCGGAGAGGGTTGCAAGCGGTGTGGGCGCCCAATCGATGCCGAGCGCCTCGGCGCTCTGCGCGAGGGCGAGCGCGGCCGCGTTGAGCTCGTGGGGGCGGTAGGGATAGCGGGGGCGCTTGGGTCCCCAGGGGTAGCGTACCGGCCCTGAGATCTTCAGGGCGTTCTCGACCTCGTGGTAGTACCTCCACATCTCGCGCCAGTCGAGCGGCCAGTCCGCGCCGTAGCCGAGCAGGCTGCGGGACTTGAACCATTCCGGCCGGAAGCGCAGCGACACCATGGCGAAGTGCACGGTCGAGCCGCCCACCGACTTGCCCGAGTTGTTGGCGCCGAGCTGCAGGGGGTTCGCGCCATCGACGATCCGCTCGTCGGTCCAGTAGAGCTT
>DASVWT010000322.1:0-7627 GCA_036393055.1 Steroidobacteraceae bacterium
GCTGTATGTGACCTCGCGCGGACTCGGTACTTCGCCGATTCCGGCCGGGAGCGAGACCTTCGAGATCGATTTCGACTTCATTGCACACCGGCTTCTCGTTCGCACCAGCGCCGGTACCCAGGGGGAGCTGAGGCTCGAGCCCAAGGCAGTTGCCGACTTTTACGAGCAGCTGATGGATCTCCTCGACGGCCTCGGTTTCGCGGTCCGGATAGGCAAGATGCCCAATGAGGTGCCAGATGCGATTCCGTTCGATCAGGACCGCGTGCATTGCGCCTATGACGCCGGCGCGGCGCACGCGTTCTGGCTTGCGCTCGTTCAGGCCGATCGGATCTTCAAGCTCTTTCGCAGCGGCTTTCTCGGCAAGGCAAGCCCGGTGCACTTCTTCTGGGGCAGCTTCGATCTGGCGGTCACACGCTTCTCGGGCCGGCGCGCGCCGCTTCATCCTGGCGGTGTGCCCGGATTACCGGACGCGGTGACTCGCGAGGCCTATTCACACGAGGTCAGCAGCGCCGGCTTCTGGCCAGGCGGCGACACCTTCCCGCAGGCTGTCTTCTATTCCTACGCCTATCCGGAGCCCGCGGGTTTTCGCGAGCGCCCCGTCACGAAAGGCGCCCGCTTCGAGCCCGCCCTCGGGGAGTTCATCCTGCCTTACGATGCGCTCCGCGCCGCTGCAGAGCCCGACGCCCTGCTGCTCGATTTCCTCTCGAGCACCTACACCGCCGCAGCCGATACCGGCCACTGGGATCGCGCAGCGCTCGAATGTGACATCGGCGTTCCGGCTCGCGTGCGCCAGGTCTGATCGCGATTGCCGCCAGCGGTCACTCCCCATGCTTTACGATGTGATCGTCTGGCTCGAGCTCCGAGGGCGTGAGCGGCGGATGCGCCGGTTTCAGGATCGCGCCTACCGGCCGAGGCATCGTATCGTCGCTCGTCATGGCCGCCATTCCTCGAAAATGGACGTTTGTTCAGTATAGGCTCCGCAAAAGTGAAGCTCGGGGAGCGAGGACGGGCCGTCCTGCACGCGCATCTTCGACACACGCTCTCAGACCGGTCGTCCAAACAATGAATGCCGAGCCATTACGCCGGCGACGCAGACAGGCTCTTTCGCGCGCTGGTGATGCCGTTCTCCGATCGGTGCCGCCCGTAGCCCGGCCCAGCCCTTACGGACAGACGCGGATGATCGTTTTCCCCGTGCGTCGCTCGGTCGCGTTGAAGGTGGCGGCAGCATCACCGAGCGTCGAGACCTTGCCGATGTTCGTCCGCAGTCGTCCGTCCCGCACCCGTTGGACGATCTCACCCAGTTGGGCGCGATCGGATTCGACAACGAAATCAATGGCCAGCCCGTCGGCGGGCCGCGCCTCCGCCGGGCCGACGACGGTCACCAACGTACCTCCGGCTCGAATGAGGGCAGCAGACCGCCTCTGGATCTCGCCACCGATGACATCGAACACCAGATCGACGCCGCCTATATCTTCCAGGACGTCGTTCTCGAGGTCGACGAATTCATTTGCGCCAAAGTCGAGCGTCTTCTGACGGTCGGCGGCGCGCCCGGTGCCCATGACATAGGCGCCCGCCTCCCGGGCGAGTTGCGTCACCATCGATCCGACTGCGCCTGCCGCGCCGTGCGCGAGGATGCGCTGGCCCGCCTGAAGGCGGCCGTGTTGGAACAGTCCCTGCCACGCGGTGAGACCCGAGATTGGCAAGCTGGCACCCGCCGTGAAGTCGACGTCACCCGGTAATGGCGCGAGGTTGCGCGCTTCCATGGCTACATACTCGGCGAGCGTGCCATCGCGATACCAGTCCGCAAGGCCGAACACCCGCTGTCCCACCGACAACCCGGTGGTGCCATAGCCCAGGGCAGTGACCACTCCGGCCACCTCGTGCCCGGGGATCGATGGCGTACGGTCCTGCTCGCGGCGGTCGGTCCAGGTCGACGGCCACTGCAGCTCGGTCGGGACGAATCCCGAGGCATGGACCTGAATGATGACGTCGTTTATCGCTGCCTTTGGCTCGGGCCGCTCCAGCAGCTTCATCCCAGCCGTTCCCGCAGTCTGGTTCGTCACAATGATCGCTTTCATGGGGTGGCTCCGTAGTGATACGGAGCTCACTGTACGCGCGTGAGTGGCTCGCGGTGCGCAGTACCAGGTTACCTGGCGTGCACGTGTCCAGGCGGACGCACATCGGGAAGGAAGGCGGCCAGCAGGCCGAGGAGCGGCAGGAATGCGCACACCTGGTAGACGAACACGATCCCGAAGTGATCGGCGACCACCCCCAGCACGGCGGCGCCGATGCCACCGAGGCCGAATGAGAAACCGTAAAACAGCCCCGACACCATGCCGATCCGGTGGGTGAGCATGTCCTGCGCATAGACGATGATCGCGGGGAATGCCGATGACAGGATCAGCCCGATGATGATGCTGAGGGCGACGGTCCAGCCGAGGCCCACGTGCGGCAGAAGCAACGTGAAGGGAGCGGCGCCGAGGATCGAGAACCAGATCACGCGCTTGCGCCCGAGAGTATCCCCGAGAGGGCCGCCGATCAGGGTTCCCCCGGCGACCGCGAACAGGAACACGCCCAGCAGGTCCGCGGCCATATGCGCCGACAGCCCGAAGCGGTGGATGAGATAGAACTCGTAGTAGCTGCCGATGCTCGCAAGATAAAAAAACTTGGAGAACATCAGCGCGAGCAGCACTCCGATGGTGCGGCGCACCATGCGAGCGGGAAAGTGGGGCTTCTCCCCCGGCAGCCGCCGGCGAACCCGCTCATCGATATGCCGGCGATACCAACGGCTCACTTGCAGCAGGACCAGGATGCCGAGCAGAGCGGCGAGCCCGAACCAGCCCACGTGCGTGCGTCCGAGCTTCAGAACGATGACCGCGGCCAGAACCGGCCCCAGAGCGGTCCCGATGTTGCCGCCGATCTGAAACATCGATTGCGCGAGCCCGAAGCGCCCGCCCGAGGCCATGCGCGCGACCCGGGACGACTCGGGGTGGAATACCGAGGAACCGCAACCGATCAGAGCGACGGCGAGCAGCAGCAAGGGGTAGGTCGGCGCCACCGAGAGCAGCAGCAGTCCCGCCAGGGTAAAGCACATGCCGACGGGCAGCGAGTAAGGCAGCGAATGCCTGTCGGTGACCATGCCCACCACCGGCTGCAGCAGCGAGGCCGTGAGCTGGAAGGTCAGAGTGATCGCGCCGATCTGAAAGAAGTCGAGGTGAAACTCTCCCTTGAGCGGCGGATAGATCGCCACGATCACCGACTGCATCATGTCGTTGAGGACGTGCACGAAGCTGACCGCACCGATCATGCGATATTGGGGCGCGGCCGCCCGCTTGGGAGCTCCCGGACGGATGATGCCGCCGGCACCCGCCGGGGCAGCGCTGGAATCTGCGCCTGCGCTCGATGAGACTCGATCCACCATTCGCCCCTTCACGTGCCCGAATACAGTTTGATGACGCGGCTGCCGGAGTTCGCACCCGCTGGACTCGGGTCCGCGCCGATGAAACCGGTCATTGTACCGGGAACCAGGGCCTTTCAGTCGTTGCTGTAGTCACGGCGATATCTCGAGAAGGCCTTCAGGCTTTCAGGCCTTCTCGCGTCTGCCTGAGATGGTGCGCCGGCTGGACTGCTTGGCGATGCACTGAGGTTTGGCAAGGAGCTCGACCAGCCGCGACTCGCTTTGAGAGAGGTCATAACCCCGCCGCTGCGAGATCACGAACGTGAGCGGACCGAGATGCCAGGCGCGGCGCTCGAGCTCGACGAGTTTTCCGCTCAGCAGATCCTCAGCCACGAGGTACCGTGGCAAGTGCCCCCAACCCAGACCGGCCTTGAGAAGATCACGCTTGGCGCCGAGTTCGTTGACCAGCCACTGGCGCTTGCCCGCGACGCCCTGTTGGGTCTCTTCCGCTCCGGGCTGATTGTCCGTAACGACGATCTGAACATATCTGCCGAATTCGTCGATGGGGACGGGACTCCGTGTCGAAGCGAGCGGATGAGACGGCGCACATACCGTCACCATCTCCGCCTCGCATAGCCAGCTGCGTTCTACCGCGTCCGGGTTCACTTCCGGCACGTTCGCGATCGTGACGGCCAAGGCGCACACCTTCTCGAGCACGAGGCTCTCACCGCCCTGCATGGTCGTGATCCGCAGGTTGATCGCTGCGGTGCGAAACTCCTCTTGCAGCGTACGCAAGCAGTCGATCAGGTGGCTGCGCGGGAAGTAAGCATCGACGGCAACCGAGACCTGCGGTGCCCCGACTTTGGCGATCGAGCCTGCGCGGTTCTTCATTTCTTCCGTGCGCGAGATCACCGCTCGTGCGTCCGGCAAGAGGCTGCGCCCTGCCGTAGTGAGCTGCGCTTTTCGTGTGTTCCGCTCGAACAATTCGACATCGAACGCACCTTCCAGCGCCTTGATCGCATGGCTGATGGCCGACTGTGCGCGCCTGAGCTTCCGCGCCGCGCCCGAGAAGCTTCCCTGATCGCACACCGCAACGAATGCACGCAGCTGGTTGATGGTGACGTTGTCGAGCACGGGTATCCAAAGAATAGATAGAATTTAGCGATGTTTCGTCAATTGTTTTGATGTGTCAAGAGGTCCAGATTGGGTCTCGACATTTCGAAGGAGAGCTCTCATGAGGTACGCAATCATCGGCTTCGGCGCAATCGGCCAGGCCCTCGCCCGCGCCTTTGCCCGAAAAAACATCGAAGTCACGGTCGCCAGCCGTCGGCCGCCCGAAGCGCTGGCGCCGCAGGCTCGAGCGATCGGATCCACGGTTGTCCCCAAGACACTGCGGGAAGCAATCGATGCGGACGTGATCTTCCTGGCGGTCCCGTTCGCGGAGCATCGAGACGTCGCCAGGACTCTGGCTGACTGGCAGGGCAAGACGATCATCGACGCGATGAACGGGTTTGGCGTCTCCTCCGCCATCGTCGCCAAAGCATTCCCGGGCGCCCGATTCGTGAAGGGCTTCAATCATCTGCCCGCGAGGACCCTGACTGCCGACCCGAACGTTAGAGGCGGCCGGCGGGTCGTGTTCCTGTCGAGCGACGACGAAGGTGCTGCAGCGTCGGTGATAGCGCTTGCCGAACAACTCGGTTTCGCGCCCGTCAATCTCGGGAAGCTCGAGGAGGGTGGCGCGCTCGTGCAGGCGCGGGAGGACAAGAGCTGGGGGCCCCTGATCTTCCAGGACCTTTTCAAGAGGGAGCCTGAGCGATCTACGGCCATCACGGCAGGATCGTAATCACGCTCAGCGTGGATCACTGCTCCGGAACCAACCCATCTGCGGAGGATGCATGACATGAACAGACTGAATGGAAAGACCGCGGTGATCACCGGTGGCGCTACCGGCATCGGCCGCGCCGCGGCAAAGCGCTTCATCGAGGAGGGCGCCTTCGTCTTCATCTTCGGCCGGCGACAGGAAGCGCTCGACGCTGCTGTGGCCGACCTCGGGCCCAATGCCCGGGCGGTGAAAGGCTCGGTCTCCAATCCGGCCGACCTCGACCGACTCTACGCGGCGGTGAGGGCCGAGCGCGGAACCCTCGATATCGTCTTCGCCAATGCGGGGGCGGGAAGCCAGCTTCCGCTCGGCAAGATCACTGCCGAGCACATTGACGAAATCTTCGACACCAACGTGAAGGGCACGATCTTCACGGTCCAGAAGGCGCTGCCGCTGATGCGTAAGGGCGGTTCGATCATCCTCACCGGATCGAGCGCCGGCACCACGGGCGCTCCGGCATTCAGCGCCTATAGCGCGAGCAAGGCGGCAGTGCGCAACCTCGCGCGGACCTGGGCGGAGGACCTGAAGGGTACCGGCATCCGGGTAAACGTGCTGTCGCCTGGGCCGACGGCCACCGAACTCGCGAAGGCAGCTCTCGGCGAGGAGGGCATGAAAGTATTCGCCTCGCTCAATCCGCTCCAGCGCATGGCCGATCCGGCGGAGATCGGGGCAGTGGCTGCCTTTCTCGCATCGCAGGACAGCAGCTTCATGACCGCCAGCGAGGTCGCGGTCGACGGCGGCCTGGCGCAAATCTGACGCGCCGGGGGTCCGGCCGAGGACTCCGTCGGATATTCGGGGCCCGTAAACCGCCGAAACATGTTGGATGCCTGCGTTGCGGGGTAGCGCCGGACTGCCGCCGGGCCGCGGTCCTGAGCCGGTGTCGTACTGCCGATGTACAATGGCGAGGTCGCGCTGCGCTAGAGGTGGCAGACCTGATGCGAACGCTCACACCGACCGAATACCGCCTGCTGGTCGAAAATTCACCAGTGATGATCTGGCGCTCCGGTCTCGATGCGAAATGCAACTACTTCAACGAGCCGTGGCTCGTTTTCACGGGCCGGTCATTCGAGCAGGAGATCGGCGACGGCTGGGCTGAAGGCGTACACCCTGATGATTTCGAGCGCTGCGTAGCTCACTACCTGGATCACTTCCGCGCGCGACGACCATTCGAGATGGAGTATCGCCTGCGCCGCTGCGATGGCGTGTACAGGTGGATTTTCGATCGTGGGGTTCCTTTTAGCGACGAAGCAGGGGACTTCGCGGGCTTCATCGGCAGCTGTGTGGATGTCGACGAGCGACGCACGGCCCAGGACGCTCAGCAGCGGCAGAGCCAGGAACAGCTCACCCTCGCCAAGGACTTCGAGAAGTGGGTTCTCGCAATTGTCGGTCACGACATCCGCGATCCCCTGAATGCCATTCAGCTCGCGGCCCGCGGGCTGATGTATGCCGGCGATTCGAGCGGACTGGTGAAGAAGAACGCGCAGGTCGTGACCCGCGGCGTGGATCGCATTCAGCACATCGTCACGGACCTGCTCGATCTGTCGCGAGTGCGTCAGGGCGGTGGGATACCCATCGAGCCGAAACCGGGCGATCTGCGCTTGATGTGCCAGCAGATCATCGATGAGCTCACGGGGATGACCCACGGTCGCAACATCACTTTCGATTGCGAAGCTGACGCCTGCGGCATGTGGGATGAGCATCGCATCCTGCAGGCTATTTCGAATCTGGCGTCCAATGCCGTGCAACACGGCGCGCCAGGCTCTCCTGTGCGCTTACGCGTCACAGGGGAGCAGCAGCGAGTCGTGGTCGAGGTTCAGAACAGGGGTGTCATTCCGGACGCGCTGCTGCCCCGCATCTTCGAGCCATTCCGCTCGGGCCGGGACCACAGCAGGCGCGGCGAGGGGCTCGGACTGGGGCTGTTCATCGCAAGGGAAATCGCCCGGGCCCACGGCGGCGATCTGGAGGTCAATTCGTCCGACGGCACGACGATTTTTCGCCTGGTGCTGCCGCGGCAGACCACCTTGGCCGGCGACTGATATCGTCGTCACCTAGGCGATCGGAACGTACCGACTGTAACTGGTGCCGGCTGAGGGACTTGAACCCCCGACCAACGGTTTACAAAACCGCTGCTCTACCACTGAGCTAAGCCGGCGCCGAGGAGGGAAGCCAGAGGGCTCTTCGGAGCCGCGCATTGTACCGGTCCGGCCGGTCTCAGAGCACGGACGGCTGCTTCGCTTGCTTGAGCACGATGCAGGGTACGGGTCCGCCGCCGCCTGGTTTGCATTGAGGCAGTATCGCGGCCGAGACCGGCGGCCGCCCAGGGGAAACCTTCTGCGGAGCCGGAGCTGCCC
>DASVWT010000323.1:0-2873 GCA_036393055.1 Steroidobacteraceae bacterium
AATACCTTCGGGGCGCTGGAGCGCGTCGCGGACCATCTGCGCGAACCACCCGCGCATCAGCCCCGGCAACGACTGTGGAAGATCGTCGCGCGCCGGACGGTGCTTGCCGCGGGCGCGCTGGAGCGCCCGATCGTCTTCGGCGGCAACGACCGGCCCGGTGTCATGCTGGCCTCGGCCGTGCGGACCTATGTAAATCGCTTCAGAGTGACGCCGGGGCGCCGGACCGCGGTGTTCACGACATGCGACGACGGGTGGAAGACGGCCTTCGATCTCATCGACGCGCACGCTGATGTTCCCGTGATCGTCGATGCTCGGCGGGAGATTCCGACAGCGATCGCGGATCAGGCATCCCGCCGCGGCCTGCGCGTCATGTTGGGGGCGCAGGTTCTGGATGTGCATGGCGCCAGGGGAGTGAGCGGGATCGAAGTGCGCGATGAGCACGGTCGCACCAGTCGCATCGCGACGGATGCCCTGGCGGTGGCCGGCGGCTGGAACCCGAATACGGCGCTGTCCACGCACTTGGGCGGGCGGCCGCGGTGGTCTGAACCGATCGCGGCGTTCGTGCCCGCCGACATGCCGCGCGGGATGGTTGCCGTTGGCGCGGCGGCCGGCGACTTCTCTCTGGCCGGCGCGCTGCGCACCGGAGCCGCAGCCGGGAGGGAGGCGGCCAGCGCCGCGGGATTCGACGGGCCGCAGGCGAGTCTCCCGCGGATCGACGATGAGCCGGTTGGCTTCTCGCCGCTGTGGTTCGTGCCAGGGTTTCGCGGCAAGGCGTTCGTCGATCCCCAGCACGATGTAACGGCCAAGGATATCGCCATTGCGGTGCGCGAAGGCTTTCACTCCGCCGAGCTGCTCAAGCGATACACCACGCTGGGCATGGCTACGGATCAGGGCAAGACATCGGCTCTCAACGGACACGCGCTCGTTGCCGCCCTCACTGGGCGGTCCCCTGCCGACCTCGGAACGATAGCCTCCCGGCCACCTTACACGCCGGTTGCGATCGGCGCGCTCGCGGGGGTGCACCGCGGTCCGCAATTCCGGCCCTGCCGGCTCACGCCGAGCCATCGCTGGGCGCAGAGCCTGGGTGCGACCTTCGTCGATCTGGGCGAGTGGCGGCGCGCGAAGGCGTTTCCAATCGGTGGTGAGACGGACTGGAAACGCACGCTGGTTCGGGAGGTTCACGGTGTGCGCAACGGTGTTGGCGTCTGCGACGTCTCGACGTTGGGAAAGATCGATGTGCAGGGTGCGGACGCCGGCGTGTTCCTGGATCGTATCTACGCCAATGTCATCGCGACCCTGCCCGTCGGAAAGGCGCGATACGGCATCATGCTGCGTGAGGACGGCATCGTATTCGACGATGGGACCGTGGCCCGCCTCGCGCCGGATCACTTCGCGCTGTCGACCACCACCGCTCATGCGGCCAAGGTGCTGCAGCACCTCGAGCACGCGCGACAGGTGCTCTGGCCGAAGCTCGATGTCCAGCTCGCACCGGTAACCGAGCAATGGGCACAGTTTGCCGTCGCCGGTCCGCGCGCGCGCGCACTCCTCGAGCGGCTGCTGGGCGGCGCTCTCGAGGTCTCGAACGCAGCCTTTCCCTACCTTGCCTGTGCGGAGTTTCACTGGCAGGGCACGCCCGCGCGGCTGTTCCGCATCTCCTTCTCCGGGGAGCTCGCCTATGAGCTCGCCGTGCCGGCGCGTCGCGGTGATGCCACCGTGCGCGCGATCATGACGGCCGGAGAGGCCTTGGGTGCCATCCCCTACGGCATGGAGACTCTCGGAACGATGCGCATCGAAAAAGGTCATGTGACCGGAGCAGAGCTCAACGGCACGACGACGGCGCACGACCTGGGACTCGGGCGGATGATGTCGTCACAGAAGGATTACATTGGCAGAGTGCTCGCCGGCAGGCCGGGCCTGAGCGCGCCGGATCGGCCGGCACTGATCGGTGTGAAGCCCTCGAGGCCGGATGCGAGGCTGGCGAACGGCGCCCATTTCCTGCGGATCGGCGCGCAGCCGAGCCTGGCCAACGACGAGGGCTTCATCAGCTCGGCGACTTTCTCGCCGACCCTCGGGCACTGGATCGGGCTCGGCTTCCTGAGCGGCGGTCAGAAGCGCATCGGCGAGCGCGTTCGCGCGCACGATCCGCTCTCGGGTGGTGATCTCGAGGTCGAGATCACTCATCCCGTGTTCTACGACCCCGACGGCAAGCGGCTGAGGAGCTGAGCATGTGTGCAGATCCGATGGTCATCGAGAACTCGGCATTCGCGGGACTTCCGACAGTCGCCGGCAGCGGCCGCGGTGTGATCGCCACGGAGCGCGACCGGCTGGGAATCGCGCGTATCGCGGCGCGCAGCGGGCAGGCCGCCCGGGCGGCGGAGCTCTTGCGCGGGCAGTTCGGCATCGAGCCACCCGATGGGCCGAGGCGCGCTAGCCGCGGCGATGTCGGGATCGGGGGTATCGCCCCGCAGACCTGGCTCGCCACTTGCGAGGGCGCAGCCAACGCGTTTGCGGAGTCGCTGCGGTCACTGCTCGGCGGCTGCGCATCGGTTGCCGATCAGAGCGACGCCTGTGCCATCCTTCGGCTCACCGGCCCCAAGGTGCGCGCGACCCTGGCCAAGCTGGTCCCCATCGACCTTCACCCGCGAAGCTTCGAGGTGAGTGATGTCGCACAGACCGTCTGCGGTTACATGAACGTCACGTTGTGGCGCCTGGAGGAAACCTCTCAGGGGGATCCCGCATTCGAGGTCTGGGTGGGGCGCAGCCTGGCGGCCAGCCTGTATCGGGCGCTCTCCCACAGCGCGGCGGAGTTCGGTTTCGTGCTGGAGAGCTCGGGTGTGTCTGCGACTGTGGGGAGTCATACCGCGTGAGCGACG
>DASVWT010000324.1:0-5776 GCA_036393055.1 Steroidobacteraceae bacterium
TTAGCGGTATCGAAGTAATTCTGCAGGCGTTCCGGGCTCAGGCCCGCCAGCAACACACGGCCCATCGACGTGGCGTGTGCCGGGAATCGGCTGCCCACGTGCGCCTCGAGACGAAGCAGAGTTCGCACCGAGGCGCGTGCAACGTAGACGATATCGTTGCCGTCGAGCACAGACATCGCCGCCGAATCACCGGTCTTGCGCGCCAGCTCCTCGAGATGGGTCTTGGTCAGGTGCTCGATGTCCATCGAGTCGAGGTAGGCGGCGCCGAGCTCGAGCACTTTCGGGCGCAGGAGAAAGCTGCGCCCATGGCGGGTGACGTATCCAAGCTCCTCGAGCGTCAGGAGGCACCTTCGCGCCGTCGCCGCCGGAATGGCCGCGCTGCGCGCTATATCGCTGAGCGTGGGGGCAGGGTGCTCGCGCGTGAACGCGCGGATGACGGCGATGCCCTTCGCGAGACCGCCCATGGCTTCTCGACGGTTCTGGAGAGGTTTGCGTACGGCCATGCGCGACAGTGTATTTCGATATGCGAAAGGACGGAAGAGTCTTGACGGCTCTCGGCCGGTGGTCCAGGATTGATTCGAATAACGAAGCATAGTTCGCTATACGAAATCATGAAGATTGGTCCCGCTTCTCAGCACGCCACTGCCATCTGCGGCTCCACCGATGTGTCCATCTGGGTTCGCGGGCGGGACCTTGCCGCGGACCTGATGGGCAAAGTCGGCTTTACCGACTATGTCTGGCTTCTCGTCACCGGCGCGAGCCCGGCGCCGGCGCAAAGCCGCATTCTCGATGCAACGCTGGTTGCCATCGCGGAGCACGGGCTCGTGCCCAGCGTGCAGGCGAGCCGGATGACCCTGGCGGCCGCTCCGGAGGCACTGCAGGGCGCTGTTGCCGCAGGTCTGCTGGGCTGCGGCTCGGTCATCCTCGGATCGGCCGAGGAGGCAGGGCGCTTCCTCGCGCAGATCGTCCGGCAGGTTGGCGAAGGTCAGGATGTCGAGGCGGCCGCCGGCGAGTTGGTCCGGGAGCTCCGATCCCAGCGGCGGGCGATACCGGGCTTTGGCCATCCCCTGCACAAGAGCCAGGACCCGAGAGCGCAACGCCTGCTCGCGATCGCACAGGAGGTTGGAACGGCCGGCCAACACATCCACGCGGCCCGCACGGTCGAGCGGCTGCTTCCCGGGCTGACCGGCAAGCCACTCATGCTGAATGTCTCCGGGGCCATCGCGGCAGTGCTGCTCGATGCCGGTTATCCGCTGGCCGCGCTCAAGGGAGTGCCGCTGTTGGCGCGGACGGCCGGGCTCATCGCACACCTCCTCGAGGAGCAGACGCGCCCCATCGGATTTGCGATGTCCGCAGCCGCCGCGGAGGCGATCCGCTACGACGGCGAAGCGCCCGCGGGATCGGAGCCCAAGCCATGACCTCCTCGAACGAGGGGCATCAGGTCCTCGCCGGGGTCCTCGGCGGGATCCGCGTGGTCGAGCAGGGCACCTTCATCACCGGTCCCTGTGCGGGAATGATGCTCGCCGACCTCGGCGCCGACGTCATCAAGATCGAAAGTCCCGGTGGCGACCCCTACCGCAGCTATCAGGGCGAGAGATACTCGCCGCACTTTCAGGCCTACAACCGCAACAAGCGCGGCATCGCTCTCGATCTGAAGAGCGACGCCGACCGGAAGGTCTTCGAGGGCCTGATCCGCGAGGCGGACGTCTTCATCCAGAACTTCAGACCCGGCACCTGCGAGCGCCTGGGCTCCGGCCCCGAGCGGCTGCGGGAGCTGAATCCACGGCTCGTCTACTGCTCGATCAGCGGCTTCGGACGCAATGGCCCCTATGCGGAACGGCCGAGCTACGATTCGGTCGCACAGGCACTGAGCGGTTTCCTGAGCGTGGTGGTCGATCCGCAAGACCCAAAGTTTCTCGGACCGGCGCTCGCCGACGCCATCACCGGCATGTATGCCGCCTATGGTGTGCTGGGTGCGCTGGTGCAACGTGGGCGCACGGGCGAGGGCACTCTCGTCGAGGTCTCCATGCTCGAGGCGATGACGCACTTCGCCATCGAGCCGTTTGCCGCCTACTTCGCGCTCGGCACGGCGCCGCGCTCGGCCGACCGGCCGCGCCTCGCGCAGGCTTACATCCTGCGGACCGCCGACGAGCGGCTGATCGTCCTGCATCTCTCCTCGCTCGAGAAGTTCTGGAGCGGCCTGGTCCAGGCCCTCGATGACCCGCAGCTCGCGTGCGATCCGCGCTTCCATACGCGACAGGCGAGGATCGACCACTACGAGGTCCTGCGCGCGGAGCTGATGGCCCGCTTCGCGGCCAGGGACCTGCAGTACTGGGCCGCGAGGCTTCGTCGCCACGACGTGCCGCATGCGCCGATCAACGGGATCGATGAAGTGGTCGCCGACCCTCAGGTCGCGCACCTCGGCATCATCGTGCCGGTCGAGGCCGCGCATGGCGGTGAGCATGCGGTACGTCCGGCCGTCAGATTCGCCGGCGAGCGGGCCGCAAGCGTCCGCGCCGCCCCCCTTCTCGATGAGCACGGGCCCGAGATCCGCGAGGCACTGAAAGCCGGTGTCCGATGGCCGCTACGAAGGTGAGGAGCACCGTAGCCGAATATCAAATCCATGACAGGGGGATAATCAACGTGCGCACATCTCACGCCGGATGGTTGGTCGCGCTCATCATGGCGCTCTCGCAGCTCATTGCCGTCCCGGCCGCAAGGGCGCAGGGCGTAGCCAGCCTCCAGGAGGTCATCGTCACGGCCCGCAAGCGGCCGGAGCTCTTCCGCAACCTGCCCATGACGGCAAGCGTTTTCACGCCGCAGACGATCCAGTCGGCGAACATCACCAGCCCGCGCGATTTCATCGCGATGGTGCCGAACATGACGCTGGTGCAGACCCAGAACGTCGGCAACGCCTTCGTCACCATCCGCGGCATCTCCCAGGCCCGTAACAGCGAGCCGTCGGTCGCCGTGATCGTCGACGGCGTCGAGGAGACCGATCCGGAAGAGTTCGCCCAGGAGCTCTACAATGTGCGGCAGATCGAGGTGTTGAAGGGGCCGCAGGGCGCCCTCTATGGGCGCGATGCCATCGGCGGCGCCATCATCATCACCACGACTCCTCCGGCCGACCATACGCAAGGCAGCGTCACCCTCGGGGTGGGCAACGGGCCGGCCGAGCGCGCCCGCGGCATCGTGAGCGGTCCGCTCGATTCCGCCGGTACCCTGAAGTACAGCGCCGCGCTCAACTTTTACAACACGGATGGCTACCTCGAGAATGCCTACCTTCATCGCAAAGCCGATCCCTACCGCGACTACTCCGGCAGGCTGCGGCTCCTCTGGGAGCCGGGGGATGCCCTCACCGCCGATCTGCGTCTCTTCTACGATCGGGTGCAGACCACCGCTTATTACTACGTCATACCGCGCAACGACGAGGCCAACCCCTTCTCGAGCTTCACTACCCCGCCGGATGCCAACGACATCGCCAGCCCGATTCAGGTGAACAATGAAGGCACGGACAACCGCGACATCATCGATATCCCGCTGAAGCTCGACTACCGTCCGGGGTACGGCACCCTCACCTCGATCACGGACTACGACCAGACGAAGGAGATCGACACCGGAGATGCCTATGACTTCCGGCCCATCCCCGGCTCGATCGCTTACAACGTCTTCTTCGCGGCGATCCCGCCGGCGCTCGGCGGGCCGCTGGACGAGAGCCAGAGCCAGTTCATCCGCGTGCGCTCCTGGAGCGAGGACCTGCGCTTCACCTCCCCGTCCAAGGAGGCGTTCACCTGGATCGCGGGACTTTACTTCCTGCACAAAGAGCGCTTCATTTCCACGGACAACATCGTCGATCGGGGGCTCGGAGTTCCGGCGGTGTACGAGACACCGATCGTGGATCCGGCCAATCCGCTGGCAACCAATACGAACGTCACGTTCCTGGCCGACGGGCAGAAGAGCAACGCCTGGGCGGTCTACGGCGATGCCACATACAAGCTGACGCAGCGCTGGGAGGCGGATGCGGCCGTGCGCTACGATGAGGACAAGGTGAGTGACACGACGCGCACGCCTCCTTATTTCCTGGCTCTGGTCCTGGACCCGACGGCCTATACAGGCGAGGTGCGCACGCACACCTGGGGTGCATGGCAGCCGAAGCTCACCCTGCGGTACCAGCCGAGCGACTACTGGACGCTCTATACCGACTGGAGCCGCGGCTTCCGTAGCGGCGGCTTCAACCAGACGGGCGTGGGGGCAGTTGCTGCCGCGAGCGGCATCAAGGGCGTCAACGACCTGTTCAATGCCGAGATTGCAGATACCTATGAGCTAGGGGTGAAAGGCGACATGCTGGAGCACCGCCTGAGCGTCGACGCGGATGTCTTCCACACTCATTCGAGCAACGGCTACTTCTTCGTGTATCTGTCCTCGAATTCCACCCAGAACCTCGGCAACCTGAATGCGACCTACAAGGGCGCGGAAATCCAGCTGACGGCCTATCCGACGGAGCATCTGCAGGTGTATGCCGGCTATGGCTATACGGACAGCAGCATCACGAAGATGGCCGATCCCACCGTGCTCGGCAACCAGGCGCCGCTCGTCTCGCGCGATACGGTCAATGCGGGGGCGATGTACGATCATGCGCTCGGAGGCGGACTGCGCGGGATGGCGCGCATCGACTTTCAGAACATCGGCCGCACCTGGTGGGACCCGCAGAACTCCACCTCGCGGGACCCGGTCTCGCTGGTCAACCTCGATCTCAGCCTTCGGGGTGCGCGGTGGACCCTGACGGCCTGGTCGAAGAACCTGACGAACACCATATACAATGCGGAATTCTCCCCAGGAGGGTTCCTCTGGCGGGCCCTGCCGCGGCGCTACGGGCTCGATTTCGAGTATCGCTTCTGATCTGGAGGTCCCATGGCTACTCTTGCGAAGCTGCCTTCCCGCCTGCACCACATGGCCTATGTCACCCACGACCTGGAGGCGACGCGCAAGTTCTACGAGGACGTGATCGGGCTGCCGCTGGAGGCGACGTGGTGCGAGGTCGATCAGTTGTTCGGCGCCGAGCGCGTCTACTGCCATCTATTCTTCGGGATCGGCGATGGCGGTGCGCTGGCGTTCTTCAAGTTCGCGAAGCCGGAGGACGACAAGCAGTTCGGTCCGGAAATGCCGTTCACGCCGTTTCATCACATCGCCTTGAACGTCGACGGCCAGACGCAGGCTGACATCGAGAAGCGGCTGGCCGATGCCGGCTACGCGCCGCCCAAGACGTTCGTGCTGGAGCACGGCTATTGCCGCTCGGTGTATGTCACCGATCCCAACGGGCTCATCCTGGAGTTCACGCGGGATCATCCGAAGGCGGATGAAATCGCGCGGACGAGGCGCGCCAATGCTCATGCGGACCTCAAACGCTGGTTGGCCGGAGACTACACGTCCAACAATACTTATCGGCCAGAGTAAAGGCGCGGGGGCCTCATGCAGCGAAGCACAGACCGCATCCTGACGACTCACGTCGGGAGCCTGCCGCGTACCCAAGCCGTGACGGATGTCCTGTTTGCGCGGGCCGCGGGCCGTCCAGATGTGCCTGGGGCAGCGACCACTATCGCCAATGCGGTGAAGGACGTCGTCGGGCGTCAGGTGGATGTCGGCATCGACGTCGTCAGCGACGGCGAGATGAGCAAGATCAGCTATGCCACGTATGTATCGGAGCGTCTGTCCGGGTTCGACGGAGACACGCCACGGGAGCCCGGGCAGGATCTGGTGGAATTCCCGGGGCTTCTGC
>DASVWT010000325.1:0-6759 GCA_036393055.1 Steroidobacteraceae bacterium
GGGCCGGCCGCCACGGATGGCCAGTGGCACTGCGCAGAGTCCGCTCTATGGGATAATCTGTTCATGACTGCTCGGCTCTTCTGGATCCTGGTCGGCCTCGGCGCCCTCTGCGCCGCACTCGCCGGCTTTCTGCTGGCCGCACAAATTGGCAGCTCCCACCCGGTGCTGGCAAGCGGCACGTGGCTCACGCAGGCCAGGCCGGTCGCCGAGTTCCACCTCATCGACAGCACTGGACATCCCTTCACCCGCGCCTCCCTGCTCGGCCACCCGACGCTCGTGTACTTCGGGTTCACCCATTGCCCGGATGAGTGTCCGGATACCCTTGCCGCGCTCGCACGGGTCGAGAAACAGGCGCGCCTGCCAGGCTTGCAGGTGCTTTTCGTCACGGTGGATCCGCAGCGCGATACCCCGGCTGTGCTCGCCGGATACCTGCGGCAGTTCGACCCGAGCTTCGTCGGCCTGACCGGCAGCCCCGCCGAGATCCAGCGCTTCGCCTCGAGCTTAGGGATCGGCGTCACGCGCATCAACCTGCCGGGCGGCGGGTACGACTTCGACCACACGATGGCGATCCTGTTGTTCGACTCCGGTGCGCGCGAAGTCGGAGTGTTCACGCCGCCCTTCGACGCGCGCCAGCTCGCCCGATCGCTGCGTGGCGTGGCGCCGGAACTGCGCACCGCCGCCTGAGGCTGGCGAGGGACGCCCAAAACATGCCAACGGATTCGCCGACCCTGCGCGCACGCCTCTTCGTCGCGATGCAGCACCTTCTGCCGCAGCACCTGCTGTCGCGGCAGGTGCATCGTCTGGCTCGCTGCCGCGTGAAGCCGGTCAAGAACGCGCTGATCGGCGCGTTCGTGCGGCACTTCCGGCCCGACATGAGCGATGCGGCGGACCCGCAGCCGCACGACTATCCCAGCTTCAATGCCTTCTTCACGCGCAGCCTGCGGCCGGGATCGCGGCCCTGCGAGCCGGATCCGCGGGCGCTCGCCTGTCCGGTGGACGGCACCGTGAGTCAGATCGGGCAGCTCGACGGCCGGCGAATGCTGCAGGCGAAGGGCCACGACTATTCCGTCGAGGCACTGCTCGGCGGTGAGGGCGCATGGGCGGAGCGCTTCGCCGGCGGCTCGTTCGCAACGCTCTATCTCGCCCCCTACGACTACCACCGCATTCACATGCCGGCCGCCGCCACTCTCAAGGCCTCCTGGTTCATCCCCGGAAAGCTCTTCAGCGTCAATGCGGTGACCGCGGCAGCCGTGCCGGGGCTGTTCGCGCGCAACGAGCGCGTGGTCTGCGCATTCGAGGAGGGTCCGCTCGCCTTTGCCCTGGCGCTCGTCGGCGCACTCTTCGTCGGCAGCATTGCGACCGTCTGGCACGGCGATGTGACGCCGTGCAGCCCTCGCCGCGCGAAGCAGCTGCCGGTCGATACGGGACACGCGCCGGTGCGCCTGCAGCGAGGCGCGGAGTTGGGACGATTCAACATGGGGTCCACGGTCATTCTGCTGCTGCCGCCGGGAGCGGCGCGGTGGGCGCCGCAGCTGGCGCCGGGCTCGCCCGTGCGCGTCGGCCAGACGATCGCCTGGCGTGACTCGCCGTGATGGAGCCTCACACCTGCGACAGCGGCAACGGCCTCGAGCAATGGCGGCCCACCGCCTCGCGGCAAATGCTGCAGCTGCGCGCGGCCCTGCTGGCGCGCACGCGCGCCTTCTTCGGATCGCGCGGAGTGCTCGAGGTGGATACGCCCATCGTGGTCAACGCCCCGGTGACCGACTTACACATCCACAGTGCGCGCGTGACACTCGATACGGCCGGCGGCAAGCAGGCGGCGCGCCAGGCCTACTTCCTCCACACCTCGCCGGAGTACGCCATGAAGCGCCTGCTCGCGGCCGGCGCGGGTGACATCTACCAGATCTGTCACGTCGTGCGCGCCCTCGAGCGGGGTCGCCTCCACAATGCCGAGTTCACCCTCATCGAGTGGTATCGCGCGGGCTTCTCGCTCGATGCGCTGATGAGCGAGGTGGAAGCCTTGGTGCGCGAGCTGCTCGGTGCCGCCGGCGGCTCCCGTCCTGGCAAGCGGCTGAGTTATCGCGAGGCATTCCTGCGGGAGCTCGCACTGGATCCATTCACGGCCCCGCTCGAGGAGCTGGAGCAGAGCGCGCAACGGTTGGCGGGGCTCCAGGATACCGCCGCCGCACGTGACGAGCTGCTGGAAGCGCTGATGGGGACCGTCATCGGCCCGCGGCTCGGCCGCGGAGAGCTGACTTTCGTGCACGGGTACCCCGCGAGCCAGGCGGCATTGGCGCGGCTCGATCCGGCCGACCCGCTTGCCGCGCAGCGCTTCGAGCTCTACTGCGAGGGCATCGAGCTCGCCAACGGCTTTCATGAGCTCGCCTGCGCGCGGGAGCAGCGCGAGCGCTTCGAGCGGGATATCGAGGAGCGCCGCCGGCTCGGCCTCCCCGGCTGCGATCCCGATGAGCGCCTGCTCGCGGCGCTCGAGGCCGGCATCCCCGACTGCAGCGGCGTCGCCCTCGGCTTCGACCGCACCCTCATGCTGGCGGCCGGCGCCGGGCACATCGATGCGGTGCTGCCCTTTCCGATCGAGCGGGCCTGAACCATCCTGACAGGGGCGATCCCATGAGCCATCACAGCGCGCCACCCGACTTCACCGACAAGCGCGCCGGCTACGAAGGGCTGGCGACACAGCTTTGCGCGCTGCTGGCGGGGGAGACCGATCCCATCGCCAATGCGGCCAACACCGCGGCGCTCATTTTCGAGGCGCTGCCGCAGGTGAGCTGGGCTGGCTTTTATTTTCTGCGCGGCAGCGAGCTGATCGTCGGGCCCTTCCAGGGAAAGCCGGCCTGCGTGCGCATCGCCCTCGGCCGTGGTGTCTGTGGGGCGGCCGCCGCGAGGCGCGAGACCCTCATCGTCCCGGACGTGAATGCCTTCCCGGGGCACATCGCCTGCGATTTTGCCTCCCGCTCGGAGGTCGTGGTGCCGCTGATCGCGGCGGACCGGGTGGTAGGAGTCCTCGACCTCGACAGCGCGCAGCTCGCGCGCTTCGATGAGATCGATGCACGCGGACTCGAGCGGCTCGCCGCACTTTTCGTGCAGGCGAGCCGGATGCAAGAGCTGCCCTAGGAGCGGCCTGGCGCTACTGCTTGGCGCGCGAGACGTACTCGCCGGTGCTGGTGTTGATGCGGATGACCTCGCCCTCGTTGATGAAGAGCGGTACCCGTACCACTGCGCCGGTCTCGAGCTTGGCCGGCTTCTGACCGCCGGTGGCGGTGTCACCGCGCAGGCCGGGGTCGGTCTCTACGATCTTCAGCTCCACGTGCGCGGGCACGTTCACCACCAGCGGCTCGTTGTTCCACAGGGTGACGATGCAAACGAGGCCGTCCTTGAGCCACTGCGCGTTCTCGCCGATGGCGGCCTTGCCGGCCGTGTACTGCTCGAAGCTGTCCGGCACCATGAAGTGCCAGAAGTCCCCATCCTGGTAGAGGTACTGCATCTCCGTATCGACCACGTCCGCAGCCTCCAGCGAATCACCAGACTTGAAGGTGCGCTCGATGGTGCGCCCGGTCTTGAGGTTGCGCACCTTGATGCGGTTGAACGCCTGGCCCTTGCCGGGCTTCACGAACTCGTTGTCGACGATGGCGTACGGGTCGCCCTCGAGCAGGACTTTCATGCCCGAGCGGATCTCGCTGGTGGTGTAGCTGGCCATTTCTTTCTCGCGGCGGGGCCGGCAGAATGCGCGGGCCCTCCTGTTGAGGGCCGCGTATGATAACGACATCGGTCCACCCCCGCCACCTCGAGCCTCGAACCTGGCAGCAGGAGCTTGCAGAGGCGATCACGTCCGTTGAGGAGCTCGCGGACGCTTTGGGGCTCAGCCCCGCGCAACTGGGCGCCGCGCCGGGGGCCGGCAGGCATTTCCCGCTGCGGGTGCCTCGCCCTTTCGTCGCGCGCATGCGGCGCGGCGATCCCAGCGATCCTTTGCTGCGGCAAGTGCTTCCTGTTGCAGCAGAGCTTGCCGACGTTGCGCAGTTCGTCCCGGATCCCGTCGGTGAGAGCTCAGCCATGCGGGCACCTGCCCTGCTGCAGAAATACCGCGGCCGCGCGCTTCTGATCACGACCGCCGCTTGCGCCGTCCATTGCCGCTACTGTTTCCGCCGGGAATTCCCGTATGCACAGCAGAGCGGCGAAGCGCCGCGCTGGGGCGAGGCACTCGCCGAGATTGCGGCCGACAGCTCGCTCGAGGAGATCATCCTGAGCGGCGGCGATCCGCTGTCGCTGAGCAATGCGCGCCTCGAGGGTTTGACCCGCTCGCTCGGCGCCATCCCTCACGTGCGGCGCATCCGCGTGCACACGCGACAGCCCGTGGTTCTGCCCTCACGGGTGGACGAGGGGCTTCTGCAATGCCTGCGCGCGACTACGCGGCCGATCGTCTTCGTGCTGCACGTCAACCATCCAAACGAGCTCGACGCTCAGCTCGCCGCGGCCTGCGCGAAGCTGCGCGCCACCGGCGTCACCCTCCTTAATCAGTCGGTCCTGCTGGCCGGCATCAACGACAGCCTCGAGGTGCTCTCGCAGCTGTCACTGCGCCTGTTCGATGCCGGCGTGCTCCCGTACTACCTGCACGCCCTCGACCCGGTGAGCGGCGCGGCGCATTTTGCGGTTCCCGACCCGCGCGCGCGGGCCCTCGCCGGCCAGCTCGCGGCGAATCTGCCCGGCTACCTCGTACCGAGGCTGGTGCGCGAGGTCGCCGGTGCGCCGGCGAAGGTCGCTCTGGGCGCCACATTCTGAGACGTGGAGCAACCGGGCACGCTCGGACCCGGTGCTAGAATTTTCCGGCTTCACGTCCCGTGCCGATACGCCGCAGCTTTCGGAGAATGCCTTGCCCGAGCAGAGCCCGGTTCCGCTCATAGTACTTTCTCCCAACCGGGACCCGGTCGAGGCGATCAACAGCATCCTGCGTCGCGCCGGCCACCCGGTGCACTGCACGTGGATACCGGCGCTCAGGGACCTGCCCGATGCGCTGCCGCAGATCAACCCCGAGCTGCTCATCCAGATTCCGGCACCGGAAGAGGACCTCAAGAGCGTCATCGGGATACGTGACCAGGCCGCACCCACCGTCCCCGTCATACAGGTGGCGGAGGTGGTGGAGGAAGGGACCATCGCCGAGGCGATGACGGCGGGCGCGCGTGATGTGGTCTCGCTCGCCAACCCAGTGCGCCTGGCCGCGGTCATGGCGCGCGAGCTGCGCGCCTTCCGGCTGGAGCGCGCGCTCACCTCCACCCTCAAATCCGCCCACGACGCGCGCAATCAGCTCGAGAGCGTCCTGCAGCGCTCCAACGATGCGATCGTGCAGGTGCAGGAAGGCATCGTGATCGAGGCCAACCCGGCGTGGCTGGAGCTCTTCGGCATCAAGGACTCGCTGGTCGGCCAGCCAGTGATGGACCTCTTCGACGAGGCCACACAGCCCGCCCTCAAGGGCGCGCTCGCCGCCTGTCTGCAGGGGCGCTGGAGCGATCATGCGCTCAAGGCAACCGCCCTGCTCCCCGAAGGCAAGAGCATGGCCGTGGAGGTCGTGCTCGCCCTCGGCGATCACGAGGGGGAGCCGAGCGTGCGCCTGGTGCTGCCCGCAAAGCCGCGCGATGAGGAGAAGCTCGTCGAAGAGCTGAGCCACGCGGTGCACTCGGATCACACCACCGGCTTTCTTCATCGGCCCGAGCTGATGGAGGCGCTCGATGCGCGCCTCGCCACCCCGCGAACGGGCGGCATGCGATGCCTCGCGCTGATCAAGCTGGACAGGTTCGCAGCCGTGGAGCGCGACGTCGGCGCCACAGCGAGCGAGTATGTCCTCGTGGGGGTCGCCTCTCTCCTGAAGGAGACGATCTACCCCAACGAGATCGTCGGCCGCTTCGGCGGCGTCAGATTCCTGGCACTGCTCGAGCGCGGCAACGAGAACGACGTCCAGGCTTGGGCCAAGCAGCTTCTGGCGCGCGTTCAAAAGCACATCATGCGCATCAAGGATCGGACGGTGACGGTCACCTGTACGGTGGGCCTGTCGGTCGTGCCGCCTGCCTCACCCAACCTCGATGCCATCGTGGCGGACGCCATGGAGGCCTGCGCCAAAGGAGCGAAGGAAGGCGGCAACCAGGTCCTGACGTCCGGACGGGCCGATGTCGAGAGCCGCGTCCAGTCCTACGATCAGGTGTGGGTCCGGCACATCAAGGCGGCGCTCATGGAGAACCGGTTCCGGCTGGCGCAGCAGCCGGTCGCGAGCCTTCAGGGCGATGACCCGCAGATGTGGGATGTGTTGGTTCGCATGGTCGACCCGCAGGGCAAGGAAGTGCTGCCGGCGGAATTCATGGCCGCCGCGGAGCGCAACGATCTTTTGAAGAACATCGACCGCTGGGTCGTCGGCGCCTCGCTCTCGTTCGCGGCGCAGCGGCGCCCGGCATGCCTGTTCGTACGGCTCTCGAAGGATACCGCGAGGGATGCGACCTTCATCGAATGGCTGGACGGGCACATCCGCTCCACCCGCGCGGAGCCGGCGCGGGTCTGCTTCCAGGTGACCGCGGAAGTGGCGATGGGCTTCCCGCAGGTGCGGATCCTCGCGGGCGGGCTGCGCCAGCGGGGATTCCGGTTCGCGCTCGAGGGCTTCGGCTCCAGCCGCGATCCGCTGGGGCTCCTCGACTCGATGCCGCTCGATTTCGTGAAGGTCGACGGCGCGCTCGTCCAGGCACTCGCGCGCGACTCGCAGCT
>DASVWT010000326.1:0-3103 GCA_036393055.1 Steroidobacteraceae bacterium
CGCAGGGCATCCGTCCAGCCTTGATCCAGCAGGCGCTGGTATGCGCTCCTGGTCTGCGGCTGCAGCAGCGCATCCTTTCTCCAGTACTTCGGATCGTAGATGTCGAAGTCGGTCGGCACGACGTTGTAATCGCCCGCCAGCACGACCGGCCTGCCAAGCGCAAGCAGCGTCGCGGCGTGCTGGATGAGCCGCTCCATCCAGGCGAGCTTGTAGTCGAACTTCGGCCCGGGCTGCGGATTGCCGTTGGGCAGGTAGAGGCAACCCACGATGATTTCGCCGACCTCGGCCTCGATGTAGCGGCTGTGCGTATCGTCGGGGTCGCCGGGCAGACCGCGACGGGTCTCGACCGGCAGAGTGCCGCGGGCGAGTATCGCGACGCCATTGAACGAGCGCTGGCCATGCCAGACTGCCTCGTAGCCGGCCAGCCGGATCGCGGCCAGCGGAAAGGCGGCATCGGGGGCCTTGAGCTCCTGCAGGCAGGCCACATCGGGCGCCTCCCGCTCCAGCCATTCCAGCAGCGCCGGCAGGCGGCTCCCGATCCCATTCACATTGAAGGTTGCAATTTTCATAAACGTCCAGAAAAAAGCCCGCGCCGCCATTGACCCGGTGCCACAGGTGGATATTATCGGGTCTATATCGGCGGCTCAGACGGGCACGCGCCGCCCGGACTCCAGCTCAAGCGTCCGGGTGCAGCGGCACGATCCGCCCTCCAGTCTTTAGACAGTCTTGCGGGCAGCGCCGGCCGGACCCACTCTTCGTGGGGTCCCGCACCGGTGACGGAAACGTGCGCCCGCTTTTCCAGCAACGAGAGGCCGATCAGTCATGCGACATCAGCGCCGGAGTGCCGCGGCGCGCAGTCCCCGGGTGCCCCCCGGAGGGCAGCGCCGTCCCCCGCATCTTGCCCCCGGCAAGCAGGGGCTCTATGACCCGTGGTTCGAGCACGAGGCCTGCGGCGTAGGCTTCGTCGTCGACGTCAAAGGCCGCAAGTCGCACCGCATTCTGGAGCAGGCCATCCAGGTGCTGCGCAACCTCGATCACCGCGGCGCCTGCGGCTGCGAGGCCAATACGGGTGACGGCGCGGGCGTGCTCATCCAGATGCCGCACGCCTATTTCCAGCTCATCGCCAAGAAGGACCGCCTGTTCTCGCTCCCGGGGCCCGGGGAGTATGCGAGCGGGCTGGTCTTCCTGCCCCGCAATCCGACGCGCCGGCGCCGGCTGGTCGAGGTATTCGAGCACATCATTCAGTCCGAGGGGCAGACGATCCTCGGCTGGCGCACGGTTCCGGTGAACAACAGCTCCCTCGGGGAGACCGCGCGGGCCGGGGAGCCCTTCATCCGCCAGGTATTCATCGGGCGCGGCCCCGGCGTGCGCGACGAGGCGGAATTCGAGCGCAAGCTTTACATCATCAGGAAGCGCGCCTACAGCGAGATCCGTACCTCGACCATCGACGGCGCGGAGTACTGGTACCTCTGCAGCCTGTCGCACAAGACCTTCGTCTACAAGGGAATGCTGCTCACCGAGCAGCTGACGAAGTACTTCACCGACCTCGAGCACCCGGCCATCGAGACGGCGCTCGCGCTGGTGCATTCCCGCTTCAGCACGAACACCTTCCCGAGCTGGGATCGGGCGCACCCCTACCGCTATCTCGCGCACAACGGCGAGATCAATACGCTGCGGGGCAACTACAACTGGATGAAGGCGCGCGAGGCGCTCTTCGCCTCGGATCTGTTCGGCGAGGACACGCCGAAGATCCTGCCGGTCGTCAACCCGAACGGCAGCGACTCGGCGATGCTCGACAACACGCTCGAGCTGCTGGTGCTCGCCGGCCGCTCGCTGCCGCACGCCATGATGATGCTGATCCCGGAGCCGTGGTCGAACCACGAGAGCATGGACCCGGACCTCAAGGCGTTCTATCAGTATCACTCGAGCCTGATGGAGCCCTGGGATGGGCCGGCCTCGATCGCATTCACCGACGGTAAGCGGATCGGGGCGGTGCTCGACAGGAACGGCCTGCGGCCTTCCCGCTACTACGTCACCAAGGACGACCTCGTCATCATGGCCTCCGAGGCCGGCGTGCTCGACGTGCCGCCGCAGGACGTGGTGCGCAAGGGCCGGCTGCAGCCGGGGCGCATGTTCCTGGTCGACACCGAGCAGGGCCGCATCATCGGCGACGAGGAGATCAAGCGCACCGTCGCGACCGAGCATCCGTATCGCGTATGGCTCGAGGAGCATCTGGTGCATCTCAAGGATCTGCCGGCGGTGGCCGAGCTGCCGCCCCCGGATCCCGACATGCTGCGCGCGCGCCAGATCGCCTTCGGCTATACCTTCGAGGACCAGCGCACGCTCCTCGAGCCGATGGCCAGGAACGGCGTCGAGGCCGTGGGCTCGATGGGCAACGACACGCCGCTCGCGGCGCTCTCGGCCCGTCCGCGCCTCCTCTACGACTATTTCAAGCAGCTCTTCGCGCAGGTGACGAACCCGCCGATCGACTGCATCCGCGAGGAGCTCATCACCGCATCCGAGGTGTGGCTCGGCTCGGAAGGCAACCTGCTGCGGCCGCAGCCGGCGGACTGCCGGCGGCTCGAGCTCAAGGGGCCCATCCTCACCAACGAGGAGTTCGCCAAGGTGCGCCGGCTGGCGCTGCCGGGCCTCAAGGTCGGCACGCTCTCCATCCTCTTCCGCGCGACCCGCGGGGAGAAGGGACTCACCAAGTCCGTGGAGGAGCTCTGCCTCGCGGCGCGGCGCCTCATCGAGGACGAGGAAGTCAACGTCCTGATCCTGAGCGATCGCGGCGTCAGCCGCGAGTTCGCGGCGGTGCCGGCGCTGCTCGCGGTGAGCGCGCTGCATCATTACCTGATCCGCGAGGGACTGCGCACGCGCGTCAGCCTTGCGCTCGAGACCGGCGAGGCACGCGAGGTGCACCACTTCGCGCTGCTCATCGGCTTCGGTTGCTCGGTCGTCTATCCCTACCTGGCGTTCGAGACGATCGAGGGCCTGATCCAGGAAGGACTGGTGACCCAGGTCGACTCCAAGCTGGCCTGCAAGAACTTCGTCAAAGCCGCGACGAAGGGTGTCATCAAGGTGATGTCCAAGATGGGCATCT
>DASVWT010000327.1:0-2638 GCA_036393055.1 Steroidobacteraceae bacterium
AGGTCTCCAACGAGCAGAGCCTCAATGACCTCTTCGCGCGGCTCTCGCAGCTGCGGATCGAGGTCGTGAGCATGCGCAACAAGGTCAATCGCCTGGAGGAGATCTTCATGCGCCTGGTGGACAAGGGAGTCGCGGCATGACAAAACCGTCTGGAACGGTTCTGGACGGCGGCAGCCGGCCCGAAGGGCGAGGCGCAGGGACGGAGCCTCGCACCACGCTGGCAGAGAGCGCCGCCGCGCAGCCGATGCACCTGGGTCTCGTCCGCTGGATCGGCTTCAGGACCATCGTCCTGCGGGAGTACCAGCGGATCATCCGCATCTGGACCCAGACCATCCTGCCCTCGGCGGTGACGCAGGCCCTGTACTTCGCGATCTTCGGCGGGCTGCTCGGCAGCCGCGTGGGGCCGATGGGCGGCTTCGGCTACATGGAGTACATCGCCCCCGGACTCATCATGATGTCCGTCAACATCAACTCCTACTCCAACGTGGTCTCCTCCTTTTACGGCGCCAAATGGGGCAAGCACGTGGAGGAGCTGCTGGTCTCGCCGCTGCCGAGCTGGCTGATCGTCCTGGGATACGTGACCGGCGGGCTGGTGCGCGGCCTGCTGGTCGGCATTGCGGTGACGGGCGTGTCGCTGCTCTTCACCCACCTTCACGTGCTGCACCCGCTCATCATCCTCGGGGCGGTACTGCTCACCTCGCTGACCTTCGCCCTGGGCGGCTTCCTCAATGCGCTGTTCGCCAAGAACTTCGACCAGGTCAACATCATCCCGACCTTCGTGCTGACGCCGCTCAACTATTTCGGCGGTGTCTTCTACTCGGTGGCGCTGCTGCCGCACTGGGCGCAGGCGATCTCGTACTTCAACCCCATCCTCTACATGATCAACGCGTTCCGCTACGGCTTCCTCGGCGTCTCGGATGTCAATGTGGGCACAGCGTTCGCCATCATGGCGGGCTCCGTGGTGGTGCTCTTCATCGCCGCCATCGTGTTGATGGAGCGCGGCTCCGGGATCAGAGAATGAATCGCCAGGAGCGATTCATAACGACGCGCGCGGAGCGCGTGTCGGCCCTCGCGGAGCGGGGGCGAGGCCCAGGAAGGGCCGAGTAGTAATGAGTCCGCGCATCGCGCTGGTGAGCGCGCGCGCCGCGCGTCACCTCGATGAGGATTTGCCGCCGCTCCTCGCCGCCATGGCCGCGGCGGGCCTGGATGCCGCTGTCGCCGACTGGGACGATCCCGAGGTCGACTGGGCGGCCTACCGGGTGGCGCTCCTGCGCTCGACCTGGGACTACACCCAGCGGCTGCCGCAGTTCCTGGCCTGGGCCGACAGGACCGCGGCGCTGACCACGCTGATCAACCCCGCGGCGGCCATCCGCTGGAATACCGACAAGCACTATCTCGGTGATCTGGCGCGGGCGGAGGTGCCGACCGTGCCGACGCGATTCGTCGAGCCGGGCTCGAGCGCCGCGCGGGAGCTGGCCGTCTTTCTGGCGGAGCATGCGACGATTGAAGAGTGGGTCGTCAAGCCTGCTGTCGGCGCAGGCTCCAGGGATGCCGCGCGCTACGCGCGGGGTGACGAGCAGGCTGCCAGCGAGCACATGGAGCGCCTGACACACTCCGGGCACAGCGTGCTCCTGCAGCCCTATCTCGATCAGGTCGACTCTCACGGCGAGACCGCCCTCATCTACTTCGGCGGCCGCTTCAGTCACGCCATCCGCAAGGGACCGCTGCTGCGCCGGGGCAGCGCCCCCGGGCGGGCGCTTTTCCTGGAAGAGCACATCACCCCGCGGGTCCCCGCCCCCGAAGAGCTGCGCATCGGCGAGCGCGTACTGGCCGCGGTTCCGTTCCCGGTGCCGCTCTATGCGCGCGTCGACCTGATCCGATCCGCGGACGGCAGCCCGTGTCTGCTCGAGCTCGAGCTCACCGAGCCGTCACTGTTCTTCGCGCACGCCCCCGGCGCCGCGGAGCGGCTGGCTCAGTCGTGTTGCCAGCTGCCGCTGCTGTCGCGGTAATACCAGCCGTTCTTGCGCGCGTGCGCCACCCAGCGCTGCGCGAACACTCTGCGGATGTCCGGCGCCCATTCCGGGTGGCCATTCGCCTTGGCGACCTCGCCGTAGAGCAGCGACAGATCCTGGTTCTGCTGCGCGACCAGCCGCAGGAGCGTCGCGCGCTGGACGAGGGGGACGGAGCCCGGGTCGCGTACCGCAATGGTTCCGTCGGCCGTGACGCCGGCCGCTCCCGAGGAAAAAAACGGCTTCAGCTGTTGGAAGCGCTGGTGCATGGAGCCGACGATGGCGCGGATCTCGGGGGTCGAGATGTCGAGGTTGGCGCGCTCCTGCGCGGCGGCGGCCGGCACGAGGAGCTGGAGCATGCGGCCGGTGGCGGCGAGCAGCACGGATTCGGGTGTAGCGGCCGAGCGCGCATCAGAAGAGGGCGGCTCTGCGCCCGGAGCGCTCTGCGATCTGGATTGAGGAGCCTGCGCCGGAGGGCGGCCGGTGTTGCCGGTCACCGCATCGATGATCTTGTCGGCGGCCTGTTGGGCCTGCGCCTCGGGGAAGTAGACATTGACCGTCACACAGCCGGCCAGCAGGGCGAAGCCGAGGAGGCTCGCGACGCCCGTCACCGCAAAGGCTCGTTTCAT
>DASVWT010000328.1:0-12990 GCA_036393055.1 Steroidobacteraceae bacterium
CATTGATCGCCAGATCGCGCACCTGCGCATGCGGCAGGTTGAGGCTGAGCGGCCGCCAGTGCGCGCCGCCGTCGAAGCTGGTGTACACCGTGTTGGCCGTGCCGACGAAGAGGAGCGACGGATCGCCCGGGTCCTGCCGCACCACGAAAACGGCCTCGTCATCCGGCAAGCCGTTGGTGAGCACGGACCAATGCCGCCCGAAGTCCGTCGTCTCGTAGACATAGGGCCGATTGTCGTCCCACATGTAGCGCTGCGCGGTGAGGTAGGCCGTCCCCGCCGCAACATGTGAGGGCTCTATGGATGAGATCTCCGCCCACTGGGTCAGCTGTGGCGGCGTGACTTTCTGCCAGTGCCGTCCCCCATCCCGGGTCACGTGGACCAACCCATCCTGAGAGCCCGCCCAGATGACGTGCGGGTCGACCGTGGAAACCGCGAGTGCGGAAATGTCGGGAAATATCTCCGCGCCGGTCTGGTCCAGATCCACCGGTCCGCCGCTCGGCTTCTCGGTCGCCGGATCGTTGCGCGTCAGGTCGGGGCTGAGGATCTTCCATGTGCGCCCGCCGTCATCGCTCATCATGACGTACTGGGACGCGAGAAACAGGTCCTTTGGATCGTCCGGGGAGAAGAAAATTGGATGGGTCCAGCCGAAGCGGTACTTCATCTCGGCCGCGGAGACGCCGTCGAGATATTGCGGCCACGGGCTCACGGATGTGCGGGCCCCCGTGATCCGGTTGTAGCGCTGCATCAGCGTGTAGTAATCGCTGCCGTAAGTGACATCCGCCTCGTGAGGCTGCGGGGCGACGAAGGTGCTCTCCCCGAGCGCCACTTCGTGCCAGGCGCCGGTCGTGATCGCGCCTCCCGGCATCGCGCTGGGGCCTTCGAACGAGCCCTCATCCTGCTGCGCGCCGTACACGTTGAACGGGAACTCGTCATCGAGCGCGACGTGGTAGAACTGGCCGGTCGGCTGGTTGTGATCGCTGCTCCACGTCTTGCCGCCGTCGGTCGATACGGTCGCCCCGCCGTCGGTCCCGACCAGCAGGACCTTCGGATCCTTGGGGTTGATCCAGACGATGTGATCGTCGCCGTGGCGCAGATGGAGCAGCGAGAACCCCTTGCCGCCGTCATGCGACACCCAGACGCCATCGACATTCGGCACGTATACCGTTTTCGGGTTCGTCGGATCGACATAGATGCAGGTGTAGTAGAAGCCGCGCTGGCGCAGGCTCCACTTGGCATTGACGTGCTTCCACGTCTTGCCGCCATCGGCGGAGCGGAACACCCCGCCGTCCTTCGCCTGCACGATCGCGAAAACGATGCTCGGATTGCTGGCCGCGACATCGACCCCGATCCGGCCGAGCACGCCGCTGGGCAGGCCCGGGTTGTGCGAAAGGTTGGTCCAGTGCGCGCCGCCGTCGGTGCTCTTGTAGAGTCCGCTGCCCGGTCCGCCGTCATCGAGCGACCAGGGGGTGCGCTGCGCCTGCCACATCGCGGCATACAGGACCTTGGGATCGCGCGGATCCATCACCAGATCGATGGCGCCGGTCCTGTCGTCGACGAAAAGGATCTTCTGCCAGGTGTTGCCGCCGTCCGTGGACTTGTAGACGCCGCGCTCGGGGTTCGGCGCGAACACGTGGCCCATCGATGCGGCATAGACGACATTCGGGTCATGCGGATCGACGACGATCTTGCCGATCGTGCGGGTGTCCTTCAGTCCAGCGTACTTCCACGTCTTGCCGGCATCCACCGACTTGAATATGCCGTCGCCGGTGATCATGTCGTTGCGGATGTCGGTCTCGCCCGTGCCGACGTAGATCACCTTGGGATTGGAGGGTGCGACCGCTATGGCGCCGACGCTGTCGCTCGCCGAGGGCCACTTGCCGTCGGTGATGTTGTGCCAGGCGACACCGTAATCTGCGCTCTCCCAGACACCGCCGTCCACACTGCCCATGTAGAAGAGGTTGCGCTCGCTGGGTACCCCCGCAACGGCGACCGCCCGCCCGCCGATGTTCGGCCCGATGTTGCGCCAGGAGAGCTTGCCGTCGAGGAACTTGTGCGGGGTCGCCGCATGCGCGGCGCCGGCGAGGAAGAGCAGCATCGCGAGAGCCGCGATCCAGGATCTGCCGTGGACGGATTGCTCTTCGGCAAGTGCTTTCATCATCGGGCCCCTTTGGGTATTGCGCCGCACGCAGGCGATGCGGTCGATGGGTAATCCGAAAAGCTTAATGAAGCGGGCGGTGCGCCGCAATGAACCAACGTCGTGCGCGCCCCCGATTCGCTGGCCAAGGCGCAAAACGCGATGAGACGAGAGCTGGAGGAGGCGAGACGATGCGCCACCACGCGGTGGCATAATCGCCGCGAGGTGATCGGCATGCAATCAGAGCGAGCAGAACCGCCCTATGCGGGCCTTCGAGTGCTGGAGCTGGCACGCGTGCTGGCCGGGCCCTGGATCGGGCAGACACTGGCGGATCTCGGCGCTGAGGTCATCAAGGTCGAATCGCCCGAAGGCGATGAGACCCGCCGCTGGGGGCCGCCCTTCCTCATCAACGCCGACGGCTCGGCGGCGGATGCCGCCTACTTTCATTCCTGTAACCGCGGCAAGCAATCCGTCGTGGCGGACCTGCGCAGGCCGGAGGATCGCGAGCGGGTGGTGCGGCTCGCCCGCGAGGCCGACGTGCTCATCGAGAACTTCAAGGTGGGAGGCCTCGAGAAGTACGGGCTCGACTACGCCAGCCTGGCGTCCCTCAACCCCGGACTGGTGTACTGCTCGATCAGCGGCTTCGGGCAGGACGGGCGCTATGCAGACCGGCCGGGCTACGATTTCGTGGCCCAGGCCATGAGCGGGCTGATGGATATCACCGGAGAGCCCGGGCGTCCGCCGCAGAAGGTGGGCGTTGCGGTTTCCGACATCGTGACGGGCCTCTACGGTCTGATCGGCATCCAGGCGGCGCTGGCCGAGCGCGCACGGTCAGGGCGCGGACAGCGGGTCGATGTCGCGCTGCTCGATTCCACGATCGGCATTCTCGCCAATCAGGCGATGAATCACCTCATCGGCAACCTGACACCGGCCCGCATGGGCAACGCGCATCCCAACATTGCCCCCTATCAGGAGTTCCGGACCGCGGACGGATTCATCGTCGTCGCGGTGGGGAACGACGCACAGTTTCGCAGCCTGTGCAAAGCCCTGGACCGCGCGCCACTTGCCGATGATCCGCGATTCGCCACCAATGGTGCGCGGGTCCGCAACCGCTCCGCGTTGGATCAGGCTCTCGGGCCGCCTCTGGCGGTGCTGCGGCGCGACGACGCTCTGGCCCGCCTCGAAGCCGCCCACGTCCCAGCGGGGCCCATCAACACCGTGGCCGAGGCGCTTGGCAATCCTAACACCCGCGAGCGCGGGATGGTGCTCGCCTGTCCGGCGCAAGGCTATCGCGACGCTTCCATCCCGGGGCTCGCGACGCCCATCCGCTTTTCGCGGTCGCAGAGCAATGCGCCGCGGCCGGCGCCCCGCCTCGACAGTGCCCGCGGCACCTGCGGCGCGTGGCCGCCAGCCGGCGACGAAGAGAGCGAGAATGCCCGTTGAGGATGCGGGGCTCGGCCGAGCTCAGGCCTGCAGCGCGTCGTCCTCCGCAGATGTCTCGGCGGTCAACGGCTGCTCGCGTGCCCCAGCCCCCAGACGTAAGCCGCCACCGCCGAAACCTGTTGCGATGTGAGCTGCGCGCCGCCCATCGGCGGCATCGGACTACGGTATTCCTTCGGGTTGGGCACGCCGCGACGGATGGTCTGCTCGATCCCGACCAGGCTCCCATTGCTCCACAGCCATTTGCCGGAAGTCAGGTCAGGGCCGAGCGGCGTCCCCTTGCCTTCGGCGCCGTGACATCCGGCGCAGGTGCCCGAAGCCACCTCCCCGTGGAAGATACGGTCGCCGAGATCCACCGTGGCGCGTGTCACGCCCTTCGGCACGGACAAGGTCGCGCTCGCTCCCGCGTGTGGGTGGATGCCTTCCGGCGGCAAAGGATTGCCGGTGCCTGAGGTACCCCCCAGCGCCGTCACGCCCGGACACTGAGTGATCCCCGACGCCTCTCCAGAGCCGCCGCCACCCCGGTACACGATTTTATAGATGCGCCCATGCACGTCATCGGAGACGTAGAGCGCGCCGTCGGGTCCGACTGCCAACCCAGAGGGACGATGCGCAGCCGCCCCCGGATCCTTCTCCCCGCCGGCGAATCCGTTGGCAAAGATCTCGCAGCTGCCTGAGGCCTTGCCATCCGCGAGAGGTTGGAACACCACGTCATAGCCTTGCTGCGGAAACGGCGCGCGGTTCCACGAGCCGTGAAAGGCGATGAAAGCGCCGCCGCGGTAGTGCGACGGAAATTGCCGCCCGTCATAGAGCGTCAGATCATTCGGCGCCCAGTGGGCCGGGAATGCGGCAACCGGGCCGAGCTTGTGCGCGCAGAGCCCGACCTCCTTGCCGTTGCCGCCGTACTCGGGTGCCAGCATCAGCTCCCGCCGCACGCCGTCGTAGTAGCAATACGGCCACCCGTAATCGCCGCCCGGTACGACGTGCAGCAGCTCTTCCGCGGGCAGATAGGCGCCTTCCTGCGCGGTGAAGCGCTTCGGCCAGTTCTGCCCGAGCTGATCCCGGCCGTGTTGGGTCGCGTAGACATTGTGGCCGGTGGAGTCGATCGCGATGCCGTCCGCGTTGCGGATCCCGGTGGCGTAGCGGGCCGCGGGCGAGAACTTCTGATGCAGCTTCCTGGCGCTGTAGCGCCAGATGCCGCCGCGCGTCTCGAGCTGCGGGCACGGATCGATGCCGGGTGACTCGAGCATCCGGTTCTCCTTCTGGCAGGAGTTGCTCGGGCTCGCGGAATCGACATACATCCAGCCGTCGGCATCGATTGCAAACGGGTGCATCGGATGATCGCCGGTCAGCGGCAACCCGGAGACAACCGTCTCCGCGCGGCCTGTGGGCACAATCGACCCCCGCGACAGCCGGTAGCGTACGATCCGGTCATTGAGCTCGGCATACAGGTAGCCGTGGTACAGCGCGATGCCGGTGCCGCCGTGCCCGCCGCTCGCACGAGTCGCGCCGAACCGGCGGATGACATTAGCCTTGCCCTCACCCGTCGTATCCTGCAGAGCGATCAGGAACCCCCCAGGCGGCGGCGGGGAGTTGGCATAGTACCGCCCGCTCCACGTGTTGACGTAAAGCACTTCGTCTGGCGCGACAACCATGTGGCGAACGTGGCCGAGATCGTCGGCGAAGATGCTCGCGCAGAAGCCGGTGGGAAGCTTGAGTCCAGCGTCGTTGTCGCACGCTGTGCTCTCAGTCGTCGTGCGGGTCGCCGGAGCATTTTGCGCATGCGCTTCTCGCGGTCCCCCCAACAGAATCAGGGCCGCCGTGGCGGCTGCCGGCAGCAGTACTCCGTAGGGCATGTGTGCAGTTCGCATCATTCTCCGCCTTGTCATGGACAGGTGCCGCGCAGGTGCGTCACGCAGCCTCTGCGCCCGCACGCGGCGGGGCGTAGCAAGCCGCGCCCCCGCTCGCCGGATTGTAACGGATAACGCGACAGCTCAGCTTGCGCGGGCGCCGAGCAGCCGGTCCACCCATGCGCAAACAGCATTCAGAGCGCCCGCGCGTACATCCAAGTCTTTCCGTCCGCTTCGAGCAGGAACGTGGAAGGAGTGATCCGCATCCTCCAGCACATGCAGAGTAGCGCGGGAGCCCAGGCTCGCGACAGTCGTTCGGAGCAGGCCCGGGTCCGCGAGCTCATCCCGACTTCCCTGGATGAAGAGCATCGGGATGCCGATCTCCTGAAGGTGCGCGGCGCGATCCGTACCCGGCCGGCCCGCGGGATGCAGCGGGAACGCCAGGAACACGAGTCCGCGGACCCCCGGCAACGGAGCCTGTGCCTGCGCCTGCGACGTCATGCGCCCGCCGAACGACCGGCCTCCCGCAATGAGCGGCAGGTCCGGCGCGAGATGCGTAGCTTCCGCAACTGCGGCGCGAACCGTTGCATGACAAAGCGCGGGCGGATCCGGCCGGCGGCTCTTTCTCTCCATGTAGGGGAATTGATAACGCAGCGTGGCGACGCCGCGCTCTGCTAGACCCGCGGCAATAGCCTGCATCGACGGATGTTCCATCCCTGCACCGGCTCCGTGCGCCAGAACCAACAAGGTATGCGCGCGGGCTGGCCGGTCGAGCAAACCGGAGATGCGATGGCTCGCGCCGACGTCGATGGCCAGACGCTCGCTCCCCATCACAGCCCCCGAACCGAAAGCACCCTCAGCGCCTCCAGGCAGCGGGCGCAGAGCGTGCGAAACGGCTTGCTGAGCCGCGTGTCCGCCGCGAGCAGTGTCCAGTAGTCGATCGCGAGGCCTCGCGCCCGGCCCCATACGGAGAGCGATGCCGCGGTGGGCGGCGCCGGCTCGTAGGGTCGCTCGATGAGCTGCTCATGCTGCGGCGCGAAGAGCATGGGCAGCATGTCGTACACGGGTGCCAGCTGGAACGGCCCCTCGTAATCATCGAGCAACGTGATGTTGCCGAAGTGGCGGTCGGTGTTCGCAATCAGCTGAGCGAAAACATCGAGAAGGCGTATCCACTGCGCATGCTGCGCCGGCAGCAGGCCCTCGCCCTCGAGCCGCCGCGCGCAGTCGCCCCAGCTGTCGAGCTTGCCGTAACGTGCCAGGTCAACGGCATACAACGAGACGGCGCCACGGCGGCCCTCCGCACCGACACGGTCGAAACGCTCCACCTCCAGGTAAGCACGCTCGCCGAACGGCAGCCACCTCGATCGGCAGGAGGGGAGGCCATTGCGGGCGAGCAGATCGTGAGCCAGGTGCTCGGCCAGCAGAAGGTCCGCCCAGCGCTGGCCGGCCTCGCTCTTGCGCGGCGGGGAGAATTTCACGAGCACAGGCGTGCGCTGCCCATCCTCTTCGACCTGCACCAGGAATTTGGGCTGCTCTCCCTGGGCCGAAGAGCCTGCTGGCGCGCCCGACATGGCCGATGCTGCGAGGGCGGCGTACTGCGAGGCGCGCTCCGTGCTCTTCACTGTCACACTCCGGTGGGCACGCGCCATGTACCGATCGACCGAGCCTTCCCCGAGAATGAGGTCACCGACATTGTCGGGCGCGCGCGCGGTGAGATAGTTGAGGAAATGATCGTCGGTCCAATCGACGATCCGCGCGGGCAATGCGAGCTCGGGAAAGGTATGCGGGATGGCGCGGCCCAGAAAGCCGCTCGGCCGCGCATCCTGCAGAAAGTAGGGAATTCCCTCGGCGACTCCGCGGATGCGCCCCGGACCATTGCTCGCGTAGAAAAAGTCTCTCTGCAGCGCGTGCAGCGGTCCGAGCTCGCTCAGCCGCCCGCCGGCATCGACACGAAACAACGGCCATCGCGAGCCGATGCCATCCACTGCACGAGCGAGCCCATACCGCGCGCCGCGGGTGCTGCCGATACGGACGACCCGATCTTCCCGCTGCAATGCAGCCAGGGCGCGGGACAGAGTGGGCTGGGATATACCGAGCGCACGGGTCAACTCGAGGGCGTCGGCAGGGCCCCTGGCGAGCTGCGCCATGAGATTTTCAGCCAGTGCGGAGCTGGGCATGAATAGATAATAGAATAGATAGTCTAATTAATATAGTCTGTAAATTCAGGTACCTATAAAGATTGCGGCGCCCTGCATGAATAGTTTCCAGGCTTTCTGAAACGGCAGGCTTCACTCGCTGCTTGCGCTCTTCCGCGCTGGCTATACTGTCCACCAACCAAAAAGAAGGGCGATGAAGGCCCCGGATGTCCGGGTTACCCCTTCCCCCGATTGCGAGGCGACCGTGAAGTCCATCGTTCTCATCGCGCGCTCACTCATCAGTCTCTTCGGCATCGCTCTCGTGGTGCTCGGGATCCTCTTCTGGACCGGGCATGCGCTCTCGCTGTTGCAGGTCCACATGACGCTCGGTGGGCTGTTCGTCCTATCCCTGTGGCTGCTCGTAGTCCTCGGATTGCTCGCGCGCGGCAACCGGGCCTTCGCCGTCGTGGTTTTCATCTGGAGCCTGATCGTCCCGGCGCTCGGCGTCGCCCAGCTCAGCCTGCTGCCCGGTCGTTACCACTGGGTGATCCAAACCCTCCACCTGCTCGTCGGCCTCATCGCCATGGGGTTGGGTCACGCCCTCGCCCGGCGCCTCGGCCGCCGGACGGCTGCGGTAGTGATCAGCCCGGAAGCCGTCTGAGCCTCGCTCCACCCAGGAGGATCCCTATGCTTCGCTCGCTCGCGGTGCTCCTCGCCGCCTCGGTCGGCTTTACCTGTGCACCGGCCGACGCACAGGCCCCTAAGCCGCAATATCCGCCGACCCACTGGCCCATCCGCAACGGTGTCTATCACATCCACGACTTCCACTTTGGCACGGGCCAGACGCTCGCGGATCTGCGGCTGCACTACGTAACTCTGGGAAAGCCCCGACGCGACGCGGCAGGACACACCACCAACGCGGTTCTGTTGATTCACGGTACCGGCGGCGATGCGCATTCGCTGCTCAACCCCGTGTTCTCGGACGTGCTGTTCGGGCCCGGACAGCCTCTGGATATCACGCGGTACTTCATCATCCTTCCCGATGAGATCGGCCACGGCGAATCCAGCAAGCCTTCCGACGGCCTGCGCATGAGATTCCCCCGATACACCTACGACGACATGGTCCGGGCGACGCACCAGGTACTGCTCGATGGCCTGCATGTCGATCACCTGCGGCTCGTCCTCGGGACATCCATGGGCTGCATGCAGTCCTTCGTCTGGGGGGAGATGTATCCGAAGTTCGCCGACGCTCTGATGCCGCTGGCCTGCATGCCCATGGAGATTGCCGGCCGCAATCGCATCTGGCGCTACATGGCCATCCAGGCGATCCGCGACGATCCCAAGTGGGACCACGGCAATTACGCGCAGGAGCCCATCGAAGGCCTGAAGGGTGCCGCGGACATGCTCATCATCGCGGGCTCCGCGCCCCAGCAGATGCACAAGGACCTGCCCACCCGGCGGCAAGCCGAAGCCTACCTCGACCAGAAGGTCGACAGCATCGTCTCGCACCTCGACGCCGATGATTTCATCTATCAGTTCGATTCTTCGCGCGACTACAACCCGGAGCCTCGCCTGGGCTCCATCACCGCGCCCGTCATGTGGATCAACTCCGGCGATGATTTCATCAATCCGCCGGAGCTCGAGGGGCTCGCGCAGAGCCTCGTGAAGCGGATCCCGCACGGGCGATACATCCTGATCCCGGCATCGATGAGCACCTACGGTCACGGCACCCACACCCATGCCGCTGACTGGAAGCAGTACCTCGTCGAACTGCTGGCCGAGTCCGCGAGACGATAGCTCCGGCGCCAGCCGCGATCGCAGGGACGCAGAAGCCGTATCGCCGCATCACTCGCACGGTGAGCTGAAAAAACGGATCGGACCGACGGAGCTGCGCGTTGAGAATGCTCCGGGCCCGGGTATCCCTGCAGCGGAGCCAGAAATGCCATGCCAGATGCGGTGAATCGGGCAGACGTCGCCGAGCAGCGGCCGCCACGGATTCCGCCGGCCGGCTCGCCGGGCGCATCGAGTCTCACCGGTGTCGTGGTCGCGGTCGTGATCGTTGCGGCTCTCTACATCGGGCGCGAGGTGCTGATCCCGGTCACGCTGGCGCTGCTGCTGAGCTTCGTGCTCACCCCTCTGGTCGAGCTGCTGCGGCGGTTGTGGCTCGGCCGCATCCTCTCGGTGTTGCTCGCCGTGATTCTCGCACTGGGGATCATCGTCGCCATCGGCAGTGCGATCGGAAGCCAGGTCGCCCGCCTCAGTGCGCAGCTCCCACAGTACCAGGCCACCATCGAGAGGAAGGTCGACAACCTGCGCAACGAAACCATCAATCACCTTTCGGCGAGGATCAGCAGGCTCGGCCACCAGTTCGGCGGCGCCCAGCCGGCGGTGGTCCAGACACCATCACAGACCGGATCGGCAGCACCGTCGCGGACACCCATTCCGGTGGTCGTGACACAGCCCAGCCCCTCGGCGCTGAAGATCGGGGAAACGGTGATATCGCCCATCCTGTCGCCGATTGCCACCGCGGGCATCATCCTCGTGGTGACGATTTTCACCCTGCTGCAGAAGGAGGATCTGCGCGACCGCGCCATCCGGCTCTTCGGGTCGGGTGACTTGCGCGCCACGACGGTGGCCATGGACGATGCGGCAAGGCGGCTCAGCCGTTACTTCCTAACCCAGCTTGGCATCAACACCGGCTTCGGCGTCATCGTCGCTGTGGGCCTCTATTTCATCGGGGTCCCCGACCCGGTTCTCTGGGGCATACTGGGTGCCCTGCTGCGGTTCATTCCCTATATCGGATCCTGGATCGCGGCACTGCTCGCGATAGTGCTGGCGGCCGCGGTCTCGCCCGGCTGGTCGCTGGCGATCTGGACCGCGGCCCTCTACGCAGGCACGGAGCTGATCATGGGCCAGGCCGTGGAGCCTCTGATCTACGGTCACAGCACCGGGCTTTCGCCCCTTGCCGTAATCGTCGCGGCAATCTTCTGGACATGGATCTGGGGGCCGATCGGGTTGATCATCTCGACACCGATCACGCTCTGTCTGGTGGTGCTCGGTCGCCACGCCAAGCGGCTCGAATTCCTCGACGTACTCCTCGGCGACCGTCCGGCGCTGACCCCGGTGGAAAATTTCTACCAGCGGCTTCTCGCCGATGACCCGGACGAGGCGCTGGCGCATGCGGAACGCTACCTGGAGGATCGGTCGCTCTCGTCGTATTACGATGAGGTCGTACTCAGGGGTCTGCAACTCGCTACCCATGACGCGGCACGCGGAGCGCTGTCCGCGGAACGGATCGAGCGCCTCAAGGCGACAGTGCTGGAGCTGTTGGATGACCTCGACGGGTATGAGGACGTTCAGCCGCCATCCGCCGGCGGGAAGACCGTCGCGGGGCCCACCATCGATCAGCAGACCGTGCCGCAGCAAGCGCCTGCGGCTGAACCGACCACCGGCCGGCCGCTCGAGAGCGGCAAGGCGGCGCCAGGTTGGGGAGGTGAGGCGCCCGTACTTTGTATTGCGGGCCGCGGACCCTTGGATGATGCAGCCGCCGCGATGCTCGAGCAGCTGCTGGGCAAGCACCGGATCGGTGCGCGCAGACTGCCGTACGAGGCGACCTCGCGCACCCACATCCATTCGCTCCCAATCCAGGAGATCGCCATGGTGTGCATCTCATACCTGGATATCGGCGGTACTCCGGCGCATCTGCGTCATCTGATGCCGCGGCTGCGGGCACGCTTGCCATCCGGGGTGCCGGTGTTGGTCGGGCTCTGGCCGGCGCAGGATCCCATCCTGATGGACGCAGACCTTCGACGGGCGCTGGGTGCGGATTATTACGCCCGGTCGCTTCACGAAGCGGTGCAAGCCTGTCTCGCGCAAGCGCGCGATGCGGCCCCGCCCGGGAGATAGTTGGACATAGCCTGCGGATGCATCAAAATCGAGGCGAACAGGCCCTGGGAGGGGTACCCCATGCAACTCATCGGAATGCTCGATTCCCCGTACGTCCGGCGCGTAGCGATCTCGCTGCAATTGCTCGGATTGCCCTTCGAGCATCGCTCGCTCTCCGTGTTCCGCACATTCGATCAGTTCCGCGCGATCAATCCCGTGGTCAAGGCGCCCACCCTCGTTTGCGACGACGGAACCGTGCTCATGGATTCCACGCTCATCCTGGATTACGCAGAGGCGCTGGCGGCTCCCAAGTCTCTGATGCCGAGCGGTCTTACCGAGCGGCAGGCAGCGCTGCGCACGATCGGCCTCGCGCTCGCCGCTTGTGAGAAGAGCGTCCAGCTCGTCTACGAGAACCTCCGCCCGGCGGATCGGCGACACCAGCCCTGGGTGGATCGCGTGACGGTGCAGCTGCACGCCGCTCTCGGTGCGCTGGAGGCGGAGCTCGCGCAACGGCAGCGGCCGGCAGGTGCGCAGCGCATTGGCGCAGCCGAGGTGGCGACCGCCGTCGTCTGGTATTTCAACGGGCAAATGCAGCCCGGCACTCTCCAGGATGCGGCGTACCCCCGCCTGCGCGAGCTGTCCGCATGGGCAGAGCAACTGCCCGAGTTCATGGCGGCGCCGCACGGCGACGGCATCGTCCAACCGCGCAGTTGACGGGCGCGTCAGCCATTGCGGCGGCTCACAGGCACTGGATCAAGGATTTCGCGCAGTAACGATCCAGATTGCGCCCGGCAGCGCGACGGCATTCCCAACCTGATATCGCGCCAGCGCCGCCCGGATGGACTTCGTCGCCGCGGCCCGCAGCTGCGCCGGCTGGCCTTCCAGCGCGCGGCTCGTCGGACCCATCCCTGTCACCGTCTCCACTGCGGCTTCCAGCCCGCGGCCGATGCCGATATCCAGTGACAACTCCAGTGCTTCCAACTCGGTGTCGGTGAAACCTGCCCCGTCCAGAATGCCGCGCACGCGCCTCTCATCGGCAAAGGCAAACGCGCCCGGCTCCTCTGGCCCCGAGGCCGGCGGCCGCGGCACGTGCCTGCACGCCTGCTCCAGCGGCAGCATCAGCCACGGATTCCTTTGCGGCTCGCGCCAGCATGCGAACGCAAGCCGCCCTCCCTGCCGCAGTCCACGCCGCATGTTGACAAACGACTTGCGGGGCTCCGCAAAGAACATCACGCCGAAGCGGGAGAAGAGAAGGTCTGCAGCGGCGGGCTCGAAGGGATGAACCGTGGCATCCGCCAGGACGAATTCGATCGGCAAATCGGCAGGCGCGCGCTCGCGCGCCCGCTCGAGCATCGGCGCGGATAGGTCCACGCCGAGCACCCGGCCGCCGGGCACCACGCGCCGTGCCAGCTCGATGGCCGTGAAGCCGCATCCGCAGCCGATATCGAGCACCACCTCGCCGGCCGAGGCCGCGGCCCGCTGCAGCAGCAGATCGGCAATCGGTGCCAGCAGGGTGTCCTGGTCCTGCTGCCGGGCGCGCCAGCGC
>DASVWT010000329.1:0-4896 GCA_036393055.1 Steroidobacteraceae bacterium
GTGCACCTGCGCCACTACGCCATGATGCGGGCGCAGCTGACGCTATCCGACAAAATGCCGATCGTGATGGCGCGCGGCACGGCTCAGATCGAAGACAGCTTCGCGATGATCCGTCTGGCGCGGGGCGAGTCTGAAGAGGGATTCCGCCAGCGCGCCTACACCTATACGGTGATCAACAGCAATTCCCCGCGCGTGCTCGACCGGTCGATGGCGCAGGGCATCATCGATTTCGCGCGCTACGGGCAGCCGGTGATCATGACGCCGTTCTGCCTGGCGGGCGCGATGGCGCCGATCACCATCGCCGGCGCCCTGACGCTGCAGCATGCGGAGGCTCTGGCTGGCATCACACTCGCACAGCTCGCGCGGGCGGGCGCGCCGCTGCTCTACGGCAGCTTCCTGTCCAACGTCGACATGAAGTCGGGATCGCCGGCCTTCGGTACGCCGACGCATCTGCAGGCGACTCTGGGAGCCGGCCAGCTCGCACGGCTCATCGGGCTGCCGTGGCGCGCCGGCGCCGGCACCGCAGGCAACATAGTCGATGCGCAGGCGGCAATGGAGACCCAGTTCTCTCTCTGGGCGAGCGTGCTCGCCGGGGCGACCGTGTGTCTGCACGCGGCCGGTTGGATGGAGGGCGGTCTGACCAACTCCTACGAGAAGTGCGTGACGGACGTGGAGGTGCTGCAGATGCTGGCGGAGCTGTGCACCCCGCCGGAGGCGGATGAGGATGCGCTGGGCTATGACGCAATCGCCGAAGTGCAGCCGGGTGGCCATTTCTTCGCGGCGGCGCACACGATGGCCCGCTACCGCACCGCCTTTCACGAGCCGATGATTGCGGACTGGTCGAATTTCGGCACGTGGACGGAGCGGGGGTCGCTCACCTCCACCGAACGGGCACATGCCAAGTGGAAGCAGGTCCTCGGGGAATTCGCTGCGCCGCCGGGCGCGGCTGCCTGCGCGGAAGCGCTCGATGAATTCATCGAGCGCCGAACGGCCGAGGGAGGGGCGCCACCCCTGACCTGAGTCTTAACGAGTGGCCGCGCGCTGCTCGTCCGCGGGCAAGTGCCGGGCGGAGCGGAAGTAGTGCCAAGCCGCCCAGAATCCAGTCGGCACCAGGCACAACATCGCCAGCCGCAATGACTCGGCGTTGGCCACGTGGTGGGGTGCGAACCAGTCGCTCAGAATCCCGACCAGCTGCGGAGCAATGATGAGATTGCCCAGGTTGGCCGTGAAGAGCACCGTGGCGCAGTACACCGCGCGCATCCCTGGGCGCGCGAGATTGTTCAGGATACCGAAGCCGGGGCCGATATAGACGTATATGGAAGGGATGTAGAGCCAGAAGAGCGCGTGGGTGAGGGCGAGGGAGTGCGTGGAATAGATCACCGCCGTCACTACGGTGGCCAAAGCAACGTTGAGGCCGATGAGGCGCAGGACGCGCTGCTGGTTGGCGAGCCATGGGCGCGACAAGAGCCAGGTGCTGGCGACCATGGCGAGGCTGCCGCCGATGAGGTGGATGGGGCCCAGCATGGCGCCGGCCTGATCGACGTTGAGCCCGTAGCTGCGCATGAGGAACGCGGGCGTCCACCACATCAGGCCCCAGCCCCACAGGGCGACCACGGAGCTGCCGACGATCAGATGCAGCGCAGAGGGCTGGCGCAGCATGAAGCGCATGGTCTCGAGGAAGGGCGGGGCGGCGTGCCGCTCGCTGTCGCGATCGAGGCAGCCGCGAGCCGGCTCGCGGATCGTGAGGAGCACCAGGGCGCCGATCACGACCCCGGGTATGCCCAGCGCGAGGAACATGGCGCGCCAACCGAGGCGGTAGGCGATGGCCCCGGCCACCTGCGAGCCGAGCCAGGCGCCGATGGGCGCCCCGAGCGAGAACACCTGCAGGGCCATCGGGCGGCGCGCCGCCGGGAAATAGTCCGAGAGCATCGAGTTCGCTCCCGGCGTCCCGCCGGCCTCGCCCACTCCGACTCCGATGCGCGCCAGAAGGAGATGCCAGTAGTTGCGCGCGAGCCCGGTTGCGACCGTGAACGCGGACCAGACGACGAGGCAGACGCCGATGATGGTGCGTCGGCTCCTGCGGTCGATCAGCCAGGAGAGCGGGAAGCCGAAGATGACATAGAAGATCGCGAGCGATACGCCCGTGAGAAACGCAACGTTGGCATCGGAGAGATGCAGCTCCTTGCGGATCGGCTCGAGCACGGTCGAGATGGAGTAGCGGTCGCAGATGCTCAGGGTGTAGACCACGCACATCGTGATCGCGACATACCAGCGCTCCGCGAGCGAGGCGGTATCGGCCGTTACGCGCCGCTCTTCGGGCCGCGCGGCCTCGGGTTCCATGTCGGCGCGCGTCTCGCTCACCCGCCGGTATCCTCGAGAATGAGGTCGGCCGCCTTCTCGGCCACCATCAGCGTCGGCGCGTTGATGTTGCCCGAGGTGACCGTCGGAAAGATGGAAGCGTCGACCACGCGCAATTTACCCACGCCATGCACGCGCAGGCGTGGATCGACCACGGAGCTACTTGCGTCCGGACCCATCGCGCAGGTGCCGCAGGGATGGAAGACAGAGCCCGCGCGGTGGCGAAAGTCCTGAAGCAGATCTTCATCGGAGCGGATGCGATCACCCGGCAGCAGCTCCGATTCGATCACCGCCGCGAGCGGCCTGGCTGCGGAGATACGCCGCAGCACCCGTGCCCCTTCGTACACGTCCGCGACATCCTCCGGTGTCGAGAGACTGTTGGGTGCAATCGCGGGGCTGGCCAGCGGATCGGGGCTGCGCGCGTGCACGCTGCCGCGGCTCGTCGGCCGGCAGGTGTTGAATGACATGAGAAATCCCGGAAAGGGATCGGGATTGAGGAGTCGGCGGCTCGGGCCGTCGGTCGTGGTGCTGTAGCTCGCCGGATTGAAATAGATGTGCAGGTTGGGGCGGGCCAGCTCCGGGCGGCTGCGCACGAAGGCGCCGGCCTGGTTGACGCTCATCGAGAGCGGGCCGTCCCGGCACAGCAGGTAACGCAGCGCCGCGCGGACCTTGCCGATAAAGGGCGCGAGCTGATCGTTGAGCGTCGGCACCTTTGACCGGTAGAAGTACGAGACGCAGACGTGGTCCTGCAGACCCCGCCCGACGGCGGCGCTGGCAGCGATCGGGGGAATCCCCAGCCGCTGCAGCAGTCGCGGGTCGCCGATGCCCGAGAGCTCGAGAAGCTGCGGCGAGCCGATCGCTCCGGCGCAGAGCAGCACTTCGCGGCGGGCGGTCGCGCTCAGCCGCGAGCCGCCGCGCAGGTATTCCACACCGGTTGCCGCAGTCCCGGAGAAGAGTACCCGGGTCGCCCGCGCCCCGGTCGCCACCTCGAGGTTGCGGCGGCGCAACACCGGGCGCAGATAGGCGCTCGCACTCGAGACGCGCACTCCGTTGCGGATGGTGACCTGCCAGAAGCCCGCGCCTTCCGGCTGAGCGCCGTTGAAATCGCGGGTCGCGGGGATGCCGGCGGCCGCACAGGCCTCGAGGAAGCTCGAGCAGAGTGGATGAGCTGCGGCGGATGGATCGTGAACGTGTACGGGTCCGCCGGCACCGTGCCATTCAGATGCACCCCAGGCGTGATCCTCGAGCTTGCGGAAATAAGGCAATACATCGCGCCATCCCCAGCCCGGATTGCCGGCGCTGCGCCAATCCTCGTAGTCCGAAGGCTGGCCGCGTACGAACAGCATGGCGTTGATGGAGCTCGAGCCGCCCAACACCTTGCCGCGCGGCCAATGCGCCGCGCGGTTCTCGAGCGCCGGCTCGGGCTCCGTGCGGTACATCCAGTTGTAACGGGGGTCGGTGAAAGTGCGCGCATAGCCGACCGGCACGCGGATCCAGGGGCTGAAGTCGCTGCCGCCGGCCTCGAGGAGCAGCACGCGATTGCGGCCATCGGCGCTCAGGCGATTGGCGAGCACGCAGCCCGCGGAGCCGGCGCCGATGACGATGTAGTCGAATTCCCCCATCGATCGTGGCAGCATAGCTCTCATCAGGGCGAAGCGGACCCGGTGCAGCATGCCCTTTTTCGATGGGTCCATAGAAATTCTCGGCTTCCGCCGCGCGGGGCCGTGTGGAAGCCTTGATCGGGCTCGATCCGCGAGGTGTCGTAAATCCGCAAACGGCACGTCGCGAACTCACAAGCCGGGCGGTCGCGATTACGGGAGCATCGACCGCAAGAGCCGGAGCGAAGAGGCGCCTGGGGGGCCAAGGGGGTCACCGGCTCACCACCGGGACGACAACAAATTCGCAACCGACCGAGGTAAGCGCCGAATGAAATCGAATCCGAAGCTCGCGCGCACGATCGCCGCAATCCTGAGTGCCTCGGCTGCGCACGCCGTGCTTGCCGCCAATGCCGGCCCAACGAATGCCGATGCCGCGACAGTGCCTGCCGGCACCGCCGCGACGAGCGCCACCAGCTCCGACATGCTGCAGACGGTGATCGTCACCGCGCAGCGTCGGGAGCAGAACATCCAGGACGTGCCGATCACCATCCAGGCGATGACCGGCAAGACACTGCAGAGCCTGAACGTGCAGACCTTCGCGGACTACGTGAAGTACCTGCCGAACGTCAGCACGGGATCCCAGGGACCCGGCATGGGCACGCTGTTCATGCGCGGACTGTCCACCGGCGTGCTCGGCACCCAGGGGCAGGGCTCCGTGGGCATCTTCCCGAACGTGGCGGTGTACCTCGACGATCAGTCGGAGCTGCTCCCGGGCCGCGACCTCGATGTTTACGCAGTGCATCTCGAGCGCATCGAGGTCCTGGAGGGTCCGCAGGGGACGCTCTTCGGTGCCGGCGCCCAGGCGGGCGTCGTGCGCTTCATCACCAACAAGCCGAAGCTCGACACCTTCCAGGCCGATGTCAATGCCGGCTACGGCGTC
>DASVWT010000330.1:0-11961 GCA_036393055.1 Steroidobacteraceae bacterium
ACGGATTGCCGTAGCCCATCTCTTTTGGCGCTGATTGGCGGAGGAAGTGATGACCGAGAACGCACCCACGATGCATGGCGAGCCGACAGAGGACGAGCCCGACCTCGACCGACGGCGGATGCTCACCACCACTACGGTCGCGGTGGGTGCCGTGGGCATAGGACTGACCGCTGTGCCGTTCATCGAGTCACTGGAGCCCAGTGAGACCGCGCGCGCACTGGGCGCACCGGTCGAGATCGACATTTCCAAGCTCGAGCCGGGGCAGATGATGAGCGCCTCCTGGCGCCGCCGGCCCGTGTGGGTGCTGCACCGCACCGAGGCGCAGCTCGCGGAGCTGCCGAAGCTCAATGGGCAGCTGAAGGATCCCCTCTCCAAAGAGGCGCAGCAGCCGCCCAGTCTCCCGGACTGGAATCCCATTCAGCGGTCCATCAATCCCAAGTATCTGGTGGTCGTCGGCATCTGCACGCACCTCGGGTGTATCCCGAAGTATCGCCCGCAGGTCGGGGCCGCCGACCTGCCGGCCGGGTGGCCGGGCGGCTTCTTCTGCCCCTGTCACGGCTCCCGCTACGATCTGGCGGCCCGTGTCATGGACGGCTCGCCTGCGCCGCTCAACCTGCCCGTGCCGCCTCATTATTACAAGAGCGCCAGCACCATCAGCGTCGGGGAGATCGCCGACGGCAGCGAGCAAAACTGGGAGCCGGATACCTGGTAGGCGGGAGGCTCGCCACCGCGGGCGGCAGGGCGCTCGTCCATGTGCCATCCCGCCCCGGTGCCGCAGCTAGCTCGGGCCGCCATGTTTGCCGCCGAAGCGCGCGTGCACTTCCGGGCCGGCCGGCGGCAGCGCTCCGGTGATCGTTGCGCCGGTGTCGGTCAGGAACCGCTCCGCGGCGGTGAATACTGCAGCGTAGAGTCTTGCGGTGAGCTCGTAAGCCTCCGTGCCCACCCATTGAGCGGGTAGCAGGGCGGGCGGCAACAGCGGATCCTGCAAATGGATCCGGCGGTACTCGTGGATGAGCAGCGTGCGTACCAGAAACGCCGATTGCGGCGCCAACGCGTCCGACTGCCGCACGGCCGCATCCACGGGTGCGAAGCCGTCGCGAAAGCGCCGATAGCGGCGGGCGATCTGCGCAAGATCCCAGCCCTGGGCGGCCAACGCGCGGTCGGCCGCGAGCCCCTCCGCCGCGCTCTCGAGCAACCAACAGTGGTCGACGCAGCCCAGCGTGGTGAGCCACGCGCGTGCTTCCTCCAACGTGCAGGCGGGATGGGCAAACACCCCGGGGCTCAACTGCCCGAATCCCAGCCAGCGTAGCTCTTCGCGCAGGCTGCGCCGGCTTCCGGGTGCTGCTTCTCTTCTCGCGGAAGCGGCTCTGGAGGCACGGCCGCTCGTGGGCGGCACCACCGCGAGAGTCCATTGGCCGCTCCAGGTCGACGGGTTCGCCCCATAGATGCGCCGGGTCGCCTCGGCGAAGAGCTTGCGGCCGCTGTCGGTCAAGCGGTACTCGCTGCGGCGGCCGTGACGCGTCGCCGCGAGCCAACCCTCGGTCGCGAGCCGGGCGACGGCGGTCCGTACCAGCCGCTCGGCGAGGCCGAAGGGCTGCGCGAGCTCGATGAGACTGCCGAGCGTCACCGCCCCGCCCCGCGGGGCGATGGCATCGCCGAAGATCGTGATGAGCAGCGAGCCGCCGCGCAGCGGCCGCTGGCTCTGAAAGCGGCGCAGGAGCGCCTCCAGGGATTTCAGGAGCGGTGGCACGGCCGTATTGTGGCACGAAAAAACGTGACACAAGAAATGATCGTGATACCATGTTTGTGTGTCACGTTGCGAAGCGGCAGCTCCGAGCCATGTACACCCAGGCCCTCGATTCCCCCGTTCCCGATGCCGAGGCCGGCACTCCCACTGCATCGGCGCTGCTCGAGCAACGCTTCGAGGAGCGCATCGAGCGCGATGAGAAGATCGAGCCCAAGGACTGGATGCCGGAGGCCTATCGCCAGACTCTGATCCGCCAGATCTCCCAGCACGCGCATTCGGAGATCATCGGCATGCTGCCCGAGGGCAACTGGATCACGCGCGCGCCCTCGTTACGGCGCAAGGCAGTCCTCATCGCCAAGGTGCAGGATGAGGGCGGGCACGGCATGTATCTTTACAGCGCCGCGGAGACTTTGGGGATCGCCCGCTCCGAGCTGCTCGAGCAGCTCCTCGACGGGCGCGCCAAGTACTCCAGCATCTTCAACTACCCGACCCTCACCTGGGCGGATGTGGGGGCGATCGGCTGGCTGGTGGACGGTGCGGCCATCATGAACCAGATTCCGATCTGCCGCTGCTCCTACGGGCCGTACGCGCGCGCCATGGTGCGCATCTGCAAGGAGGAGAGCTTCCACCAGCGCCAGGGCTTCGAGATCATGCTCGCGCTCGCGCGCGGCACCGCCGGGCAGCGCGCCATGGCGCAGGATGCGCTCGATCGCTGGTGGTGGCCCTCGATCATGATGTTCGGGCCGAGCGATGCGAGCTCCACCCACACCGCGCAATCGATGCGCTGGCGCATCAAGCGTTTCACCAACGACGAGCTGCGGCAGAAGTTCGTCGATGTCACCGTGCCGCAGGCACAGTTCCTCGGGCTCACGATTCCGGATCCGGCGCTGCGCTGGGATGAGGCCAGCGAGCACTACCTCACCGGCTCCATCGACTGGAGCGAATTCAAGGCGGTGCTGCAAGGCAACGGTCCGTGCAATCAGGAGAGGCTGCAGGCGCGGCGCACGGCCCACGACTCGGGCCAGTGGGTCCGGGAGGCCGCGGCCGCTTACGCCGCCAAGCACAATGGCCGCGGCGCGCAGCCCCGCTCCGCCTCCCACACCGCATCCCAACACCGCGAGGCCCCGGCCCATGGCTAACGACTGGCCGCTGTTCGAAGTCTTCATCCGCGCACGCTCCGGCCTCGAGCACAAGCACGTCGGCAGCCTCCACGCCGCCGATGCGCGCATGGCCATAGAGCACGCACGGGACGTCTATACCCGCCGTCAAGAGGGCGTAAGCATATGGGTGGTGCGCTCCAGCGAGATTCTCGCGTCAGATCCGGAGGAGGCGGACGCGCTCTTCGAGCCGGCGCGAGACAAGGTGTACCGTCACCCGACGTTCTACGCCATCCCCGACGAGGTGAAAAATCTGTGACCGCCGCCGCGAACACTCCTGCGGCGACTGCAGCCAGCTTACCGTCCGGGGAGTCCCGCTTACGCTACGTTCTGCGCCTCGCTGATACCAGTCTCGTGCTCGGCCAGCGGCTGGGAGAGTGGGTCGGCCATGCGCCGGCGCTGGAGGAAGACCTGGCGCTGGCCAATGTTTCGCTAGACCTCATCGGGCAGGCGAGACTCCTTCTCACCTATGCGGGCGAGATCGAAGGCCATGGGCGGGACGAGGATGCGCTCGCCTTCCTGCGCGATGCGCCGCAGTTCTGCAACGTGTCACTCGCGGAACAGCCGAACGGCGACTTTGGCCAGACCATCGTACGTCAGTTTCTGATCGATGCGTGGCAGCTCGAGCTGTACGAGGCGCTGTCAGGCGCGACGGACGCGCGGCTCGCGGAGATTGCCGCCAAAGCGTTGAAGGAGACGCGCTATCACCTGCGGTTCAGCGCCGGATGGCTGGTCAGGCTCGGCGACGGCACTGCAGAGAGCCACGAGCGAGTGCAACAGGCTCTCGATGCGCTGTGGCGCTTCACCGACGAGCTGCTCACGCCCGATGCGATCGATGCGGAGATGGCCGCCACCGGCGTAGGTCCTTCGCTCGCAGCCCTGCGGCCGCGATGGGAAGCGCGGGTCGGCGAGGTTCTGCAGGAGGCGACCCTGAAGCAGCCTGCGGCCGCGCGGTATCCCTGGTACGGCAAGTGCGGCGTGCACACCGAGCATCTCGGCCACATTCTCGGGGAGATGCAACATCTTCCGCGGGTATTTCCCGGTGCGACATGGTGACCGAAGGGGTCATCGAGCCGCAGCGCCGATACCTGGCCGATCTGGGTGAGGAGAGAGTGTGGCGAGTGCTGCGGTCCGTGCCGGACCCGGAGATCCCCGTCCTGACAATCGTTGACCTGGGGATCGTGAGATACGTACGCTCCGAAGGTGGAAGTCTGAGCGTCGGGATAACTCCCACGTATTCCGGCTGTCCCGCGACCGAGGTCATCCGACGATCCATCCGGGAAGCGCTCGTGCGCGAGGGGCTCGAGGATGTGAGCCTCGAGACCGTGCTCTCGCCACCCTGGACGAGCGAGTGGCTGAGCGAGGAGGGGAGGCGAAAGCTTGCAGCGTTCGGCATCGCCGCTCCCACGGCGCGTGCGGCTTCCAATATCTCCTGCCCGCACTGCGGCAGCCTTGAGGTGGAACGCCTGAGCGAGTTCGGCTCCACGCCCTGCAAGGCGCACTACCGCTGCAGCGATTGCCTCGAGCCCTTCGACGTCTTCAAGTGCATCTGACCCCATGCTGAAATTCCACTCATTGCGCGTGGCGCAAGTGCAGCCACAGGCGGAGGACGCCATGGCATTGGCGCTGGAGGTTCCTGCGGACCTCGCTGCGCAATACCGTGGTGCCGCCGGACAGCACATCGTCCTGCGCGTCGTCCTCGGCGGCCAGGAGGTGAGACGGACCTATTCGTTGGTCAGCGTGCCGGGGGAGCTGCCGCTGCGCATCGTCGTGCGCGTACATTCCGCCGGCACACTGTCGACTCATATCGCAGGGCACGTGCGGGTCGGCGATCGGATCGACGTGCTTCCGCCCAACGGCAGCTTCACGCCCCACGCGGTGGGGGCCGGCCGCACGATCGCCGCTTTCGCGGCGGGCTGCGGCATCACCCCGATCGTCGCGATCGCGCGCAGCTGGCTGGAGGCCGGGCCGGCGGGCCGCGTCATCCTGTTCTATGGCAATCGCGGCATGGCGCGCGCGATGTGCCTGGAGGAGCTGCTCGCCCTGAAAGATCGCTATCTCGACCGCCTGGCGCTGCACTTCGTGATGAGCCGCGAGCCGCAGGAGGTGGAGATCTACAACGGCAGACTGGACGGCGGCCGCGTCCGGCAGCTTGCCGGATCGTTCTTTGCACCCGGCGAAGTCGCCGAATACTTCGTCTGCGGTCCCGGTGACATGATCGACAGCGTCTCGGGAGCTCTGCGCGAGCTCGGTGTCAGCTCCGATCGCATCAGAGCCGAGCATTTCACCGTGGCCACCGCGGCGCCGGCCGCCGCGGCGGCCAAAATCAGTGGCAAGGAACCTGCCGAGGGTGATGGCGGGAAAGCAGTCCCACGTGCGCCCGCCAGCGGCGCAGAGCCCGGAACTGCGGAGGTTACCGTGATCATGGACGGGCGACGGCGCTCGTTCATCATGCGGATGAACGGCGACAGCGTACTCGACGGCGCGGCGAAGGCGGGTCTCGACCTGCCGTTCTCCTGCCGGGCAGGCGTCTGCTCGACCTGCCGGACGAAAGTCGTCCGGGGCGAGGTCGCCATGGACCAGAATTACGCGCTCGAGGACTGGGAGCTCGAGCAGGGCTACGTGCTGGCCTGCCAATCGAAAGTCAGGACGCCGACACTCGAGATCGACTATGACGAGCGCTGAGCGAGCGAACCGATCCTCGCAACGCATCATCAGGCATCGCCGCACTGATGCGTGATCCACATCCGACAGGCATTCGGCCATGAGCTATCAAACCATTCTCTTCGAGATGTCAGAGGGTGTCGCGCGGCTCACCCTCAACCGTCCGGACCGGCTCAACAGCTTCAACACCGCAATGCATGCCGAGGTGCAGGACGCCCTGGCCGCGATGCAGCGCGATGACTCGGCGCGTGTCCTCGTCCTCACCGGTTCAGGGCGTGGTTTCTGCGCCGGCCAGGACCTCAGCGACCGTGTCGTCGCGCCGAGTGGGACTCCGCCCGATCTTGGCCCTTCCATCGAGCGCGGCTACAAGCCCCTCATCCTCGCATTGCGCCGGCTGCCGCTGCCCGTCATCGCCGCCGTCAACGGAGTGGCCGCGGGCGCCGGAGCCAACATTGCGCTCGCCTGCGACCTGGTCATCGCCGCGCGCTCCGCGGCCTTCATTCAGGCATTCTCCAAGATAGGCCTCGTGCCCGATTCCGGCGGCACGTGGCTCCTGCCGAGGCTCGTGGGTCACGCGCGCGCCATGGGCCTGGCACTGCTCGGCGAGAAGCTGCCCGCCGAGCAGGCTGCGCAATGGGGCCTCATCTGGCGCTGTGTGGACGACGGTCAGCTCGCCGCAGAGGTCGACTCGCTGGCGCGCCAGCTCGCGGCTGCACCGACCCGCGGCCTGGCGCGCACCAAGCAGGCGATGCTCGAGGGCTGGAATCGCACGCTCGAGCAGCAGCTCGACATCGAACGCGATTACCAGCAGGAGCTCGGCCACTCGGCAGATTACGCGGAGGGCGTCGCGGCTTTCATGGAGAAGCGGGTTGCCCGCTTCACCGGCCGTTGAGAGGACACAGTCATGCAGTTAGAAAGCTTCATCGCGGGCCGCTGGCAGGCGGGCGGCGGCACGCTCGTTAGCCTCCGCGATGCGACCACGGGCGAGGTGATCGCCAGTGCGTCGGCCGACGGGCTCGATGTCTCGGCCGGCCTCACCCACGCACGCGAGGTCGGCGGCCCCAACCTCCGCCGCCTCACCTTCCACGAGCGCGCGACGCTCCTGAAGCACCTGGCGAAGCACCTGACGGACAGTAAGGGCGAGCTCTATGAGCTGTCTTACGCGACGGGCGCGACGAAGTCCGACTCCTGGATAGACATCGACGGCGGCATTGCGACGTTATTCGTCTTCGCCAGCAAGGGAATGCGAGAGCTACCCGACGCGCGCGTCTACGTGGACGGCGCCACGGAGAGCCTGTCGAAGGCCGGAGGCTTCCTCGGCCAGCACATCTGCGCCCCTCTGGAAGGGGCGGCGGTACACATCAACGCCTTCAACTTCCCCGTCTGGGGCATGCTGGAGAAGCTCGCCCCGGCGCTTCTGGCAGGCGTCCCCGCCATCGTCAAGCCTGCCACCGCCACGTCCTATCTGACGGAACTCGCATTCCGCCGCATCATCGAGTCCGGTATTCTTCCCGAAGGCGCCGTGCAGCTCGTCTGCGGTAGCGTCGGCAACCTCTTCGATCATCTCAATACGCAGGACGTCGTTGCCTTCACGGGCTCCGCATCCACGGCTCGCAAGCTGCGCACGCACCCGGCGGTAATCGACCATTCCGTCCGCTTCACGGCGGAGACCGATTCGCTGAATTCCTGCGTCCTGGGACCCGATGCGACGGTTGGCACACCGGAGTTTGACCTCTTCGTCCGTGAGGTCGTCCGTGAGATGACGGTGAAGGCGGGTCAGAAGTGCACGGCGATCCGCAGAGCCATCGTTCCCGTCTCAGCCGCGCCTGCGGTGGTGGAGGCGTTGAAGGCGGCTTTGAGCAAGGTCGTCCTCGGCAACCCGCGTCTGGAGCAGGTTCGCATGGGCCCGGTGGCCTCCCTGTCGCAGAGGCGTGAGGTTCTCGCTCAGCTCGCCAAGCTCGAGCGCGAGGCGCAGGTCATCCACGGCAACGGCCGGCAGATGGAGCTCGCCGATGCCGATGCGGATCGCGGCGCCTTCGTCGCGCCCACCTTGCTCTATTGCCAGGAGCCGGCCCGGGCCGCAGCGATTCACGAGGTCGAGGCGTTCGGTCCCGTGTGCACCGTAGTGCCGTACGAGGGCTTGGATTCCGCCGTTGCGCTGGCACGCCGCGGCGCCGGCAGCCTCGTCGGCTCGGTGTTCACGGCGGACGATGACATCGCGGCCCGCCTGGTGCTCGGACTCGCCCCGTTCCATGGCCGCATCCTGGTCGTCAATCGCCATTGCGCCAGGGAATCGACGGGACATGGCTCACCGCTGCCTCATCTGGTCCACGGCGGACCGGGCCGCGCGGGCGGGGGAGAGGAGATGGGCGGCATCCGCGGCGTACTGCACTACATGCAACGTACCGCGGTTCAGGGGACGCCGGATGTGCTGACGGCCGTCACCGGCCGCTGGATCAAGGGATCCAGAGAGCGCGATCCCGGCGTGCACCCCTTCCGCATTCCCTTCGGGTCGCTCGCGATCGGCGATACTTTCAACTCGGCGGAGCGGGAAGTGACCGTGGCCGACATCGAGCGCTTCGCGGATCTCTCCGGCGATCACTTCTACGCCCACATGGATGAGGCCACGGCGCGGCGCAACCCGATCTTCGGCGGCCGCGTCGCCCATGGCTACTTCCTCATCTCCGCCGCCGCGGGCCTGTTCGTCGACCCGCCGATCGGACCCGTGCTCGCCAACTACGGTATCGACTCCCTGCGCTTCACCAAGCCCGTCAAGCCGGGCGACCGCATCAAGGTCCGCATCACCTGCAAGGAAAAAAGCCTGCGCATCGGACAGGGCTACGGCGAGGTGCGCTGGGACGCGCTGATCACCAACCAGGATGGCGAGACTGTCGCGGCCTATGAGGTCCTGACCATGGTGAGCGAGAAGGCACTGCCGGACGCCTGAGCCACCTACATGCCGTTGAACAGCCCTGACGAGTGGATTGCGAGATCCCGCGGGGGCTTCAGGCGCGGTCGCCGGTGCTATACGTGTGGCCGCGGGCAGAGACGGCTTTGACCAGCACCCAGATTCTCATCCCGACCCGAAGCTCCAGAGCCTCCTTGGCGTTGCGTGTGATCCGCGATAGAACCGTTGCGCCGGCGCCGATGTCGACCTTCACGAGGACGGCCCGTCCGAGGTCGTCGGAGAGCTCCGTGACGACTCCTTCCAGGGCGTTGCGGACGCTAAGGCCACGCGGTGATTCCGTGGCGAGAATGATGTCGCGCGCAAGAAGTTGAATGCGCATCCGTGCGCCGACGCGTGCACCGGCGACACTGATACGCAGAATGCCGCCTCCAATTTGCACATCCGCCAGACCGTCTTCGGCAGCGACACGCGTGACGGCGCCATCGAGTACTGCGCCAACCGCCTCTGGCCCAACAATGGCTCGAAGCTCGGGCCTGAGGCTGATGTCGCTCAGGGTACCCGACGCGACGATCTCGCCGGCCTCCATCAGCGCCACGTGGGTCGCGAGCCTAAGCACCTCATCGAGTTGGTGGCTGACGAACACCATCGGGACTGAGAGCTGGTCGCGCATCGTCTCGAGGTAGGGCAGAACTTCCTCGCGCCGGGCGGCATCGAGGGCGGAGAGTGGCTCATCGAGCAGCAACAGCCGGGGCTGGGCGAGCAGGGCGCGCCCGAGGGCAACCCGCTGGCGCTCGCCGCCCGAGAGCTGGAAGGGGCGGCGCTTCAGTAGCGGCTCGAGCCCGAGGAGGGCGACCACTTCGTCCAGTCTGATGGAACCGCGGTCTGTCGGCGCGCGCCGCAACCCGTAACGCAGATTCGACAGTACTCCAAGATGTGGGAAGAGGCGTGAATCCTGGAACACGTATCCGATGCGGCGCCGCTCCACGGGGACACGGACGCGGTCGCAAGTATCGGTCAGGATCACCCCGTCGAGCTCCACCCGGCCTTCATCGGGCTGCAGGAGCCCCGAGATGATGTTGATCAGTGTCGTCTTGCCGCAGCCCGAGCGGCCGAACAGCGCTACGACCCCTGGTGTCGGGGCCTCGAGTTGCGCGCGCAGCTTGAAGCCTTCCCTGCGCTTGATGACCGACAAGCGAAGCATGATGGTTACCGGACGCCTTGGCGCTGCGCTCAGCGCCCGAGCAGCCGGTAGACGCGCCGCGCCAGAAGCTCCGCGAGAACCAACCCGAGGAGGCCGAGCGCGATCGACAACACCGCCAGTCTCATCGCGGCCGCTTCGCCGCCGGGCTCCTGGATGGCGGTGTAGAGCGCGAGCGGCAGGGTGCGGGTAACTCCGGGCACGTTGGAGGCGAAAGTGATTACCGCGCCGAATTGCCCCAGCCCGGCGGCAAATGCGGTCAGCAGCCCGGCGAGTATCCCCGGCAACATCAAGGGCAGGGTGATGGAGACGAACCGGTCGAGCGGCCCGGCGCCGAGCGTCCGGGCGGCCGCCTCGAGCCCTCGATCGACGCTCTCGAGCGCCAGGCGGATGGCACGCACCATGAGCGGAAATGTCATGACGGCGGTCGCCAGGGTCGCTCCCGCCGTGGTGAAGGGCAGCGTGATGCCGAAATGCGCAAGCAGCCATCGCCCGGCGGTGCTGCGGCTGTCCAGGCCGACGAGCAAGAGATAGCCCACCGCCACCGGGGGCAGCACGAGCGGCAGGTGCACCAGGGCATCGAGGGCGAGCGTGCCCGGGAATCGGCTCCTGGCAAGGAGGTAGCCGACGAGCACCGCGAGCGGCAGGCTGAAGGCGACACTGCGCAGGGCGATCCCGAGACTCAGACGCAAGGCGTCGAGCTCGGCGGGAGTCAATGACAGCATGAACCCGACCTTAGCGCATACCCCCGCCGCACGCATCTTGACTTGCCCGCATCCGGCCGCATGGTAGCCCCTGGGTGCGGTCTTTGCGCCCCGACAGGCAAATGAGCAGCGAGCGGCAATACGGTTGGATGTGGGCGGAGGCCTGCGAGGTCCTGGACAGGGCCGAGCGCCTGCAACGCCAGTTCCTGCGCTATCTGGGACCCGGCACCGATGCGGCCGTCTGGGAGCCGCCGGTCGACATCCAGGAGACTTCCGAGGGGCTGATTCTGCTGTTTGCGCTTCCCGGCGTGGTCCCCGATGAGATCAGCCTGAGACTGGAGCCGACGGAGCTGATCGTCAGCGCCATGCGTCCGCTCAAGCTTGCCCACGCTGACGCGGTGATACGACGTCTGGAAATCCCGCACGGACGCTTCTACCGGCGCATTCCGCTGGCGGGCGTGCCGCTCGAACTGGCGGCAAGCCGCTACGAGAACGGCTGCCTCGAGGTCCGGCTGACCCGGCGGGCAGTCCAGGACAAAGAGAGATGACCTATGGCGGATAACGAAGAGAGCCCTCCCACTGCACGGATAGAGCTGCCGCCTCTGCCGGCGGACGCGGTGCCCATCGTGGCGCTGCGCAATGTCGTGCTCTTCCCCGGCATCGTTCTGCCCGTGACTCTCGGGCGCGAGGAGAGCATCGCCGCCGCGCAGGAGGCGGTGCGTACCGGGCGCAAGGTGGGGCTCCTGCTGCAGCGCGATCCGGCTATGGAGAAGCCGACTCCGACCGACCTCTATGATGTCGGGGTCCTCGCCACCGTGGTCCGTTATGTGACGGCACCCGATGGCGCGCATCACCTGGTGTGTCAGGGCGAGAGCCGGTTCCGCCTGCTGCAGATCGTGCGCGAGACTCCGTTTCTCGCGGCGCGCATCGAGACGCTGGAGGAACCGGAGACCTCCGGCGCCGATATCGAAGCACGCATGGACTTCCTGAAGCAGCGCGCCGTGGAGGGTTTGTCGCTGCTGCCGCAGGTGCCCGCGGAGCTGGCGCGCACCATCCGCGGCGTCGATTCCGCGGGTCAGCTCGCGGATCTCATCGTGAGCTTCATGGACGTGAAGCCGCAGGAGAAGCAGGATCTCATCGAGACCCTCGACCTCAGGCAACGGCTCGACAAGGTGGTGAAGCTTCTCGCCCATCGGGTGGAGGTGCTCAAGATCACACGCGACATCACCGAGCAGACGCAGGCGGCCCTCGGGGAGCGCCAGCGCGAAGCCGTCCTGCGCGAGCAGCTGCACCAGCTGCAGAAGGAGCTCGGGGAAGGCGAGGGCGAGGGCGGTGACATTGCGGAGCTCGAGAAGGCGATCGCCGCTGCGCACATGCCGGCCGAGGCCGAGGAGCACGCCCGCAAGGAGCTCAAGCGCCTCGAGCGCATGAACGAAGCGAGCCCCGAGCACGGCATGGTGCGCAGCTACCTCGAGTGGCTGGCGGCGCTGCCCTGGAGCAAGGCGGACCTGGAGGATATCGACATCGAGCGGGCGCGTCGCGTCCTCGATGAGGACCACTACGGCCTGGAGAAAGTGAAGCGG
>DASVWT010000331.1:0-31930 GCA_036393055.1 Steroidobacteraceae bacterium
GCAGGACCTCTACGCCTTCCTGAAGGGCCGCTCGGATGGCAACATCCTGCCGGGCAATCTGCAACCCATCGGCGGTGAGAAGAAGTGATGGCGGCGGGCCATGGTGGCGCCGGTGCGAGGCGGGTGCGGCTGGCGTTGCGGGCGCTGGCGCGCGCGATGGCGCTGGCCGGGCTTGCCGGCGGCGCGGCGCTCGCGCAGCAGGCGGCCTTTCCGGATGCCACCCTCAGGGTGTGCGCCGATCCGCATGAGCTGCCCGCCTCGGACGATCAGGGCAACGGCTACGAGAACAAGATCGCCGAGGCACTGGCGCACGACCTCGGGCTGAAGCTGCAATACACCTGGTTTCCGCAGCGGGTGGGATTCGTGCGCAAGACGCTCGCCGCACACAAGTGCGACGTCATAATGGCCGTGCCCACCGGCTATCCCGACACCGCCACGACGGTCCCGTACATGCGCTCGACGTACGCGCTCGTTTTCCGGGCGCAGGGCCCGCTCGCGGGCCTGAAGTCCGCCGAGGAAGTCTCGAAGCTGCCGCCGGCGAAGCTGCAGACCCTGCACATCGGGGTGTTTGGATTCACACCAGCCTCCAACTGGGTGCTGATGAATGGCCTGACGGACCAGATGGTGACGTATCCGCCGCAAAGCGGCGATCCGATGGTCACCTCCGCGACCATCATCGATCACGACCTCGGCGCCGGAAAGATCGATGCGGCCATCGTCTGGGGACCGATCGCCGGTTATCTCGTCACCCGCCATGCGAGCGGACCGGATCGCTGGGTGGCACTGCCCTTCAAGCCCGACCCGAGCGTCCGTTTCGACTACGCGATGTCGATGGGGCTGCGTGGCAGCGACAGCGCTCTGATGAAGGCGCTGAACGCCTGGATCGGCAGCCATCGCGCCGAGATCGGCAGCATCCTCGCGGCTTATCACCTGCCGCTGTTGCCGCTCACCGGCTCCGGCCGGTGAGCGGCGCGGCGCTTTCTAAAACCTGTACACGCCCTGCAGCGCGATCTCGCTCTGATCGCCGGCGTAGCGCGCAACCGGGCTGAGGGACCTGAGGAAGGTCGGCTCGCTCGAGGTGTCGTAGCGGCCTTCGACCCGCAGCTCGAAGCTCGCCAGCGGATCGTAGCCGACGGTCACCGTGCCTTCCTTCAGGCTCTGCCGTGCGCCGGTCACGAGCGTGGTGCCGTCCTCGTCGTCCAGATACTCGCCGCGCAGCGATACGCGCCACTGGCTGCTCAGCTGATAATTGACATAAGCGGCGACTCCCTTCCAATCGCCGCCGGTGAGGGCGGCCGCAGTCGCGGTGCTCGTCTCCTGCCTGCCCCAGTCGAAGCTCACCAGGAGTGACAGCGCCGGGGTCGCGTTGAGCGTCGCGACGGTGTCGACAAACAGCCGCTGCGCTCCGTAAACAGGGTCTTTCCCCGCGTAGAGCTGCGCCGTCAGTGAGAAGTATTTGCCGGGGTTGAAGGCGACGCCGAGCTCGCCGGTCTTCGAGCCGTAGTCGATCTTCGTGTAGTTCCAGCCGTTGTTGATCCCTGCGATCACGGTCAGCGCATCGGTGACTGCATATGAGGCGCGCACGCCAGTGTGGGTCATCGGCTCGGCGAAGAAGAGGAGCGAGCGCGAGAAATTGGTGTTGCCGCTCGGCGCAATGACCTCCGCGCCGGCCAGGGTGGTGAACTTGCCGGCCTGAAGGATCAGCGGTCCCGCCGCGTATTGCGCGAACCCCTGCAGGACATCGAATGCGCTGGCGCTGGCACCGGCGCTCTCCGCCGCATCGACGATTTTCGCATCCTCACCGGCGATCACGTCGATGACCGCGCCGAAGCCGGACTTCGGCTGATAGGCGAGCTGCAGTCCCGCCTGATCGAGCTGAAAGGTGTCGTGCGAGGTATCGAACTGGTGATAGGTGCCGTATCCCGAGGAGTGGTAGTAGGAGGCCGCCACATAACCGGACTCGGTGATGCCGGAGTTCGCCAGGAGCTGCGACAGGGTGGAGGGGGCTGCCGCGAGCGCGCCCGCCGGCATCGCGCCGGCCGCGGTGACCAGCGCTGCCAGGTGGAATCGCTGCAACAAAGGCTTCTGCATTGGGCGCCCCTCTGATTGCCGAAGGATGTCGGTGGGCACGGCGCTCAAGCACCTCCCATGCCAAGTTAATTTCCCGTTAAGAGTCAAAGGATTACGATGGCCGGTACAGGGTAGCGAGCCCGGCGTCGCACCACCGCGGTGCGGCGTTGCGCGCTCATCCCCCAATCGGGTGCGTCGCAGCTGCCCCATCGCAGGGTCCACATCCGCGAGCGCCGTGGGCGGCGCCGGTGCCATAATTTCCGTTTGGCGTCAGCCTCGTCCGACAGGTTTTTCAGACACGACATATGAGTTACGCTGAGAGAATGCGTTTCCTGGGGCGCTGCTGCTTGCAGCGGCTTGCCTCAGCGGCGGATTCCACCAGAGCAGAGCTACCGGACTGTCGCTCGATGGCGACAGAGGGGCTCTGCTTGTGTCGCGACGACCGGGCGCGGCACGAGCGGATCGTGTGAGCTGGATTGCCCGGAGAGCCTTGGTGTTACCGCTTCATCGCACGCAACTGGCCGCAGCCGCCCTAGCGCTCCTCTTGCTGACCTCCGCGGCCGGCCAGACGGCCAGCCCACCGCCACAGTCCCAGGCGCCGGCGTTCACCTTCGCCTCGGTGCAGCGGCTCGCACAGGAGCGGGCCGCCCGGCCTTACCACATCCGCTCGACGCCACTGCCGCGGGCCCTTGCGACGCTCACCTACGATCAGTACCGGGAGATCACCTTCAGGCCATCGGCCGCCCTGTGGCACGACCAGTCGATGTTCGAAGTGCAATTTTTCCATCGGGGCTTCAATTTCGATCGTCGGGTGAATGTCTATGAGGTGCTGCCCTCCGGCGTTCGCCCCGTGGCCTACAGCCCTTCGATGTTCCAGTTCGGGAAGGGCGTGCCGCGGGTCACGCTGCCCGCGAACCTGGGCTTCGCCGGGGTGCGCGTGCAGTACCCGCTGAACACTCCTGGATACAAGGATGAGGTGATCGCCTTCCTGGGCGCCTCGTATTTCCGCACCCTCGGCCGCAATCAGGGGTATGGAGTCTCGGCGCGGGGGTTGGCGATCGACACCGCAACGCCCGCGGGGGAGGAATTTCCCTATTTCACCGATTTCTGGCTGGTCCGCCCGGAGCCGAACGCGCGCAGCATGACCATCTATGCTCTGCTCGACAGCCCCAGCCTGGCGGGCGCCTATGAGTTCGACGTGCACCCGGGGACCACTACCCAGGTACAGGTCACGGCGGAGCTTTACCCGCGCCGCGCGGTGGACAAGCTCGGCATCGCACCGCTCACCTCCATGTTCCTCTACGGCGAGAGCTCGGATGGCCGCCCCTTCGATGATTGGCGGCCGGAAGTGCACGACAGCGACGGGCTGATGATGCAGACCGGCACCGGCGAGTGGCTCTGGAGGCCGCTCGACAACCCGGCGAAGCTTCAGGTCAACCGCTTCATGGACAACAACCCGAAGGGCTTCGGGCTCATCCAGCGCGACCGGAATTTCGCCGATTACGAGGACCCGGAGTCGCAGTACGAGCGTCGGCCGAGCTACTGGATCCAGCCGCTCGGCAGCTGGGGCAAAGGCGGCATAGAGCTGGTCGAGATCCCGAGCGATGAGGAAATCCACGAGAACATCGATGCTTACTGGGTGCCGAGCGCCGCTGTGGTGCCGCATGCGCCGATCCGGTTCTCGTATCTGCTGTCAGCGTATCTGACCTCCGGCGGCCGCTGGCCTCCAGGCGGCAAGGTGATCGCCACACGCTTTGGTCCGGTCCTGAACGGCACGACGCCGGTCTCAGGCATGCGCCTTGTTCTCATTGATTTCACCGGCGGCGACCTCGACTCTCTGTTGGCGTCGCAGCCGGTGCATGCGGACGTGTCGGCAGACGGTGGCGCGATCAGTCACGTCACCGTTCGCCGGATACCGGAGAACGGGGTCTGGCGCGTGACCATGCAGGTGAAGCCCGCGGGCGACCAACCGGTCGATTTGCGGTGTTATCTCGACTTGTACGGCGAAGCTTTGACCGAGACATGGACTTACCAGTGGACACCTTCCGGAGCGTAGCGGTGGACAGCAATCGCGTGGTGCGCCGCGCTGCGCGCTGGCGCAGGGCGGTGTTTTTGACGTTGACGCTGCTCACGGCCGCGGCCACGACCGGGATGATGGGCGACATTCTCGCGGCCAACGGGCTCACCGGCCTCAAAGAGGCCGGCCTGGTGCTCTTCTTCATTCTTTTCGTCTGGATCGCTGGGGCCTTCTGGACGGCCCTCGCCGGGTTCGTCGTGCGGCTGCGCGGGCAGGATCCGGTGGCGCTGCGGCCGCAGGATCTCGCCGGCCGGCCTCTGGCGGGGCGTACCGCGGTCGTCATGCCCATCTACAACGAGGAAACCGGGCGCGTCATGGCCGGCCTCGACGTCATCTGGTCATCGCTCTCGCGGCTGCCGGAACAGGCTGCCTTCGATCTGTTCATCCTCTCCGACACGCGCAAGCTCGAGATCGCGGCAGCCGAGGAGGCGGCGTGGCGCGAGCTCGCCGCGCGCCACCATGCACGCGGGCGGATCTTCTACCGCCGCAGGACCGAGAATCTCGGGCGCAAGGCCGGCAACATCGCCGACTTCGTGCGCGCCTGGGGCGGTGCCTACGATTACGCCATCGTCCTGGATGCCGACAGCATCATGTCGGGAGAGGCTCTGGTCACGCTGGCCAGGCTGATGGACGCGCATCCCCAGGCCGGCATCATCCAGGCGCTGCCTCTGCCGGCAGGCCGGGAGACGTTCTTCGCGCGGCTGATCCAGTTCGCCGCGCGTCTCTCGAGCCCCATGCTGGCGAGCGGCCTCGCCTGGTGGCAGCTCGGCGAGGGCAACTACTGGGGGCACAACGCGATTCTGCGTCTGAAGCCGTTTGCCGACTTCTGTGACCTGCCGCGCCTGCCGGGCGCGCCGCCACTCGGAGGCGAGATCCTCAGTCACGATTTCGTCGAGGCCGCGTTCATGCGGCGCGCGGGATACCAGGTCTGGCTGGTGCCGGAGGACAGCGGCAGCTGGGAAGAGGTCCCATCGAACATCATCGACTACGCGGCACGCGACCGGCGCTGGGCACAGGGTAATCTGCAGCACCTCGGGCTGCTGCCGATGCGAGGCCTGCATTGGCTCAGCCGGTTGCACCTCATCACGGGTGTGCTTTCCTATGCCAGCTCGCCGCTGTGGCTGCTGGTGCTGCTCCTCAGCTCCACCGTGGTGATCCTGGATGCCATTCATGGCTATCAATACTTCAAGCCGGGCTCCTACGCGCTCTTCCCGACCTGGCCGCAGTACCGCGATGGCGAGATCGTGGCGCTGCTCTCGATCACCGTGGCGGTGCTTTTCCTGCCGAAGTTCTTCGGCGCGCTGCTCGCAATGAAGGACTCGCGGCTGCGCCGCGGCTTCGGCGGCGGCCCGCGCCTCTTCCTGAGCCTCGGGATCGAGCAGTTCTTCAGCATTCTGCTGGCGCCGGCGATGATGCTGTTCCATACGACCTTCGTCGTGACCACCCTCATGGGCAAGCCGGTCGTGTGGCACGCGCAGGAGCGCGGCGATCGCGGCATCAGCATGCTCGAAGCGCTTCAGCGGCACAAGTGGCATCTGGTGATCGGCATCGTGTGGGGGGCGGTGATCCTCGCCTTCGCGCCGCGATACATCTGGTGGCTGCTGCCGGTGCTCGCGGGCATGGTGCTGGCGGCGCCGCTCACGGTGGTGACGAGCCGCGCCGGGGCGGGCCTCTGGCTGCGCAAGCATCGGCTGCTGATGACGCCGGAGGAGACCGAGCCGCCGGCGGAGCTGGCCGCGCTGCAGGAGCGCCTCTCTTCCGATGCGGGAGCAGTTGCCTCGCCAGAGCCGGCGCTCGCGGCATCGACATCGCACGATCCTCACGCTGTCTCCGACGCTCCGCTCGCGGTACCCGAGCGGGTGCCGCTATCCATGCAGGCGCAGCCGCCGCGCTATCTGACGCCACGGGACGCGCTGCGTTTCCGGCGCTGGAAAAGTGTGGACTCGACTCCCGCCCCTTGACACCCGCTGCCGTCCCGGACTCGCGGGCCGTGTAAACTTGGTCTCCTGCCGCCATCCCGCGGTGAGGAGATAAGCGTGCTCGAGCATCTCGACCGGCTGCCGCCGGACCCCATCCTCGGCGTCATGGGCGCCTTCCGAGCCGATCCGGACCCGCGCAAGGTGGATCTGGGCGTCGGCGTCTTTCGCGACGATGCCGGGGAGACTCCGGTGATGCGGGCGGTCCGCGAAGCTGAGCGCGAGCTGATCGCGCGGCAGACGACCAAGACATACGTCTCGGCGGTGGGTAACGCCGGATTCAACGATGCGATGGCGCGGCTGGTACTGGGACATGGGCACGCCGCTCTCGCTTCGGGCCGCTTGCGTACGATCCAGGCACCGGGCGGCTGCGGGGCGCTGAGGTTGGGCGCGGAGCTCATTCGCGCGGCAGCGCCCGATGCCGTCGTGCACGTCAGCAGCCCCACGTGGGCCAACCATGTCCCTCTGCTATCCAACTGCGGGCTGAGGCTCGAGCGCTATCCGTACTTCGAGCCGGCGACCGGTGGGGTGGCCTTCGATGCCATGCTCGGCGTCCTGGACCGGCTGCCGCCGCGCTCGGTGGTGCTGCTGCATGCCTCGTGTCACAACCCGACGGGTGCGGACCTCGAGGATGCACAGTGGCGGGAGCTGTTGTCGGTGGTGAGCCGCCGCTCGCTGTTGCCCTTCATCGATATCGCCTACCAGGGGCTCGGCCGGGGAGTGGCGGAGGATGCCTACGGGCCGAGGCTTTTCTGCGCGGAGCTGCCGGAGGTGCTGGTCGCCGTCTCGTGCTCGAAGAACTTCGGGCTGTATCGCGAGCGCACGGGCGCGCTGCACGTCCTCAGCGCGACGCCGGCCGCCGCGGATGCGGCGATCAGCCAGCTCATGCGGATCGCGCGCGGCCTCTACTCCATGCCTCCGGATCACGGCGCGGCCATCGTGCACGGCATACTGACGGGAGAGCAGCTGCGCTCATCCTGGGAAGGAGAGCTCGATGCGATGCGTCTCAGGATCCAACAGTTGCGCGCCGCGACGGTGGAGGCTTTGACGGCGGCATGCCGGGCCAAGGATTTCGGTTACATCGCGCGCCAGCGGGGAATGTTCTCCTACCTGGGTGTCGATCCTCAGGCGGTTCGCGAGCTGCGGGATCGGCATCATGTGTACATGATGGATGACAGCCGCATCAACATTGCCGGATTGCGGATGGATAACATCGGGTACTTCGCGGAGGCAGTGGCGAAGGTGGTCGGATAAGGATCGGCTAGCTTCTCAGGCCAGCTCGATCAAGCCGTCGGAGAGCTCGTTCACATCGGAGGGGTTCGGCGGGTAGTGCTCCGCCATGGCTGCACCGCAGGCGGTGATCGCGTCCACGAAGCCGTCCACTACCCGGCCTCGGCGCACCTGGGTGACGAAGTTGTCGATGATGCCCTTCCAGTGGGCTTCCCCGAGCTTCTCGTGGATTCCCTTGTCGGCCACGATCTCGACGTAGTGCTCCGCAAGCGAGACGAAGAGCAGCACGCCGGAGTGATGCGGCGTGAGCTGCACGCCCTGCGCATAGAACTGCGCGTGCGCGAGCAGGCTGGCGCGTGCGTGCATCACGCGCCGGGGGATGAGCTTCAGATGCAGGCCCGGCACGGACAGAACCAGGATCGCCAGCACGATGAAGATCAGGAGTTGGAGATGATAGAGCTCTGCCCAGCGCAGGGGTGAGCCGGCGAGAAAGCACGCGCCCGGGAACAGCAGCGCGAGGATCGCCGACCAGAGCAGAGGCAGAAAGATGTAGTGGTCGCTCGCGCGCGCCACCACAGCGACGAACTCGCCGCTCGTGCTCTTCTCCGCGGCATGAATCGCGGCGGTGATGCGGGCCTTGTCGTCTGCGGAAAAGCCGATCATGGCCTCACCAGCCTCCCGAGGCGCCGCCGCCTCCGAAAGAGCCGCCTCCGCCGGAGAAGCCGCCGCCACCGCCGAAGCCGCCTCCGCCCCAACCTCCGCCACGACGTCCTCCGCCGCCTCCGCTGAGCATCCCGAGCAGCAGCCAGCCCAGCCAGCCGCCTCCCATACGGCCGCGGCCCCCCCAGGTGCCACCGCCTGCCATGGCGCGCATCAGCGGCAGGAAGACGAAGACCAGGATGAGAAACATGAGGAATCCGGTGCCGCCGCGCTCCCGGACCTGCTGCTGCTGGACCGCCTGGAAGTGCCCTCCCAGCGTCGTGAGGATGGCGTCGGTCCCCGCGGTGATGCCGCCAGGGTAGTCGCCTTTGCGGAAATATGGGGTGATCACGTTGTGGATGATCAGGAAACTCTGTGCATCCGTCAGCGAGCCTTCGAGGCCATAGCCCACCTCGATGCGCATTTTTCTCTCACCCGCATCCACGATGAGCAGCACGCCGTTGTTGCTGCCCTTCTGGCCGATACCCCAGTGGCGGCCGAGCTGGTAGCCGTAGTACTCGATGGGATAGCCGTTGAGGGTCGGAAGGGTGACCACCACGACCTGTGCACCGTTCGCTTGCGAGTAGGCCGCGAGCTTGCGCGAGAGACTCTCGAAAACATTGGCGGGCAGCAGGTGTGCCTCGTCCACCACCGGGCCGGTGAGCGCCGGAAAGGGCGGCATGCCTGCATCGGGCGCGTTCTGCGCAGCGTATGCAGGGAATGCTGCGAGCACGAGCAGCGCTGCGATCAGCCAGCAGGGCCACTGCGCCGCGCTGGCTTTCGGTATGGTGCTCACCGCAGGGCTAGAAACTCACCTTGGGAGCCTGCTGGGCCTGCTCGGAGATCGTGAAGTTCTGGATGGGCTGGTAACCGCTGTAGAACATGGAGCGGTACCAGCGGCCCGGGATGGTGGTGAGCTCCGTGTCGTACTGCTGCACGGCGAGGATGTAGTCGCGCCGTGCCACGGCGATCCGGTTCTCCGTCCCCTCGAGCTGCGCCTGCAGGGTGAGGAAATTCTGGTCGGCCTTGAGGTCGGGGTAATTCTCCGTCACCACCATGAGGCGCGACAGCGCACCGCTCAGCGTCGCCTGGTTCTGCTGGAATGCCTGGAACGCCTTCGGGTTGGTGAGGATGTCGGGTGGAATGCGGGTCTGCGTGACCTTGGCGCGCGCCTCGGTCACGGCTTCGAGGACGCTCGCCTCGTGGGCGGCGTAGCCTTTCACCGTCGCCACCAGGTTCGGAACCAGGTCGGTTCGCCGCTGATACTCGTTCAACACCTGGCTCCAGGCGGCGTCGACCTGCTGCTTCTGGCTTGGGATGTTGTTGATGCCGCAGCCGCTGAGGAGCAGCAGCAAGCCTGCCATGGCGAGCCAGGCGGCTCGCCCGAGGGAACGACGGGGCTCGAACATGTGGCGCCTCTCGATGGGTCCGTACCGCGGTCTGGCGCGCATCATAGCACCCGTACTGATAATCTCGTACCAGGGCAGGGGCGGCGGGCCTCCGATGATTGTTGACCTCATAGACGGTACCTACGAGCTGTTCCGGCACTTTTACGGCCTGCGGCGGTTCACGAAGGACAAGGACCGGCCGTTTGGCGCCGTCGCGGGCGTGCTCAACACGGTGTTGCAGATGGTGGAGCAGGGAACCACTCACGTGGGCGTTGCAACAGACCACGTCATCGAGTCGTTTCGCAACGGGCTCTGGCCGGGATACAAGACATCCGAGGGGATGGAGCCTGCCTTGCTCGCGCAGTTTCATCCACTCGAGGAAGCTCTGGCGGCAATGGGTGTCGCCGTCTGGCCCATGACTGAATTGGAAGCGGACGACGCGCTGGCATCCGCCGCCCGTCTGGCCGCGGCAGATGAGCGTGTTTTACAGGTGCGCATCTGGACGCCAGATAAGGACCTTGCCCAATGCGTCCGAGACGCACGCGTTGTGCAAGTTGACCGCAAGGCGAAGAAGGTCCGCGATGCCGCAGGGGTGCTCGAGAAGTTCGGCGTCCAGCCGTCGTTGATTCCGGATTTTCTCGCCCTCGTCGGGGATGCCGCGGACGGTTATCCGGGGATCCCCGGTATCGGTGAAGTCACGGCAGCCCGGCTCATTGGCCGCTACGGCGGCCTCGAGAGCTTTCCTCCCAGCGTCCTGGGCCAACACAAGGATCTGGCGTTGCTCTTCAAGACGCTCGCGACGCTGCGGACTGACGCGCCTCTGTTCGCCGATCCGCAAGCCCTGCGGTGGCGTGGGCCGACGCAAGACTTCGCGCGCTGTACCGAGCGGCTCGGTGACACACGGCTGTTGAGTCGATGCTCGAAGGCTCTTCCGGCGGGTTCCGGCGGGTGACCCTGATGCGGGCTTGAGCTATATTGGTCCGCATTCCGATGGCAACAGGGACACATCCTCTCCGCGATTTCATGGCCCGACACCGCAGGCTGTTCGTCCTGACGGGCGCCGGCTGCAGCACGGGCTCGGGCATTCCGGACTATCGCGACGCCGACGGTGGTTGGAAGCGCCAGCCGCCAGTCGGCACGGAGCATGTCAGGCTGGCAGCGCTTCCGTCGTGCGATGCCCAACAGTGCGCACGCGTCTCTGGCGAGGCTCGAGCAGCAGGGCCGGCTGGAGCTGCTGGTCACGCAAAACGTCGACGGGCTGCACCAGGCGGCTGGCAGCGCCCGGGTCGTCGATTTACACGGGCGGCTCGATCGGGTCCGCTGCACGGACTGCGAGTGCCTCATTCCCCGCGAGGAGCTGCAGGCCGAGCTGCTGGAGCGCAACCCTGCCTGGAGCGGCCTGGAGGTGCGCCCGGCCCCCGATGGCGATGCCGACCTCGAAGGGCTGCCGTTCGATGAGTTCACCGTCCCTTCGTGCGCTCGCTGCGGCGGCGTGTTGAAGCCCGATGTCGTGTTTTTTGGCGAAAGCGTCCCCCGTTACAGGGTCGATGAGGCGATGCAGGCAGTAGAGCGGGCGGACGCAATGCTCGTGGTCGGCTCGTCGTTGATGGTGTATTCCGGCTACAGATTCGTGCAGGCGGCCGCCCAGCTCGCCAAACCGGTTGCGGCGGTCAATCTCGGCCGTACCCGCGCCGACGATCTGCTGACCTTCAAGGTCTGCCAGCCTTGTGATCTGGCGCTCGCTTCGGTGTAGCTGTTGAGGAGGCGCTGCGACCCAATTGCCGGCATCCCGATGACTAGCGCTAATAATTCCCAGGCGCCTGCGGGGCGCTCTTGCGGTCCAGCGTCATGAAGGTGAAGGGGTATGCGTTGCGATCGTCGGCCGGGTAGCGGTGGCACTCGACGTCGGCCCATTGCGTGGGATCGAAGTCGGGGAAGAAGGTATCGCCTGGAATCTCCGCGTGCACCAGGGTGAGATAGATGCGGCGGGCGAAAGGCATCAGCAGACGGTAGATTTCGGCACCACCGATCGCGACCACCTCCTCGGCGTCGCGGGCGACGCCCAGCGCCTGCCCGAGCGAGCGCACGACGACGACCCCGTCGGTGTGCCAATCGCGATCGCGCGTGAGCACGAGGCTGGTGCGCCCGGGTAGCGGCCGGCCGATCGACTCGTAGGTCTTGCGCCCCATGAGCAGGACCTTGCCCATGGTCAGGGCCTTGAAGCGCTTCAGGTCATCCGGCAGGCGCCAGGGCAGGGCGTTGTCGCGCCCGATGGTGCCGTTCTCCGCCATTGCGACGATGAGCGAGATGAGCGGTTGCTGCAGGATCATGAGAGCCGGGCGCCGGGCGCGGTGTCAGATCTCTACTACGGTGTTGAGGACGACCACTCCGCGGAAGGGCATGCGGAAGAACTCCGCGGCCTGAGTGCTGTGCCGCTGCATCCACGCGAAGAGGCGCCGCTGCAAGCCTTTCCACCCGGGCAGGGGCCGCGCGCGCACCACGTGCTGGCCGACGAAGAACGAGCTGTCCTCGGCGAACACCCTCAGGCCGCGGGCCCGGCAGGACTTGAGCGCCTGGCCGACATCGGGAGTCTCCATGAAGCCGAATCTGGCGTGCACCAGGTAGACGCCGGGCAGCGCCTCCTCGATCTCCACGCGGCGCACCGGGTCCTGACGCGGGGTGCGCATGACCTCCACATTGAGGATGATCAGCCGCTCGTGCGCGACGCCATTGTGCTCGACGTTGCGGATGAGCGCCGAAGGGATGAGGTGCGGATCGCTGGCGAGGAATACCCCCGTCCCGTGGACGCGGTAAGTGCCTGCGATCAGCTTCGGCAGCTCGGTGCGCGGCACGGCCATCTTGGCGAGCGCTGCCCGCAACTCCAGCCGTCCGCTGCGCCAGGTCATGAAGACGGTGAAGAGGATCGCCGCCAGGGTGAGCGGAATCCAGCCGCCGCTCGGCACCTTGGTCATGTTGCCGAGGACGAAGACCGAGTCGACGATCATCAACAGCCCGAACAGGCCTCCCACCGACCATTTCGACCAGCTCCACTGGGTCAAGGCCACGAAGGAGCCCAGAATGGTCGTGACCAACATGGTGCCCACCACGGCCGCCCCATAGGCGCCGGTCAGCGCCGCCGATGAGCCGAAGCCGATGACGAAGGCGATCACCGCGATGAACACCAGCCAGTTGACGACCGGCACGTAGATCTGGCCGTGCTCGGTCGCGGAAGTCTGCAGCACCCTGATGCGAGGCAGCAGGTCGAGCTGCACCGCCTGGCGTGCCATGGAGAAGGCCCCGGTGATCACCGCCTGCGAGGCGATGACCGATGCGGCCGTGGCGAGGATGACCATCCAGGGCAGCGCCGCGGCGGGCACCAGCCGATACAGCGCCTGCGGGACGTAGTGCCCCTGGGCGAGCAGCAATGCGCCCTGGCCGAAGTAGTTGAGAATGAGCGCCGGAAAGACCAGCGCGAACCAGGCGACCCGCACCGGCTCCTTGCCGAAGTGGCCCATGTCGGCATAGAGCGCCTCGCCGCCCGTGATGGCGAGGAACACCGCCCCGATGATGGCGAATCCAACCCCCGGCCGATGAACGAGCAGCTCGATGCCGTAAAGAGGATTGATCGCGGCGAGCACCACTGGATCACGCCGGATCGCCGCTGCGCCGGTGAGCCCGATCACCAGGAACCAGACCACCATGATGGGACCGAAGAGACTGCCAACTCGTGCTGTGCCGCGGCGCTGGTAGGCGAACAGGCCCACGATCACGCCGACGGTGATCGGGATGACGGTGGACTTGAAGGACGGGTCGAGGACTTCCATGCCTTCCACCGCGCTCAGCACGGTGACCGCCGGCGTGATCAGCGAGTCGCAGAAGAAGAATGCGGTGCCCGCGAGCGCCAGCCATACCACTATCCGCGCCCACAGTCCCCCGGCGATGATCTGCCGCTGGGCGAGTGCGAACATCGCGAGAATTCCGCCCTCGCCCTCGTTGTCCGCGCGCATGATGACGCTGACATACTTGATGGTCACCGAGAGGGTCAGCGCCCAGAGGATGAGGGAGAGAGAGCCGAGCACCAACTCGCTGTCGAAGCGGCCGCCCACCGTGACCGTCGCATCGAGTGCATACAACGGACTCGTCCCGATGTCTCCGTAGACGATGCCGAGCGCACCTACGACTGCCGACAGGCTCAGGCGGCGGGACTGCATGATGGTGAGCGCCGCGCGCCTTCAGCGGCGCCGCGAAGACTTCCCCGCGGTCTTCTGCTTCGCCTTACGCTTCGGCCGCCTGGCGGGTTTTGGATCGGGCGGCCAGAGCATGGTGCCGCGGCATTGCGGGAAGCCGCAGCGGCAGGCGAATACCTCGTCTATGCCCGGCGGGTCGTCCTCTTCGCGCTGGATCTGATAGTCGTAGGTCATCTCCTCGCCCGGCCCGATCGTGCGCGTGGCCTCGATGAACACCCGCCGCTTCTCGATCACCGACTCGCAGTTGGGGTTGCAGGAGTGATTGAAGAAGCGGGCGTCGTTGCCGTCGACGCCGGCATCGATGACCGTTCTCGAATCGACGATGAAGAGGAAGGTATGGGAGTCGTTCGCGTCCTTGGTCTCGTAACGGCGGTCGGCCTCCGCATGCGACACGCGCTCGCCGAGATACTCGACTATGCGGGTTCCCTTGCGGATGCGGCGCAGGGCGAAAGCGCCCATGCCGTGGACCGGGGAGCGGCGAATCTCGAACAGCGGCTGGCGCGCCATGTCAGACCGCCACCGGTGCCGAAATGGCGGGATGATGCTGATAGCCCACGAACTGGAAATCCTCGTGCGTGTAATCGAACAGAGTGGGGGGACGGCGGCGGATCTGCAGACGCGGCGGCGGGAAGGGGGCGCGCGCGAGCTGCAGCCTCGCCTGCTCGAGATGGTTGAGATAGAGGTGGCAGTCGCCGCCCGTCCAGACGAGCTCTCCGGGGGCGAGGTCGCACTGCTGCGCGAACATGTGAGTGAGCAGGGCGTAGCTCGCGATGTTGAATGGTACGCCGAGGAAAACGTCCGCGCTGCGCTGATAGAGTTGACACGACAGCCGGCCATTTGCCACATAGAACTGGAAGAGCGCGTGGCAAGGCATGAGGTGCATCTGCTCGAGCTCGCCCACGTTCCACGCGCTGACCAGGATGCGGCGGGAATCCGGGTCACTGCGCAGCAGCTGCAGTGCGGCGCGGATCTGATCGATGGTGCGCCCGTCCGGCGCCGGCCAGGCGCGCCACTGCTTGCCGTAGACCGGCCCCAGCTCGCCGCGCTCGTCCGCCCATTCGTCCCAGATGGTGACGCCCTGCTCGCGTAGCCAGGCAGTGTTCGTATCGCCGCGAAGGAACCACAGCAGCTCGCAGATGACCGAGCGCAGGTGGATCCGCTTAGTGGTCACCAGAGGGAAGCCCTGCGCCAGATCGAACCGCAGCTGCTCGCCGAAGAGCGACAGTGTCCCGGTGCCGGTGCGGTCGCCCTTGCGCGCGCCGCTCTCCACGATGCGGCGCATCAGATCGAGATAGATCTTCATCGCACGCGTCTCACTGCGCGGTGGCGAAATTACCGGAGCGCACGCGAGCGCTGTAGGCGTAAGTCAGGAAGGCGCCGCCGATGAGGATCATCGGCAGCGACAGGACCTGGCCCATGGTGAGCCAACCCCAGGCGAGATAGCCGATCTGTGGGTCGGGCACGCGCACGAACTCGACGAGGAAGCGGAAGATGCCGTAGAGCAGCAGGAAGAGCCCCGAAGGCGCCAGCCGCGGGCGCGATTTCGATGTGAACCACCACATCACGATGAAGAGCACGATCCCTTCGAGGAAGCCCTCGTAGAGCTGCGAGGGCTGTACGTGCAGAATGCAGGGGGAAATCCCGAAGCGCGCACAGTCCGAGAGCGCATTGCTCGCCTGCGAGGGATGCAGGTGCCTCGGGTCAACGATGAAGCCCCATGGCAGCGTGGTCGGCTTGCCCCACAGCTCGCCGTTGATGAAATTGCCAATGCGGCCGAAGAAGAGGCCGGGCGCCCCCAGAGGAGCCGTGAAGTCCCAAACGTCCGCGACGCTGCGGCCGCGCCGCCACGCGAACAGGGCGAGTGCGATGACCGCACCGATGAAGCCGCCGTGGATGGACATGCCGCCGTCCCAGATCTCGAACGGATACCAGGGGTTCTGCGCCGTCCAGAAGCTCAGGCCGTAGACGAGTACGTAACCCAGCCGACCGCCGAGGATGCCGCCCACCATGCCGAAGACGACGAGATCGTCGACATCCACGGCCTTCCAGGTCGAGCCCGGCCGGGCAGCGCGCCGACGTCCCAGCAGCCACCCGGCACCGAACCCGAGCAGGTACATGATGCCGTACCAGTGCACCTTTATCGGACCCAGCCGAAAGGCGATCGGGTTGATGTCCGGGTAGACGATCATGGCGGCGAAGTTTAGCCGACCTCGCGCCTCACGCGGCAGAAGAACGCCTTGAGGTAGCGCGTTTCCGGGATGGCGGGGTGCACCGGGTGGTCGGGCGACTGGCCGCCGGACTCCAGGATCTGCACGAAGCGGCCGGTGTGGCGGGCGGCCGTCTGGATGGCGGTCACCAGCTCCTCGGGCGCCAGGTGATAGGAGCAGGAGCAGGAGACGAGCAGGCCCTCGGCGTCGATGAGGGACAGGGCGAGCTGATTGAGCTTGCGGTAGGCGGCGGTCCCCTGCGGAATGTCCTTCTTGCGCTTGATGAAGGCCGGCGGATCGAGCACCACGACATCGAAGCGCTCCCCTCGCTCGTGCATCGCCTTCATCGCCTCGAAGGCATCGGCACGGACCGCCTCCAGCGAAACACCGTTCGCCTGCGCGTTGCTTTGCACGAAATCGAGCGCGGTCTCCGAGGAGTCGATGCAGGTTGCCGCGGCGGCGCCCGCTTTGAGCGCAGTCACGGCCCATGCGCCCACGTAGCTGCACACGTCCAGAACCCGCGCCCCGGGCCAGAGATAGCGCACCAGGCGCGCCCGGTTGTGAGTCTGATCGTAGAACCAGCCGGTCTTCTGTCCCTGGGTCAACGGCGCGGTGAAGTGGAGGCCGGATTCCTCCGCGGTGATCTGCGCCGGAGCCTCACCGAAGGCGGCCTCCGCGAGCTGCGGCAGCTGCTCGAGCTGGCGCGCGGCAGAATCGTTCTTCCAGTAAAGGACGGCCGGCGAGAGCAATGCGCGCACCGCCTCGGTGATGGTGTCCTTCAAAGCCTCCATCCCGGCGGTCGCGATCTGTCCTACCAGTACATCACCGTAGCGGTCGAGCACCAGCCCCGGCAAGCCGTCTGATTCTCCGAAGACCAGGCGGTAGCAGGGGGCGCGGTAGAGACGCTCCCGCAACGAGAGCGCCGCGCGCAGGCGAGCGTCGATGAGCTCGCGATCGATGGGGTGATCGGGGTCCCTGCTCAGGATCCGTGCGCAGATGAGCGCATGGGGGTTCACGTACGCGTGCCCGAGGAACTTGCCGCGCTGTGAGGTGATCTGCGCCAGCTCTCCGGGCGCGAAGGCCGAGAGCGGCGTCGCGTCGGAGTCGATCTCGTTGCTGAACACCCACAGGTGCCCCGAGGCCAGGCGTCGCTCCTCGCCGCGCTTGAGGCGCAGCTCGCGAGCGCGACCGTTATCGGCGCGGGGCATGGCGGAGGGGGAAGGCAAGGCGTGGCTCAATGGACGGTTCGGCGACCGGCAGTATACCGAATCGCTTTCGCGGTATCCTTCCAGGCCCCCATGGAGACCCGACACCTCAACCCGGACGGCAGCCCGAAATACACCAACCGGCTGATCGGCGAGACCAGTCCTTACCTTCGCCAGCACGCGCACAATCCGGTCGACTGGTATCCATGGGGCGAGGAGGCCTTCGCGCGGGCGCTCGAGGAGCGCAAGCCCATCCACCTCAGCGTGGGTTACACCGCCTGCCACTGGTGCCACGTGCTTGCTGCAGAGAGCTTCGAGGACGAAGCGACGGCGCAGGTGCTGAATGCGCTATATGTCAACATCAAGGTGGATCGCGAGGAGCGCCCCGATGTCGACCGCATCTACCAGATCGCGCAGCAGATGTTGACGCAGCGCTCCGGCGGCTGGCCGCTTACGATGTTCTTGACACCGGATGACCGGCGACCTTTCTTCGGCGGGACTTATTTCCCCAAGGAGGCGCGCTTCGGGCTCCCGGCCTTCAAGGATCTGCTGGTGCGTGCCGCGCAGTACTACCGCGATCACGAGGGGGAGCTTCGGCAGCAGAACGAGGCCCTGATGTCGGCCTTCAGTCAGCTCGAGCCGCCCGCTGCGCAGGCCGGTGTCGAGGTGAGCGATGCGCCTTTGCGTCTCTGCCGCCAGACGCTCGAGCGGACCTTCGATCCCCGCTATGGCGGCTTCGGCGGCGCACCGAAATTCCCGCACCCGAAATCACTGGAGCTGCTGCTGCGGGAGTGGCGCGCCGGCGCCGACAGCGACACGCCGGATCTGCACGCGCTCTACATGGCGGGCCTCACGCTGCGACGCATGGCCGATGGCGGCATCAACGATCAGCTGGCGGGCGGATTCTGCCGCTACTCGGTCGACGACTACTGGATGATTCCGCACTTCGAGAAGATGCTGTACGACAACGGCAGTCTGCTCGCGGTCTATGCCGATACGTACGTCGCAACCGGAGATATGTTTTACGGCAGGGTGGCTGCGGAGACCGCCGACTGGGTGCGGCACGAGATGCAGGCGCCCCAGGGCGGGTATTACTCCAGCCTGGATGCCGACTCGGAAGGGCACGAGGGCAAGTTCTATGTCTGGGACCGGGACGAGGTCCGCTCGGCGCTGACGGCGGCAGAATACGAAGTGTTTGCTCCCCGCTATGGCCTCGATCGCGAACCCAACTTCGAGGGGCGTTGGCATCTGCACGTCTACCGCTCAGTGGATGAGATTGCCTCCTCGCTGCAGCGTCCCGCGGAGGGCGTCGAAACCGCGTTGAGCTCGGCGCGCGGGAAATTGCTGCGCATTCGCGAGCACAGGGTCCGGCCCGCCCGGGACGACAAGATTCTCTCCTCGTGGAACGGTCTGATGATCCGCGGCATGGCCGTGGCGGCGCGGGGCCTCGGTCGCGATGACCTGGTGGAGTCCGCCGGTCGGGCACTGGATTTCGTACGTCGCACGCTGTGGCGCGACGGGCGGCTGCTCGCCACTTACAACGACGGCCGGGCGCATCTGAATGCGTATCTCGATGATTATGCCTTCCTGGCGGATGCGGTCCTGGAGCTGCAGCAAGTCCGCTTCCATGCTGATGAGCTGCGATTCACCCGCGATCTGCTGGACGTGATCCTGGCGCACTATGCGGACGGGCGGGGTGGCGGATTCTTCTTCACCTCGGATGATCACGAGCCGCTGATTCATCGGCCGAAGTCCTTCGCCGACGACGCCACCCCCGCGGGAAACGGTGTCGCGGCGTTCGTGCTGCAGCGGATGGGTTACCTTCTGGGCGAGACCCGTTACCTGGAGGCCGCCGAGGGGGTGGTTCGCGCCGGGTGGGCCGTGATGGAGAGGTATCCGCAGGGCCATGCGAGCCTGCTGATCGCTCTCGAGGAGCTGCTGCATCCTCCGGAGATCATCGTGCTGCGCGGCGAGCGCGAGATGATCGAGACCTGGCGGCGCGAGCTCGCGCGGCTCTACTCGCCGCGGCGGATGGTGCTCGCCATACCCGCCGACGCCACGGACCTGCCTTCAGCGCTCGCCGAGAAGATGCCACGAGGCGCCGCGGTGGCTTACGTGTGCCGCGGCAACGTCTGCGGCGAGCCTATCGCATCGTTTCCCGAGCTGACAGAGGCTCTGCGCGCCTAGCGCACATTATCCGCCACGGTGACACAATCCCGTCGCCGACGCCTCGCCGGAAAGACATTTCCCGGGCAGCAGCTACGAAAGCAATTCGACGGCGCCGCCGATCGCCGCGGTGTTGATGGTGAGGGTCCGCTCCGTGGCGAAGCGCTGCAGGTAGTTCGGGCCGCCGGCCTTGGGTCCGGTTCCCGAGAGCCCCTGGCCGCCGAATGGCTGTACGCCGACGACCGCGCCGATCATGTTGCGGTTGACGTAGGTGTTGCCGACGGGAAGGGCGCGGAACACGTGCTCCGCCAAGGTCTCGAGGCGGCTGTGCACGCCCAATGTCAGGCCGAATCCCGTGGAGCGGATGGTTTCCAACACCCGCGCGAGCTCCTCGGCCTTGTAGCGGTATACGTGGAGAATCGGGCCGAACTCCTCGGTCTTCAGTTGACCGGGGGAGTCGAGCTGGAAGAGCCGCGGGCCGAAGAAATGGCCGCTGCCTTCGCAATGCTCCACGGGACACGAGTAGAGGAGCTTCGCCTCGCGGGTCATTCGCTCCGCGTGCTTGCCCAACTTCCGCTGCGCGTCCGCGGAAATGACCGGACCGACATCGGTCGCGGGATCGGACGGATCGCCTATCCTGATGCATTTCATCGCGCCGACCAGCATCTCGAGGACGCGGTCCGCGATCTCCTCCTGCAGGTACAGCACGCGCAGCGCCGAGCATCGCTGCCCGGCGCTGGTGAAGGCCGACGCGATCACGTCATCCACCACCTGCTCCGGCAGCGCCGTCGCATCGACGATCATCGCATTCACGCCGCCGGTCTCGGCGACGAGCGGCACGATGGGGCCGTCCCGGCCGGCGAGGGTCCGGTTGATGGTCGCAGCGGTGGCGGTCGAGCCGGTGAACGCCACGCCGGCGAGTGCCGGATGCGTGAGCGCCGTCGCGCCGAAGAGGGGGCCGTCGGCCGGCGCAAGCTGCAGCACGTCGCGGGGAATGCCCGCTTCGTGGAGGAGATGGGTCATCGCGTGCGCGACGAGCGTCGTGGCGGGCGCCGGCTTGGCGACCACTGCGTTGCCGGCCATGAGTGCGGCCGTGATCTGTCCCGTGAAGATGGCTAGCGGAAAATTCCACGGGCTGATGCAGGCGAATACGCCGCGGCCCTGGAAGGAGAGCAGATTCCGCTCGCCTACCGGGCCGTCGAGCTCCTGAGGAGCGGCGAACAGCTCGCGTCCGCGCACGGCGTAATAACGGCAGAAATCCGCCGCCTCGCGGATCTCGGCGATCGCATCGGGCAGCGTCTTGCCGGCCTCGCGGACCAGCAGATGGAGGAAGAGGGCGCGGCGCTCCTCCAACAGGTCGGCCGCCCTCTCCAGGCAGGCCGCGCGCTGCCCGGCTGGCGTCGCATCCCATCCGCGCTGTGCCCGCGCGCCGGCCGTCATCGCGCCGGCAATCTCCGCTTCCGTCGCATCGCGGGTGAGTCCCACGATGTTTGCGGCATTTGCGGGCGAGCGCACCGGTACATTGGGCTCCATCGCCTCGCCATCGCTCAGGATGGGCCCGCCGGCGTACGAGACGCCTTCGGTCGACCTGAGCTCGCCTCGCAGGGCGGCGAGCTCCGCCGGGTTGCCGAAATCGGCGCCCCGGGAGTTGTATCGCGAGCGGTAGAGGTCGCGCGGCTCGCGGATTCGCGACGCGTCGCCGCCAGCGGCGGTGCCTGCAGAGTTGGGAATGACCTCGCCCATGATTTGACCCACGACCTGCTCCACGGGAATATCCTCGTTGAGGAAATGGTGTACGAACGATGTGTTGGCGCCGTTCTCGAGCAGCCGGCGCACGAGGTAAGGTAACAGCTCCTCGTGGGTGCCGACGGGCGCATAGACGCGTATCGGCGGCAACTCCGGAGTATCGGCACGAACCGCGTCGTAGAGCGCCTGGCCCATGCCGTGCAGGCGCTGGAACTCGTAAATTGCGCCGTGCGGGGCAATCGCCAACACTGCCGCAACGGTCAGCGCGTTGTGCGTGGCGAACTGCGGGTAGATCACATTGCGCGCGCCGAACAGCCGCTGGGCGCAGACGAGATAGCTGGCATCGGTTGCGGCCTTGGAGGTATACACCGGGAAGCTGTCGAGCCCGCGCTCCTGCGCGCGCTTGATCTCCGCGTCCCAATAGGCGCCTTTGACCAGCCGCACCGTCATCCTGCGGTTGCAGCTCCTGGCGAGCTCCGCGACCCAATCCAGCACCAGCGGTGCCCGCCTGCCGTAGGCCTGAACGGCGAGGCCGAGGCCGCCCCAGGCACGCGTACCGGCATCGCTCGCCAGCGCGGCGACTATGTCGAGTGACAGATCCAGGCGATCCGCCTCCTCGGCATCGATGGTCAGCCCGATCCCGGCGGCGCAGGCGCGGCGCGCGAGCGAGCGCATCCGGGGGACCAGGCTCTCCACCACTCTGGCATGCTGCGTCAAGGAGTAGCGCGGCTCGAGAGCGGAGAGCTTCACCGAGATGCCCGATCGGCGGTGAACGGAGTCGGCCGGCTGCGAGCGCAGGGCGTCAATTGCCTTCTCGTAGGCGGCGAAATAGCGCTGCGCGTCATTGTCGGACCTCGCCCCCTCGCCGAGCACGTCGAAGGAGCACAGCGAGAGGTCGCGATCGCGCCGGCCGCGCGCCAGCGCCGTCTCGATCGACTCACCGACGATGAATGCGTGACCCATCATCCGCATGGCCCGCTGCAAGGCATTGCGCACGATCGGAGTCACGACCGGCGTCAGTAGCGGGCGGCGACCCTCTCCGGTGAGCCCGGTGCTTGCATCGGGCAATAGCCGGCTCGCGGTGCCGAGCAGAGCCATGGACAGGCGCACGGTCAGATCAGGGCTCGGTGTCCCGACCTCGCGCAGGGAGGCGAGCCGCTCGGCAATCAGACGATCGGCGCATTTTGGATCGGGCGTGCGCAGCAGCGCCTCGGCCAGGCTCATGAGCGCCTTGCCCTGGCGGCTGTCGAGTGGAAATTGATCGAGCAGGGATTCGGCCAGTGGCCGGGATCGCGCATTGCCGCGAGCCGAGTCGATCCAGCGTATGGCGTGGCCGCGCGCGGCTTCCAGCGTGCCCTGCAGAGGAAGCAGCGCTCGACGCAGCTCCTCGACCGCTTCGCCTTCCGGACGCAGCGTGGCCGTCCGGATGCGCTCCCGCAGCGCTTCGAGATCATCGAGCCCGTCGAGGGGTCGGGACGGGCGGGTCTGGGACAGGGCAGCTACCATGATGAATGCGCTCGAAAGCTCAGTCGATTACGCTAATTTTATTGGTAGATGCAGAGGATATTTTTACGTTTTAGCGTTAATAGCAGTACACTTTGCTGCAATGCCTGCCAAAAACGCCTCCGGACAGCACAACCCGCCAGCCGTCGCCGGCCGGCCGCTGGACCGCATCGATCGCAAGCTTCTGCTGCGGCTTCAGCAGGACGGGCGTATCCCGGTCTCGCAGCTCGCGCGGGAGGTCAATCTGACCGTCACGCCCACCCTCGAGCGGGTGCGGCGGCTCGAGGCCGCGGGATTCATCGATGGCTACTTCGCACGCCTCAATGGGCGCAAGCTCGGATTAGGCCTGCTGGCTTACGTGGAGGTCTCACTCGACCGCACCACGCCGGAGGCCTTCGAGCACTTCAAGGAGGTGGTGCGGGCGCACGATGAGATCATGGAATGTCACATGGTTGCGGGCGGCTTCGACTATCTACTCAAGGTGCGCGTCAAAGACATGGAGGCCTACCGCACCCTGCTCGGCGACACCATCGCATCCGTGCGAGGCGTGCAGCAGACGCACACTTATTTCGTGATGGAGGAAGTCAAGTCAACTCACGCGATCGTCTTGCCAGAGGCATAGAGCGGCGTATCTGCAAACGTGCGAGCTGACGTCGTGCATAACGGCAAACGACGGAGAAACTCGACGAAAACTTTCGGCTTTGTCCAGATTTCGAGTTTCTCGAACGCCGGTGCGGCATGGGCGTTGACTCGCGCAATCGGGCGCAACGCGTAATATCTCTCAGGAGAGTCGCTGAGCGATCAGCTTCTGCGCCATGTCGAAATCCACCTCTTTGGGCGCGTGCCCGTCGTGCAGCTCTGCCAGGATTTCGCTTTGCACCACCCCGCGCCGCAGCGCCTCGGCATAGGAGATCTCCGGGTGGAACATCACCATGGAGTAACGGGGGATGAAGCGGTCGGGGAAGCGGCGCTCGAGCTCCAGGGCTAGCCCTTTGCGGCGGAGGTAGGTGGGATTGCGCACCGTGTCGCGCATCTCGACGTAATTCTCGAGGGCCATTTGCGCAATGGCGTTGGTGTTGGGGAGGCGGGAGCGCTCGAAATCAGAGAACAGAGCGTCCCAGCTGTCGTGCCCATCGAGCAAAGTGTCGATCACGAGGCAGTCCTCGAAAGCGGCGTTCATGCCCTGGCCGTGGAAGGGGACGATGGCGTGGGCGGCGTCGCCGAGGAGCAGTACCTTGCCGCCGACGTGCCACGGGCGCGTGTAGACGGTCCCGAGAAAGCCCTGCGGGTTTCCGGTGAATTCCTCGACGAGATGCGGCATGAGCTGCAGCGCGTCGGGAAACTGGCTCTGGAACAGCGCCTGGACGCGATCCGGGCCGGTCAGGGAGTCGAAGCCATCACGGCCGCTGCGCGCCAGGAAGAGCGTGGCCGTGAAACTGCCGTCGCTATTCGGCAGGGCGATGAGCATGAAGCCGCCACGCGGCCAGATATGTAACGCGTGAGGCTCCATCGCATGGCGTCCGCCGGGTGCCGCTGGGATCGTCAGCTCCTTGTAGTCGTGGTCGAGCCGGTCCTCCCGCGCGGTGATGAGGCCCGCCCTCGCCAGGCTGGCGCGAACGGCCGATCCGGCGCCGTCGGTCGCAAAGGTGGGCGCAAGCGGTATGTTGCACTCCTCACCCGTGGCCTCGTCCCGAAAGCGCAGCGCATCCGATTCCGGCAGGGTTGCCAGGCAGGTGTGCCGGAATCGCAGCCGCACCCGCGGGTGGCGGGCCGCTTCTTCTACCAGCGCCCGGTTGAGCTCGCTGCGGCTGACCGAAAAGATGACCTCGTTCTGGCGTTGCCCATACGGTTGCAGCTGCGTCTCGCCCGAGGTCGAATGGATCATCCGGCCGCGCATTGGGATCAGGAGCGGCCGGATGCGGTCCATCATGCCGGCTCGCTCGAGCGCCACGATGCCGCGGGCGGCGAGCGCGAGGTTGATGGAGCGACCGCGCTCGCTATTGGCGGTGCGCGGGTCGGGCCTGCGGTCGTACAGGTGGACTGCGAATCCGCGGCGCGCCAGCAGAACGGCGAGGAGGGCGCCTGCCAGGCCGGCGCCGACGATATTTGCCGGGCAGCTGGCCAAGCCGTTGGTCGGGCTGTTGACCGATCTGTTGGCCGGGTCGTTAGCCGGGTCTTTGGCGAGAGGCGTCACGGCTCGAGGCGCAGGGTTTGCGCCAGCGCTTCGGCGCCGCGAAAGACGTCTGCGAAGCTGTTGTACAGGGGGATGGGCGCGAGGCGGATCGTGTCGGGCTCGCGCCAGTCGGCAATCACGCCCCGGGCGGTGAGAGCCTCGAACACCCGTCGTCCGCGCCCGCGAGGCCCCGTGATGCGAACAGAAAGCTGGCAGCCCCGCGACTCAGCGGCGCGAGGTGTAATGAGCTGCACGTCGGGAGTGAGCCGGTCCAGCAGATATTCCAGGTAGCCGGTGAGCGCCATCGACTTGCGCCGCAGCCTTTGCAGCCCTGCCTGCTGGAAGAGCTGCAGCGAGGCGATCAGCGGCGCGGCGGAGAGGATCGGCGGGTTGCTGAGCTGCCAGCCGGCGGCGCCGGCGGCGGCATGGAACTCCGGCCCCATGCGAAAGCGAGTCGCCGGGTCGTGCCCCCACCAGCCGGCCAGGTGAGGCGGGTCGTGCTTCTCGTGGACGAAGCAGCCGCCGATGGCTCCCGGACCGCCGTTGAGATACTTGTAACTGCACCATACGGCGAAGTCGGCGCCGATGTCGTGCAGCGCGTGCGGCATGTTGCCGATGGAGTGGGCGAGGTCGAATCCTGCCACGCAGCCGGCACGGTGTGCCGCGCGCGCGATCCGGCCGAGATCGAATGCCTGTCCGGTGCGGTACTGCACGCCCGGCCAGAGGACGAGGGTCACCTCCGCGCCGTGCTCCTCGAGGTATGACTCGATGGATTCCTCGGGGATCGTGTCCACGCCCTCGGGCGGGGACAGCTCGACCAGTGCCTCCTGCGGGTCGAGGCCCCTCCAGGCGATCTGCGAGGCCACGGCGTGGCGATCGGAGGAGAATGCGCCGGCCTCGATGACGATGCGGCGCCGGGCGCCGCTCGGGCGATAGAACGCCGCGAGCATGAGGTGCAGGTCGACCGTCAGCGAGCTCATCGCGACGACCTCGCCGGGCTGCGCGCCGGTGAGCCCCGCGAGACCATCGCGAAGATTCTCGTGATACGGGATCCATGGCCGGCGCGCGTGCTCGTGGCCCAGGACTGCGAGCTGCGCCCAGTCGTCCAGCTCCTCCATGACTATCCCGCGGGCGGCGAGCGGCATGAGGCCGAGGGAATGTCCGCAAAGATACACGAGCGGCTCACCCTGCTCGCCGCGAGGAAGGGCGAACCGCTCCCGAAAATCGCGCAGCGGGTCCGCCGCATCGAGGCGGCGGGCGAACTCCAGCGTGGGCTCGTAGGCCGGTTGAGTCATGTACGCGCAGCCGCCTGCGTCGAGACTGGCGCGGCCGGGGAAGCGTCCAGCCGAAACAGCAAGGGGCGGCTGGGTACCGCATCACCGTTGACGGCTGGTACCTGCAGCTGCAGCAGATAGGGGCCGTCGGCGGCTTCGTCCGCGACGTAGGCCAGCTCCGTGACCGTGCACTGCGAGCGCGTGGCGGCGGCCAGCGCCGACTCACCGGGAGGCAGGCCGAAGAAAATCCGGTGCGCGGTGAGGCGTCCCTCATCGTGAGCACGATCTATCGAAGGTAGATCCACGACCAGGTGCTCGATGCCGCGCTCGACGAGGTATCGAGCTGCCTCGCGCGTGAGATACGGGGGCGTCGTTTCCGTGTAGTCGCGTGTGCGCTTGGCGATCTCGTTGGGGAGACTGCGGATCACCAACGCGCTCGGGACGAATGGCAGCACCGCCGGCCAGCCTTCATCCAGCGCACTGCGAGTTACCAGGAGGTCGTCCGGATGCGGCGCCGGATCGGAGCTGTCACGCGTCTGGCCGGAACTTACGGGCTTCGCGGAGAGCAACAGCGCCGGTACGAGGCCTCGCGGGACATTGCGATGCGCATGCAGTGGCTCCCGCGTCAGATGACCCGCGCACTCGGTATGAGTGCCGTTGCAGTGAGGGATCAGTGTGATGGACTCGCAGTTGCAGCTCGCACCGTGCACCACGGAGCCAGGGAAACCGGGAACCGAGAAGGGTTGCGAGCCGGCGCGCGGCGCACCGAAGTGCCGCGGCTGCGCTCCCTGGAAGTCCAGCTCCACGCTCAGGTCGAACGGGCACGTGAGGTCGACGCAGACCTCCCGTCCGTCCACTTCCAATCGGGCATTCAACCGGGGCGCTCCAGGACCGTGCCGCAGTGGCGGCAGGTGCGCAGCTCGCGGCTGGCATGGAAGCGCTCGAACACCGGGGGCAACTGCTTCTCGATGTCCGTCAGCTCGATGAATTCCTCGTGCAGCAGCTTGCAGCAGCGCGCGCAGTACCACTGGAAGCCGTCGCGCTCTCCCGGCCGGCGCCGCCGCTCGACGACGAGGCCCATCGTATTGGCGGGCCGCTGCGGCGAGTGTGGCACGTCGGCAGGCAGCAGCAGCACCTCGCCCTGGCGGATCGGCACATCCACCGCGCGGCCGTCCAGCATGGTCCGCAACACGATGTCGCCCTCGAGCTGGAAGAAGAACTCCTGCCCGGGATCGACGTGATAATCCTGCCGCGAGTTGGGACCACCGATCACCATGATGATGAAATCGCCGTCCTCGAAAACGCGCTTGTTGCCGACGGGCGGCCTGAGCACGTGCCGGTGCTGGTCGATCCAGCCGTGAAGATTGAATGCTTTCAAAGGCTTCATCTGGGCTCTCCCGCTGCTATTCGTCAGGCGATTGGTAGCCGTTGCACGGCAGTGAGACCGGCGCGTCGCCTGCGGCAAGGTCGCTGTCGAGATCGACGGCCGTGAGCGCACCGCCCCAGACGCAACCGGAGTCGAGTCCAATGACATCATCGCGCACGATGAGGCCCAGCGCGGACCAGTGGCCGAAGACCACCCGAGCAGCGCTCGTGCGGCGGCTCTGGACATCGAACCATGGAATCCATGGCGAGCCGGCCGCGGGAGGCTTCCCTTTTAGACGTAAGTTGATACGTCCTTCTTGGTTGCACACGCGGACGCGAGTCAGCACGTTTATGGCGAAGCGCAGACGATCGGTGCCGGCGAGCTCCTCGCTCCAGTGATCCGGCTCGTCCCCGTACATGTGCTCGAAGAGATTGCGCGGATCATTGCGCAGCGCCGATTCGACTTCGCGTGCGAGTCCCAGAGTCGTCTCCACCGTCCATTGCGGCACGACGCCCGCATGAACCAGCAGGTCTCCCGCCTCGAAGTGCGCGAGCGGACGGGCTGCGAGCCATTCGAGCAGGGAGTCACGGTCGGGTGCCCGGAGGATCTCATCCAGAGTGTCGGAGCGCCGGGCCGGGCGGGAGCCACAGGCGACCGCCAACAGATGCAGATCGTGATTGCCGAGGACCACGATGGCGTTGTCGCCGAGCGCGCGGACGAATCGCAGGACTTCGAGCGAGCAGGGGCCGCGATTGACCAGATCGCCCACCAGCCACATGCGGTCGCGATCGGCTGAAAATCCGATCCGTGCCAGCAGTGTCCGCAGCTCCTCGCAGCACCCCTGTATGTCGCCGATGGCGTACCGGCTCACTGCAGGATGCCGGGGATTGCGAGCCGGAAAGGCGCGATGGGCGCATCGAAGCACTGCCCCTCGGCATCCACCATCTGGTAGCTGCCCTCCATGGTGCCGACGGGGGTCTCCAGGACCGCACCGCTGGAGTAACGAAAGCCCTGCCCCGGATTGAGGTGAGGCTGCTCGCCGACCACGCCCTCGCCGCGGACTTCCTTCACCTGGCCGTTCGCGTCGGTGATGATCCAGTGCCGTGTCAGCAGCTTGGCCGCGCGCTGGCCCTCGTTGCGGATGGTGATGGTGTATGAGAAGACATATCGCTGCTCGCTGGGGCTCGATTGCTCGTCGAGGTAGCTCGTGCTGACCTCGACACGGATCTTGTGCGGCTGCTCCTGGCTCATGCAGTGGATTTTAACCGGCGGCGGCCCTGCCGACCCGCACGGCGAGCACGTCGCAAGGCGCGGCGTGCAGAACGGTGTCCTCGGTGAAGTTCACCAGAATCGAGAACCCGTGACGCTCGCGGCTGCCGAGCACGATCAGATCGATCTGCCGCTCGCGTGCGATCCGCACCACCTCTGCCTTGACGTTGCCGCACTCGACGCGGTGCGGAGCGCCTGGAAGCCCGAGCTCCTCGGCAAGGGCGCCAAGACGCTGACGTGCGCGTGCGAGCAGCTCGTCCTCGATGCGGACCGCGGGCATCAGCGTCTCGCCCATTGGCTCGACCGGCATGAACTCCACTACGTGCAGCAGCTCGAGCTCCGCGCCGACGGTGGTCGCCAGATCTCGCGCGCGCCTGCCGATCTGCAGGCTGTCCTCGGTGAGGTCGACCACGAGCAGGATGCGACGGTACGGGTAGGTGGACATGAGCCGGCCCTCGAAGAAGCCACAGGCACAGGGAAATGCCAGCCGCCGCAGCGGCGCTTACGTAATCCTATCTCAGACGGCGCCCGGCGGCAGCTTCACTGCGTGCGCGATGGCATTGAAGAGGGCGGGTGAGACAGTCTCGGGACGAGTGGCTGGATCCACCCCGCAGCTCTCGATCTGTTCCGCGGTGGCGATGCCGCGCAAGGCATTGCGAAGCGTCTTGCGGCGATGGGCGAAGGCTGCGGCCACGACTGTCGGGAAAGCGGGACTCAGCGGAAACGCCGGCCCAGTCCTGACGGTAAGCCGTGCGACGGCCGACCAGACCTTCGGCGGTGGTTGAAAGGCGCCAGGACCTACGTCAAAGAGACGCTCCACCTCGACCCAGGGTGAGAGCATCACCGTTAGGCGTCCATAAGCGTGTTCTCCCGGTTGTGCCGCCATTCGGGCGATCACCTCGCGCTGCAACATCACGTGCAGGTCGCGTATTTCCCCGACGCTCTCCAGGAGATGAAAGAGAAGCGGTGTGGAGATGTTATAGGGCAGATTGCCGACCACCCGGATCGATTGGCCGCGCTCGCGTGCGAGCGCGCGGAAGTCGAACCGCAGCGCATCCGCGCTGTGCAAGGTGAGCCGCGGCTCCCCGCGCCACTCTTCGCGCAGCAGCGCTGCAAGGTCGCGATCGATCTCGATCGCATCGAGGGAGCCGCAATCGGATTCAAGAAGCCGGCGGGTGAGCGCCCCGCGTCCGGGGCCGATTTCCACCAGGACCTCACCGCTTTGCGGTGCGATGGCGGCCGCGATGCGCTCGATCACCGCCGGGTCGTGCAGGAAGTGCTGACCGAACCGCTTTCTGGGCCGGACTCCCTGCTGTGTCATCACACGACCCGCGATGCCAACCGCACCGCCAGATCGATGGCGGCCGCCAGGCTTCCTGGCTCCGCGCGGCCGGTGCCGGCGAGATCGAGGGCAGTGCCATGGTCGACGGACGTGCGCAGGATTGGCAGGCCGAGCGTTATGTTCACTGCGGTGTCGAAGCCGGCGTGCTTGAGCACCGGCAGGCCCTGATCGTGGTACATGGCGAGCACCACATCGAAATCGGCGAGTATGCGCGGCACGAAGACCGTGTCCGCAGGCATTGGGCCGAAGACCCGCAAGCCCTGCGCCTGCATGTGCGCTACCGCCGGCGCAATGACGCGGATCTCCTCGTCGCCGAGGTGACCGCCCTCACCCGCATGGGGATTCAGGCCGCAGACGGCGATCCGCGGCCGGGCGATGCCCCACCATCGGGCCAGATCCCGATCGAGGATCTGCAGCACCTCGCAAAGCAACTCGCCGGTGATCGCCCCGCTCACGCGCGCAAGCGGCAAGTGCGTCGTGGCGAGCGCAACCCGCAGGGCGTCTGTCGCCAGCATCATCACGGGCCGCGGGGCATGCGTGCGATCGGCGAAGAATTCCGTGTGGCCCGTGAAGGCGATCCCGGCGTCGTTGATCACGCCCTTGTGTACGGGCGCGGTGACGATCGCGGCGAACTCGCCGCCGAGGGCGCCGTCACAGGCCCGCTCCAGCATCCGCAGGACATAAGGGCTATTGCGAGCGTCGAGTCGGCCGGCAACGACCGGCAGTTGCAGCGGGTGATGCTCCACGGTGAGGGCGCCGCCCACGTGGCGGCAGGATGTGCCGTCGTACTGCCGCAACCGAAGATCCAAGCCGAGCGCTCGCGCGCGCGCAGCCAGCATTTCCCGGTCACCCAGACAGACCAGATCGCAGTTCAGTGCCCGCGATGCGATCGCCAGACAGACGTCAGGTCCGATACCGGCGGGCTCCCCGGAGGTCAGCGCGATACGCGGCAGCATGGGGCCGGCCCCAGCCGGTCAGCCGGTCATCACCTTGACGTATGCGTCATCGCGCAGGTGCTGCAGCCAGAGCTCCGTGTCCTCATCGGCCTTGCTCGCGCGGATGGCCTCCATCGCATTCAGCCGCTTGACCTCCTGCGTCTCATCGTGGCTGCGGCGCCCGAGGAGCTGCGCGATGTGCCAGCCGTACCGGGTCTTGAAGGGCTCGCTGATCTCGTCCACCTTCAGCTTTTCGACCGCGGCGGCGAAGCTCGGATCGTAGACATCCGGGCTCTGCCAGCCGAGATCGCCGCCTTGCGAGGCGGATCCCGGATCCTGGGAGGAGGCGGAAGCGGCGACCGCGAAGCTCTCACCCTTGAGGATGCTCTGGCGGATCTGCTCGAGCCGCTGCCGCACGGTCGCATCGTCCTGCAGCGCGTTGGTCTTCAGCAGGATGTGGCGCACGTGGATCTGCTCCACGATGTGCTTCTTGTCCGGGGTGCGGACCTGGTTGAGCTTGACGATGTGAAAGCCGGTGGGAGTGCGCAGCGGCGTTCCGACCTCACCGGGCTTGAGGCTCAGGATCAGGCTGGTGAGGAAGGTCGGCAGCTCCGAGCCCTGGCGCCAGCCGAGCGAGCCGCCCTCCAGGGCATCCTCGCTGTTGGAGTAGGCGACCGCCAGCTTGCCGAAGTCCTCGCCTTTGCTGGCGCGCTGATAGACGTCGGTGGCGTGCTGTTGAGCCTGGGCGATCTGCGCCGGCGTGGCGTTCGGCGGCACCGCGATCAGGATGTGCGAGACGTTGTATTCCTCGTTGGCCGAAGGCTGCGAGGTCTGCTTGGCGAGGAACTGGTCGATCTCCCGCGGCGTGACGGCGATGCGCTGCAGCACGTCGCGCTGGCGTAGCAGACCGATCGTCAGCTGCTGGCGCATCTGCTCGCGGTAGCTCGCATAGTCGATCCCCTGCTGGGAGAGTACCGTCGGCAGGTCGGAGAACGCGATGTTGTTGCGCTTGGCCACATCGGCGAGCGCGGAGTTGAGCTGGTCGTCGGAGATCGTG